>JAURCU010000049.1 GCA_030828305.1 Luteolibacter sp.
CCGAGAACTCCGCGGTGATTAGAGTGGTCTTGCGCCGGTTGCCGGTGGATAGCTTGCCGAATGGCTTGCGCACATCGAGTTCGATGCGCTCGGCGAGTTCCAGAGCCTCCTTGAGGCGGTGTTTGTGCAGCAGGGTGCGGAATATGGTAGTTGGGCTGATTTCCGCATCGAAGCGCATATCCTCAGGCAGATACTGCATGAAGCCGCGGTGACTGAGGCTGCCGGATATTGGCTTCAGTGTGCCGGCTATGGTTCTGAGCAGGGTGGTCTTCCCGCGGCCATTCCGAGCCAAAAGGAAGTGAGTGCCACCTGAGAGTTCAACGGTTTCGTTGAACTTCGCAAGGGGCTGGTCATAGCCAATCTCGAGATCCTTCCCGAGTTGGATGAGTGGGCCTTTGGGCTGGGACATGCTCAAAGAAGGGGTGCTGGTTGGTTTTTTTATGATTCGTGACTCAAGCAGGCAGGGAAAAACCACGTTGAGGGCTGATTCGATGGGAAATTAAATAAAATTATAGCTGCATGACAATAAAATTTTAAGATTTATTAAATTTATGGATGTGGGTAGGATCTAAATCCCAATACATGAGGAATTCTAACGCTTATTTTGCGAATTTCGACCTCATAAATGATGCGATGAGACTTTTATGTTTGTTTCATGGAGCGCTTGTGCCGGGTTCTGTCAGCGGCTTAGCCTGCACACATGATTCGTGTGATTTCCCTGCTTTTTCTCGGTCTTGCTGGTCTTCAGGCGGCGGATTGCATCGCGCACCGCGGGGACTCGATTCGCCATCCGGATAACTCTCTGGCGGCCATTCGTGCCGCTTGGAAGGCCGGGGCTGACGTGGTGGAGCTTGATGTGCGCATGCTCAAGGATGGCACGTTAGTGCTCTTCCACGATGCGCATCACCGGAAAGTATGCATTCGGGAATTTGACTACGCAGCCTTCAACAAAAGACTCGGCGGTTCAGGTGTGCCAACTTTGGAACAGGGCCTGCAGGAGGGTGTCTCGGGCAAAACTCTGTTGCTTGATCTGAAGGAGGACTTGCCTGAGTTTCTCGACCGGATCCTGGCGGTGCTCAGGGAATCGACCATTTCAGGTTCGCGAGTGGAGTTGCAGTCCGCCAGCCTCAAGGCTTTGGAGTATTTGCGCCAAAAGGCACCAGTAAATACGTCATTGTATTATGTGACTGACTTGAATCCCAGGGGCAAATGGGCAGAGGCCAAGCCGCTGGCACGGCGCTTAAAGCAGATGGACGTGCAGGGTATCACCGCCAAGGCGCATCAGATGGTAGACGAGGCTTATGTGAAGGCGTTCCACGATCAGGGGCTGAAATACTATGTGTGGACCATCAACGATCCTGAGCGCATGAAGCACCATGTAGCGCTCGGGGTGAATGGTGTGATCACCGATGACCCCGCGGCCTTCCGCAAGATTGTCCCTGCGAAGATGCCCGTCAAGAAGCTGCCTTTGCAGGGTGATGTGTTTGAGGTCGCGGGGTGCACGGCCTTCCTGATTTCACCTACTAATAAAGTAGTAAAAGGAAATCCATGGGTTTGGTATGCGCCTACCTTGCCGCGACTCCCCGCCAAAGAGGAGGTCTGGATGTTTAAACAGTGGCTCGACCAGGGCATTGCCGTTGCCGGCATTGACGTTGGGGAGTCCTACGGCAGTCCAGAGGGCCGAAAAATGTATCAGGCCCTCCATCAGGAATTGGTCGGCAAGCGAGGGATGGGGGAGAAGCCTTGTCTGCTGGCACGCAGCAGGGGAGGCCTCATGCTCTACAGCTGGGCGGCAGAAAACCCGGAAAAGGTTTCCGGGATCGCGGGTATTTATCCAGTCTGCAACGTGTTGAGTTATCCGGGCTTGAGCAAGGCCTCTGCGGCCTATGGTTGTAGTGTGCAGCAGCTTGAAGAGAAGCTCGCGGATCACAACCCGGTGGAGCGATTGGCTTCCCTCGCTAAGGCTGGTGTTCCCATCTTCCATTTGCATGGCGACAGGGACAAGGTCGTGCCCTTGGAGCAGAATTCAGGACTGGTGAAAGAGCGATACAACAAGCTAGGGGGCAATATGCATCTGGAGTTGATTGCCGGCGGCGGGCACGACATGAAAACGCATTGGTTTGAGAGTCAGAAGCTGGTGGATTTCGTCAGCCTCCACGCAACTGGAGGTCTGGCGATTGATCATGTCGAGGGTCTCAGGGATAGGATTCTGCAATACATTGAAGAGGATTCGACTTGGATCATTCCACAGTGAGGGGAAACAATCCTGAACATTTGCTAATTATCCGCTTGCATGGGCCGCCGTCTGAGCCTACTCATCCCGCCCCTGTCCGGGGGAACCAACGCGCAGATAGCTCAGTTGGTAGAGCAGTTGGCTTTTAACCAATTGGTCCTGGGTTCGAATCCCAGTCTGCGTACTTTCCCTCTCGGCGCCCAATTTCCAAGCTGTGCCCTCTGCCTTGAATTGTTTTCGAGGCCATTTCAACCAACCGGCTGAGGCTATGAAGCCAGTTGGGTTTGAGAGTGCGGCGAACCGACATATCCTCTCTTACTTTGCCGCTGAGTTCTGCACTCCGGGGCATCGAGCATTGCGAGATAGCCCCATGCTGACATGGACCATTGTCAGGGCGCCATACCCGCTTCGTATCAACTCCCGGTGCTGTTGTGCATGCACAGAACATGGTGCCGATCACACGGCCGCGTTGAGTGCATTGAAGAAGACTGACCCATGGGATCAGGCCTTGCCGGTCTGGCCGACGGGAGCTGGCATGGGCTTCTCCTTTTTGCGCAGGGCCCGCTTCATCTTGTTGAGAGCGGCATTTTGCAGCTGGCGAATGCGCTCGCGGGTGACGCCGAACTCGCGGCCGACCTCCTCGAGGGTCATGGCCTTGCGGCCGTCGAGGCCGAAGCGCTCATCGATGATCTTGCGCTCACGCTCGTCGAGGACATCGAGGAGTCCATCGAGTTGGTTGTGAAGGTTCTTATCGGCAAGCGACTCGAGTGGATCGATAGCACGTTCATCCTGGATGATTTCACCATATTCAGTGGCTTCACCATCATTGATGGGTGCGTCGAGCGAAGTAGGGCGATTTGAGGCTTGGCGCAGCATGGCTAACTTGTGGCGAGGCACACCGGTTTCCTCGGATAGTTCCTCGTCTGTCGGCTCGCGGCCGAGTTCCTCTGCCATCATCGCGGCGATGCGTCTCATCTTGGCGATTTTGTCCACCATGTGCACAGGTAGGCGGATGGTCTTGGATTGGTTGGCCAGAGCGCGCTTGATGGACTGCTTGATCCACCAAGCGGCGTAGGTGGAGAGCTTGCCGCCCTTTTCAGGATCGAAGCGCTCGACGGCTTTCATGAGGCCAATGTTGCCTTCGGAAATGAGATCGGTGACGGGCATGCCGTAGTTGGAATAGTCCTGGGCGATTTTAACGACCAGACGGAGGTTTGCCTTGATCATGTGGGCTCGAGCCTCCTCATCGCCCTGATGAATGCGCTCAGAGAGTTCAATCTCCTCTTCCGGGGTGAGTAGGGGAGTCTTGGAGATTTCGCGAAGATAGATTTTGAGGCTGCTTTCGGTGTCGTAGGCCATGGTGTTGTGTGTGGTTCGAAAATATGAGTTCCAAGAATGGTCTTTATTCCCTGTATCTGATCAAATGGTGCACGAAAATGCATGCATTGTAAATACAAGATTGCATTCTAATATGGATGTATTCAATTTCTTGACTTTGGATTGATCTGGACTGGGTCTTGCACGCCAATTCATCAATCACGCAGAGGGAGCCCTTGGCAAGGCCACCATCGCTGTCTTTTTGAGCAATTTTCATGCATCAGCCGCTTTTTGGCACCCAGTTTGAGTCCGACGCCCCACTCAAAGGCCGCTTGAAAAGTCTTATTTTTCTCTGACCGATGTTCGACAAGAGCCCCTGAATGTCCCAATTTTCAGGGCGTGATCGACATCTTGTATCCTCTGGTCCGCAAATGTCTCTTCCAACTCGATCCGGAAAGTGCCCATCACCTGAGCATGCAGGGCCTGAGGCTTGCGGAGCGTAGCGGTTTGCTTGGGCTGATGACGCCATCGAAACTGCAAGGAGAGGCGGTGGAGGTCATGGGCCTGCGTTTTCCCAACCGCATTGGCTTAGCTGCCGGCCTCGACAAGGAGGGCAATACCATCGACGCCCTGGGTCGTCTCGGCTTTGGCCACATTGAAATCGGCACCATCACTCCCAAGGCACAGCCCGGTAATCCCTGCCCCCGACTCTTTCGCTTGGTGGATCATGAAGCGGTCATCAACCGGATGGGTTTCAACAATTCAGGCATCGATCAGGGAATACTCAATGTTCTCAGCTCGCATCGTTATCAAGGCATCGTTGGTTTCAACATCGGCAAGAACAAGATGACGCCCAATGAGCAGGCGGCGGATGATTACCTGGACTGCTTCCGCAAGGCCTACCCGGTGGCCGACTACATCGTGATCAATCTCAGTTCGCCCAACACGCCCGGGCTGCGCGATTTGCAGGGTGCCGAGCAGAGTGCCCGCCTGCTCGGTCTGCTCAAGCAGGAGCAGGCAAAGTTGCAGTTGCAGTATGGCCGAGAGGTGCCGCTGGTGTTCAAGGTGGCGCCCGATCTTGACGATGGTCAAATCCGGGAATTATCCCGCGTTTTTTTGGACGGTGGGCTAGACGGACTCATCGCCACCAACACCACGCTGGATCGCGCTGGGGTGGATGCCCACCACCACGCTGGTGAAGCCGGTGGACTCTCGGGTGTCCCCTTGATGATAAAAAGTACCGAGGTTTTGCGTGCCTTCAGCTCCCAGCTGAGCGGCAAGATTCCAATCATCGGGGTAGGTGGCATCTCCACGCTGGATGATGCCCGTGAGAAGCTCAAAGCCGGTGCTTCGTTGGTGCAAATCTACAGCTCCCTCATTTACCGGGGACCACGCCTGGTGCGCGAAATCGCGAGGGGTCTCACCGAGGCCTCAATAAAATAAAATCCTCAGAGCATTGAATAAAGGCGGGCAGAGGCCGTCCAAACGCGCATGGAGCCATTGCAGACTGACTCTGTGTCGCGGCTTTGGCAGTGAATCGAAAACGAACTTCGCACGCCAATGAACAAGATCACCATCCTCATCGCCATTGTCAGCCTTGGTCTGCTGCCCGGACTGAGCCCGATAGCCGACGCCCAACACTGCAGACCTCAATCTCAAGTCTTTATCAGTGGCCACCAGCGCTGCGGCACTCCCACCTACCGCGTTCGCTACGTGGTTGGATACGATCGTTGTGGTCGTCCCATTTGGCGGGTCCGCGAGCTCAATTACCACGAGCGCCGTCTGTATTACCGATCTCCGTATGCCGGCTACTGCCGTCATACAGGCTCCCAGAAGAGGTTGATCACCTACACCGCCAGCGGCGGACGGGGCCACACAACCATCTGTCATTCGCGGGGTTTTTCCACCCGCTGCCGCTGATTATTTTATGGCAGCGATTCGCTGTCATGAGTGGCCGTATCGCTCCTTTTGAGCGATGCGGCTTTCTTGTCTCGGATCCATGACCAAAAGTCCTTGCTCATGGATGGATTCTCTAGACCTTGTCATCGTTACTGTTGCAAGATGCCACATCCCCATGAATGAACATCAAATTGCCGGCAAGTTGGAGACAGCAGTGAGTAGTGTGGTGCGCGGTCAATCACAAGTGGTCAGAAAGGTCCTGGCCTGCTTGGTATCCGGGGGGCACATCTTGCTGGAGGATTATCCAGGAACCGGCAAGACAACCTTGGCCAAAGCCATCTCGCGCTCGATTGACGGGGCTGACTTCAAGCGTGCCCAATTCACCCCGGATCTTCTGCCATCGGACATTCTCGGTATTTCGATCTACGATCCACGCAGTACCGAGTTTCGCTTTCATCCCGGTCCGATCTTCACCGACATTCTGCTGGCCGATGAAATCAACCGTGCCTCGCCCCGTACACAGAGCGCCCTTCTCGAGGCCATGGGGGAACGCCAGGCAACCATCGAGGGTAAGCGCTACGATCTGGATGGGATGTTCTTTGTGATTGCCACCCAGAATCCTGTGGAGTTCCGGGGTACCTACCCGCTACCCGAAGCTCAAATGGATCGTTTCATGATGCAATGCAGCCTCGGTTACGTGGGCACGGATGAAGAGAGTGAAATTCTCGCAGCGCAAATGGGCGGGCATCCCATCGACGAGCTTAAGCCCGTGATCACTCGTGACGATGTCATCGGATTGACGAAGGCTTCGCAGAATATCCGCTTTAGTGAAGAATTGCGCCACTACGTGGTCAGCTTGGTGGCTGCAACCCGGCAGCACGAGGCCATTCAATTGGCGGCTAGCCCGCGAGCCTCACTCGGCTTGATGAAGGTCAGTCAGGCCATGGCCATTTTCGAGGGGCTGGATTTCGTGACTCCGGAGTTGATTCAGTCAGTGGCTGTGGATGTCATTGCACATCGTCTGGTGCTGGCTGCGGAAGCCCGCTACGCGGGCAGCAGTGCGCGCGAGATTGTGCGCGAGTTGATCGAAACCGTTCCGGTACCCGCATAACCCGTCATTTCAACGTGCCGATGGCCTCGCCCGAGACTCCTGCGATGACTGCCGAGAAAGCAGCCAAGCTGGAAACCTTTCATCGTTGGCTTTATCGCTCTTGCCGCCAAACCACGGGCACGCGCCAGTTTCTGCTGCGTCGCATACGGCCAGCGGGCATTGGTCTGGGTGCGGTGCTTGTGATTTCGATCTGCCTTGGAGTCGGTCACGAGCGCGTTGCGGTTTACCAAGTTTTCTCACTCGCTTTCGCCATGGGCGCAATCGGTTTCTTCAGCTTGCTTTTGCGTCGTGCCAAGCTCGAAGCCATCAGGAATTTACCACGCCACGCTACGGCCGGTGAGCCGCTTTGCTACTCGGTGGTGGTTCGCAATGCCGGAGAGTATTCGCTGAGCCGGGCTTGGTTGATTGACTCCGAGCCCGATCCACGCCCGCCCTTTGAGGAGTTTCATCTGATCCGGGAGCCGGGCGAGGAGGAGCGCAACTGGTTTGATCGTCATTTCATCTATTTCCGCTGGCAGTGGCTGACCTTGCGCCGCCGCCTGTTCAATCAAAAGCTCTCCACTCAGGAGCTTCGACTGGGGCCAGGCGAGCAGGCTCGTGTCAGTCTGGAAATCATGCCGCTGCGGCGAGGGGTGATTCGATTGCAGGACCTGCGTGTCATGCTACCCGATCCCTTCAGTCTCATGCAAAAATGCGTTCAGGTGAGCGCTCCTGATGCCAGTCTGATGATTTTGCCGCGGCGCTATCCACTACCCCGCATTGAACTTCCCGGTGGCGTGCCCTACCAGATGAGTGGTGAGGCCACAAGCAACTCACTGGGCAATGCCGGCGAGTTTGTCGGGCTGCGGGATTATCGGCCCGAGGATCCCATGCGTCATATTCACTGGAGGAGTTGGGCAAGACTCGGCAGGCCCATCGTCAAGGAACTCGAAGACACCCATTACCCGCGCTATGGTCTGGTGCTGGATTGCCTTTCCACGGATCGCTCGGATGTGGCCTTTGAGGAGGCAATCAGCGTGGCTGCCTCCTTCGCCTGCTCAATCGATACCAGTGAATCGCTTCTCGATCTGATGTTTATCAAAAACGAGGCCCACAGGGTGACGGTGGGCAGGGGAGTGCAGCCGGTTGATAAGCTCCTCGAAGTGCTCGCCGGTGTCAGCCCGCAACGCAGCGGCGACCACAAGGAGCTCGCCCATCTGGTGCTCAATTACAAGGATGACATGACCTCCTGTGTGGTGGTCCTCAACGGCTGGGACGACTCGCGCGCCGAACTGCTCGAAATGCTCGATCGCGGTGGTGTGATTGCCGTGCCCATTGTGGTGGGTGAGGGCAAAAAGCCGCCCGGTGTCCCAGGCTATTGGCTGCGCTCCGGCGATGTCTCCTCGGACATCGGCAAACTTCCCACCCGACTTTGAACCCCAAACTCAAGTTGCCATCGACCACGTCTGCCCACCACCACGATTGCTTCTCGGCAGCACGCTTCTTTTCTGGGGGGCGATGACGGGCCGGCCTTTGGTCGGTCTGTTGTGTGCCTTGTTCGTGGAAGGGCGCCACTGGGTGCGCTTGCGCTGGGACTTCAACGACTCCTCCTATGAGAGCGCTTGGCAGCTGAGCTTTATCCTCACGATCTTGGCTGCGGTGGTCATCTGGTTGGACGAGAGCCGATACACAGCCGTATTGGTGATGATCGGCTGGTTGCCGCCCATTCTGATGCCGCTGCAGTTCGTGCAGAGCTATGGCATGCGCGACTCGGTACAGTTGACGGCTTTCTCGCTGCTTGCGCGTCGTAACCGTTTGCGCAGTGAGAGGCTTGGTTTGATTCATCAATCCGCAGCCTTCAATTTCGGAAATGTGACTTTTTTGGTAACCCTGCTCAGTTCGGCGGTCGCGATGACGGCAGAGAGCCAGTTATTTCTTGCGGGCTTGGTGATTCTGACCGGATGGATGCTGCTCGCCAACGGGCGATGCCGCTGGCAGAGCTTGATTCCAGTATTACTCATTGCCGGAGGACTTAGTCTGGCCGGCCAGCATGGCCTGCAACGTCTGGAGAAATGGGTGCGGCGCGGCGGCGGTGGTCATGATGACCGCTTCAACCCCAATTTTCAGAGCACCCAGATTGGTCAGCGAGGCCAGATCCTGCAGTCGCCCGAGGTTATGTGGCGACTGAGCACAACCAATGGGCAGTCACCGCCTCGACTTCTACTCACTTCGACCTTCAGCAATTTCCTCGGACTCAGCTGGCAGAACCAACATTTTCCCTTTGCGGAGGTCAAAAGTAGTTATGTGGGTGCTGAGCGCTACTATGTTCTCGATGAAAAAATCGCCACCGAATCCATTGCGCGCCAACCCGTATTCAATCTTCGTGGCAGTGTTGAAAAGACTTTCGCGATGCCGCTACCGGGTTCTGCCGTGGGCATCAGTGGTCTGGGTGATGCGGAAGTGGAGCGCAACGTGCTCGCTACCGTGCTGATCAAGCCTCAAGCATCGGTAGTGGATGCTGGGATCAGATGGTATTCCAATGAGGTGATTGAGGGCGAAGTCAGACCCGCGGATTTGACCAGCATTACCCCTCTTGACAGGGAAGTCATACGCGAAGTTTCCGCTGAGTTGGGTCTCGATGAGCTACCGGATCTGAAGGCCAAACTAGCCAGGCTCAAACAATGGTATGATCAGCAATTTCGATACACCCTGGATTTGACCATTCGTCAACCCTCTGGGATTTCCCGTCTTGGAGAGCTGAAGGCACCATCCGCTTTGCGGCAATTCCTGACCGAGGTCCGGGCGGGCCACTGCGAATATTTTGCCACATCAGCAACCCTGATTTTGAGGGCCTCCGGGGTGCCGTCTCGTTATGCGGTCGGCTTCGGAGTAATAGAGAAATCCAGCAACCAAAACGAGTATCTGATCAGGGGTACGCATGCCCATGCCTGGGTGCGCGTATGGGATGAAGTCAATCAAACCTGGTTGGATTTCGATCCCACCCCCAGCGACTGGATGAGGGGCTCGGTGACTCGCATGGGGTGGACCCAGCAGATGAAGGATGCGATCAAGCGGTTGCGTGAAGACTTTTTTCTGTGGCGCACCGATCCCGACAACGAGTTTGTGGTGGTGATGGTAGTGAGTGTTTTCGGACTCGGTCTCGGTCTGGTGGTGGTCCGGCGCCTTTGGAGATCGCGGTGTCGTGTGGAGGCCAAGACCAAGTTCGCTGCGTATGGTGGACTGCGTGAGGACACTCCTTTGAGTCAGTTGGAATCCATTGCCAGAAAATGCATTGGAAGCCGTCCCGCAGGCATGACTTATGGAACATGGCTGCTTGGAGTGCAGACCGAGATCGGGCAGCTGGAGGAGTTGCGCGAAGCTATTGCTTTGCATCAGCAATGGCGCTTTGACCCCGGGCCGATGGAGGAGTCCATGCAGCATCGCTTGCGTGAGTTAGTGGCGAAATTGGAGCGCGAACTCATTGAGGCGCTCAGAGAGAGGCGAAAGAGCGGATCTGGTTGAGTAATTCCTCTGGCTCCCTACCGCTGTCGCGAAGTTGTCGGATGGATAGGGAATCCATGCGCTTTGCCAGGCGCTTGCCCTCTGCATCAAGCAGTAAGGCATGGTGGTGATAGAGAGGCTCTGGAAGCTTCAGGGCAGCTTGCAGCAGTCGGTGGACATGGGTGGAAGCGAGTAGGTCCTCGCCACGGCTGATCAGATTGATTTGTTGGTGGGCATCATCGATGATCACTGCGAGATGGTAAGCGACACCAATGTCCTTGCGCATAATGACTACATCACCGAGAAGCTCGGGACTCACCCCGATGCAACCGTGCCGTTGGTCCTCGAAACTCAGAGTCCCGACAAGGTTCGAGATGGCCTGAGAATCAAGTCTCCACGCATGGGCTTCTCCACTGTCCATGCGCTCATTGCGCTCTTCACAGCCCATGCGCTTGCAAGTGCCTGGATAGGTCGGTCCCTCCGGGCCGTGTGGGGCGCCACCCATGGAGGCGAATTCGGCATGGATCGCCCTGCGGGTGCAAAAACATGGGTAGACCAGGTTCATGGCACGCAAGCGCTCAAAGGCTTGCTGATAGGCTGCATGGCGCTCGCTCTGGCGCAAGATGGTGCCGTCCCAATGCAGTCCAAGCCACTGCAAGTCCTCGATGATGCCTGCGTCGTATTCGGGGCGGACACGAGAGCTATCGATATCTTCTATGCGCAATAGAAAGTGACCATTCCCGCTGGCGCGGGCGAGATCGTAAGCCACGCAGGCGCTCAGAGCATGCCCAAGGTGCAGGCGACCCGTTGGGCTGGGTGCAAATCGTGTCGCAGTTGGCATAGCCATCTTCTCTCAAAAGGCCGCTGCAGCGACAAAGAAAATCCCCACCCGGTGAGCCGGGTGGGGATCGGGCCGAAGGGATTTCGGCTCAGAAACCTAATTGGTCGTGATCTAGGGCTGGGCGTTCACGTGACCAATTTAGGGAGGGAATTCGGACGAAGTCCGATGGCTTGGGATAGCTCGGATGTTTCCGAGAGAGCAATCGAGTTCAGTTTCCGGAGGAAACTTGGGTGGGGACATACGGGCGGGTCAGTTTCCGGAGGAAACTTGGGTGGGGACATACGGGCGGGTCAGTTTCCGGAGGAAACTTGGGTGGGGACATACAATTCAGAGCCCTTGGCGAGGATGGTCGCGCTGGTCAGATTGAGGTCGTTGAGAGAATTGAGTCGCTCGATGTCGGTGCCGTGTTTGGCGGCAAAGTCGCCGTAGCTGATTTCCTCTTCCACGCTCACTGCCATGATTTTTTTGTCAGGGTCCTCAGTAGGGCGCTCGTCTGTGTTGGCCGGGGCGTCATTGCTGGCAGGTGGGGTGTTGGTGGATGCGGCGGCAACTTCCGGAGCCGCAGGCTCCTCGGTGACCGTTTGCGTAGGGGCAGGGACGGCGCCCTTCTCTGGCAGGTTGATCACGCGACCGGTGTATAGTCGGTTGGCGGGTGCCTTGGGGTTGGCAGCCATCAATTCCTCAAGGGGGATATTCAAGCGACGCGAAATTCTATAGTAAGTTTCGCCTTGCTGGACCGTGTAAGTCTTGGACCGGGTTGTTCCAGTTGCTTGCCCGGACAGCTCAGGGGCCTCGGATGTGTTGAGGGCGGCCACGGTTGCTGCGGCAGGGAGCTTGAGCACCTGACCCGGGTGGATGATGGCATCGATGGCCATGTTATTTGCTGCCGCGATGTCGGTGGCCTTGCACTTGGTTTTGCGAGCAATCTTCATCAGACCGTCGCCCGGTTGAACCGTGTAGGTGTTCGCAGAGACATCAATGCTTTTTTCCGGGGCAGGGATGATCGGAACGGCTTCGGTGAGGCGATCTTCGGAATTGGAAGATTCGCCCCTGATACTCGCAATTTCGGCCTTAAGGGCGGCGATTTCGGCTTTCAGTTCGAGAATCTGTTGGTCCTTGATGTTTAGCTCGGGATCGCTGCCGATGTTCACAGCGGCGAACTCATTCTGGGCCATGGCAGCAGGAATGCCTGCGGCAAAGAGTAGAATAGCGAGTGTGAGAGTGGCTTTCATGAATGCATTCTGTTGCAGAACCCGTTAGTAAAGACAAGAATAAAGTTAAGTTTTCTTAATGAAAACCAATGAGTTAGGTGGCTTTGCCACCGTTCTTGGTTCCTGGTTCTTGGTTCCCAGTTGGCGAATGTCGCCGCCTGACTCCGCTCGCCCTGAGACATAAAAAGCCCGGTCACGCCTTGCGTGCCGGACTCTGAAAACCAGGAAATAGGAACCCCGGCGGCTCTGCCGCCTCAGGCCCTACCGAGATAGGAATTGTCCGCGGTATTCACCTTGATGCGCTCGCCCTGGTTGATAAAGAGCGGAACTTGCACCACCAAACCGGTTTGGAGCGTGGCGGGTTTGTATACGTTATTGGCGGAGTCGCCCTTGACGCCCTCGGAAGATTCGGTGACCTCCATAACCATGGTCTGGGGGAGTTCGATGGAGACCACGGCACCATCTGCAATCATCAGCGTGTATTGCTCGCCTTCGATCAGATAGTTCTTGATGTCGGAGATGAGCTCCTCATGCACGGGCACGTCCTCATAGGTCTCGGGATGGAGAAAATGGTATCCACCACTGTCCTTGTATGAATATTCGTAGGGATCACGCTCGAGCATGACGCCCTCCAGAGAGTCGTTGGAGGTCAGGCGCAGGTTAGAGACCTTGCCTGTGGCTACACTGCGAACGGACATCTGCACGTAAGAAGCCATGCGGGGAGGGGTCTTGAGTTCGTGCTCGGTGACGAGGCAGACTTCGTTGTTGTGGAGAACGGCGTGTCCTTTGCGCAGATTGATGACAGGTGTGCTGGCCATGATGGGCTGGGATGGGTGGGTGGGTCCTTGCTGGGATGGGTTATGGGAGGCTGATGATGCTTGTGGGCGGGATGTTTCTTATTTCTGTGACTTCACCCAGTCAACGACCTTCTGGTGATCGCCATCGGCAGCCCAAACGCGGCGTAGGAAGTCAGCAGGATGCAGATTGTTCTCTCGTAAGCAGCGGCGATCACCCCCGCAGCAGAACATCAGGTCCGGATCGAGCAAGCCGCGAAGCTTGGCTTGCGCCTTTTCGATCAGACGCGGTAGGTAGGTGATGCCATCAACCACGCAATCCTTGGCCGGGATGGAGTCGCGGGTGACTACTGGGTCAGTTGAAATCTTACCTTCCTGTACGACCAGGAAGTAGTCGCGCCGCACGGCGGCGATCAGCACCGCAGTGGAGGGAGAGGGGTCACCGGCATCGGCGTAATCCTCCACAAAATCGAAGAACTCGCGTTTGCGATAGCCGATACTCCTGAGGAAGGCCAAGTCCTCTTCACTGTAATAGGTTTCAAATTCCTTGTTGCCGTCCTGGTACAGGACGAGGCAGCGGTTGAAGAGTGCCAAAAAGGTGTCGTTCCAGCTCATGGTTATAGATCCTTTGGGAAGAAGCGTTATGCAAGGCGTGTTTACTGTCATGCCGGTTCGATCGTGTAATCCTCCTTGCCGTCCTTCATGACCCAGCCCTTGGCTTTGAGTTCGTCGCGCAGGGCATCCGAGGCGGCCCAGTCATTGTCGATTCGTGCCTGCCAGCGCTTCGCGGCGAGTTTCGCGATGTCGGCGGGGATGTCCGTGCTTTTCTCTTCGGGCAGACTCAGGCCGAGGGCGCGCAGCACACGGTTGAAACCGGCAAGGGCGGCGGCGGCTTCCTTGCCTAGCAGGTGGGAAGAGTGCTTGAGGCCTGTGAAGAGGTGGCCGATGGCTGCGGGGGTGTTGAGGTCGGCCATGAGACTATCCCACGCCGGCCTGAAAGGACCGAAGTCGGCGACATCCAAGAAGACTTCCTCGCTGCCCATGTTGTCGGCGAGCTTTGCCGCCCCTTTGGCGAGTTTGGTCAGCGCCTCATGTGCGGCCCCCAGAGAATCGAGGGTAAAGTTGAGTTGCTTGCGGTAGTGACCGCCAATCAATACGTAGCGCACTTCCATGGCGGTGTAGCCTTTGGCCTCCAAGTCTGCGAGTGTGTAGAGATTGCCCAGAGACTTGGACATCTTGCCCCCATCCACCAGAAGATGGGTGATGTGAAACCAATGCTTGGCAAAATCACCTCCACAGGAGCACGCGCTCTGCGCGAGCTCGTTGTCATGGTGAGGGAAGATCAGGTCAACTCCGCCGGAGTGGAGGTCGAAGGTGTCGCCGAGGTATTCCTTGATCATTGCCGAGCACTCGAGGTGCCAGCCGGGACGACCTTCTCCCCATGGCGAGGGCCAGAAATTATCGCCGTCCTCTGGGCGGCGGACCTTCCACAGCACAAAGTCCGAGACATTGTCCTTTCCATATTCGTCGGCATTGGCGCGTTCGTTCTGGGTTTTGCCGAGATCGAGTTCGCGAGTGTCGAGGTGGGAGAGTTTGCCGTAATCGGCAAAGGAGGAAATCTTGAAGTAGACAGAGCCGTCGTGCGAGGCGTAGGCATGTCCTTTTTTCAAGAGCGCTTCGATCATGGCCACCTGTTGGGGGATGTGTTCGACCGCACTTGGTTCGATGTGGGGCTCAAGTAGGCCAAGTTTGGCGCAGTCTGCGTGGAACTTTTCAGTCCAGCCCCGGGTGAACTCCGAGAGGCTCTGGCCTGCGGCCCGGGAGTCGCGAATGGTCTTGTCATCGACGTCTGTGATGTTGCGCACGTGCAGGGTGGGAATGCCGCTGGTTTCCAGGGTGCGGCGCAGCACGTCCTGTAGCACGAAGGTGCGGAAGTTGCCGATGTGAGCGGGGCCATAGACCGTGGGCCCACAACAGTAAAACCGGTAGGTCTTGCCGTCGATGGGCGCCAATTGCTTGTCGGTTCTGGTCAGGGTATCAAAGAGCCGCATGGCGGGGGATGTAGACCTGCATGCGCCCCGAGCCAAGAGAGAACCGCCCGTTTTTTGGATTTCCGGTGTTGGGATTTGTCCAAAGCAGTCTAGGATTTGGCGTGGTTGCGTCCAAATACCCATCCAAGCAAGCGCCTGAGGTGCGATACCCCCGCGCCAAACAGGTGCTGGTGGCTGCAGTCATTCTGCTCACTCTTGGGGGGCTGATTGTTCTCGCGCTGACTGGTTGGCGACACCTACCCGAGATTTGGGCGGACTGGATCGGCATGATGGTGGGCATCATGAGTACGCCCTTTTTTCTCGAGGCTTCATTCATCTTCATTGGTCTGAGCATCGTGGTAGCCATCAATCATTGGCGCCAGAAGAGGGCGGGGGATGATTTCGTGGAAGTGGAAGCAAAAGACCCAGAAGAGTGAACGCCCTCCAGCATCCGCAACAGGAATTGCGCTTTACCCGCGCTGCGCAGGCAGTTGCGTTTTGGCTGCTTGCCGCCGTCTTGGCAGCGAGTTCCATCATTCTGTTTGCCTGTGCCTGCTACCGGGGAGTCCATCCGGAGCTACCCCATCCGATGTGGGCGCTGCCGCCATTGATAATGGCATGGCTCTTCGCCAAACTGGCCATGCACATGACTCGCCATGCTTATCTCATCCTGACGCCACTCGGATTGGAGGTTATGCCACTATTTCGTCCGCACTCCCGGATGCGGGTGATATACTGGCAGCAGATCGAGGCCATGGAAAAAGACCCAGTCCGCCCGTGCCTAACCCTTCATTTTGATGCCGACAAGACAAGTGGCGTGCATCTCTCGCTGCGACCCATCCCCAAGTGTAAAAGGGAACTGCTAATCCGTGCGCTCAGCGAGCGGACCGCCAAAAAATGATTGTTGCCTGGCGGGGTCCTACCCATCTTCACGCCCATGCGACCGCATTCACGGCAGATTCTCTCCGTTGAGGAGACCTTTGGAGCCAATGGCTGGCATTGCGAACTCGTGGATGGTGCCGATGTCCTGCGCTCGGGCTTCGAGGGTCATCACACCCGAGTCGACCTGATTGCACAGGCCCACCCCCAGCTCAACGCGCTGAGCGTGGTCACCGAGACTCCGATGACACTCACGGAGGTATCGCAGCCCTACGTCTTTGAGTTGCTGATGCGGGCCAACAAACCGTTGACCCTCGGTGGCTTTGAATACGATCTGGAGCGTGAGGTGCTGGTTTTTCGCATCACCAACTTGTTCGAACGTGAAAGGTATGATGCCGATATCATTGCCTCCATGGTGCACTGTGCGATTGCCGAGCTTGATCGGCTGGTGCCTTACGTGGCTACGGTTCGCCAAACCGCTCCCGATCTTCTGGCTGACCTCGATCTTGAACGATTGCTCGAGCGCGATGATCTGATTCCGCCGCTACCGGAGGCAGAGATGGAGGAAGAGGAATATTAATTGGCTGCTGTCATGAAGCGGGTGGAGAAGGTTGTCACCAATTTCCAGACCCTTGAGATTTGGAAATCCCGGCGGGAATGTGAATTTCGCGTCGAGGGAGCGGTCCATGCCTGGTTTCACCGGGATCGCTATCTGACTGGCTTGGCCTGGGATCTGATTGCCGCGGGTGCCCTGCTCGGCAAGGAGAAGCCCAGGTCCATTCTCATGCTCGGACTGGCAGGGGGAAGCTCCATGCGTATTTTACGCCACCTGCTGCCAGACTGCCTCATGTGTGCCGTGGATATCGACGGAGCAGTGGTGGACTTGGCGCGTCGTCACATGGAGCTTGATGCTCTCGGGATCGAGGTGATCGTTGATGATGCTTACCGCTGGTTGGCGCGTAATCGTCGTAAGTTCGATGTGGTCATCGATGATATTTACCTGGCGGGCCACAGTGATGTCTTTCGACCTTGCTCCCCGGTGGAGGACAAATTGCTCGGCCTACTCAAGCGGGCGATCTCAGCTGAGGGTGTTTTGGCCGTCAATTTGGTGATTGGGGCGGGGCACCGAAACATGCAGTCCCAAACTCGGGCAAAACTCAGGGGTAGCTTTCCCATGGTGCGCTCGATCCGCTCCCCGCACGCTCTCAACGAGGTTCTGGTGGCGGCTTCACAAGTGGCGACCCTGTCTCGACTGAGGACCGTGCAGTTCAGTCATGCCAGCGACCGGATCTATTGGTCGCAGCTGACCCAGCGTCTGATTTGAGGCTTGTCAGCCTCATTTGCTGACCTCGAGCGCCAAGTTGCCCGTTTTCTTTTCGGGCATGCTGTAGCCGGGGGAGCTGTAGGGGAACAGGGAGGGATCCTGCCGACCTGTGTTTGGATTGATAGGGGGGCTCACTCGGCAAGAAGTGATGCAAAGCAGTAGGGTGAGCGCAAAACACGCAGCAAGGGCGGCAGGGATGATTTTCATGGTCGGGATCGTAAGGGATGGAGATTCTGGAGCAGTTCAATGGGCATTTTAGCAGAGCTTGGAGCTGTCTGCCAACACTTGCTTTTGGTCCGGATTGGGAGGCAGAGGGCGGGCGGCGCTCTGCCACACTTTGTATGTGGGATTTCCCCAGCATTTCGCTTGCATGCGTTGAGGTGAAACGGCACAAGAGCGCCGCCCAGCCAAGGGCACTCGCATCATGCCCTGTCCCTTGGTCGGTGCAGATCAACATTTGCGAGCAAACATGGACACCATTTCATCCCGAATCAAAGAGGTTACCCCCTCCCTCACTTTGGCCATCACCGCCCAGGCCAAGGCCATGGTCGCCCAAGGCGAAGAAGTATACGCGCTGGCTGGAGGAGAGCCCGAGGTCGATACCCCCAGCCACATCAAGGAGGCTGCCATCCAGGCGCTTCACGAGGGTCGCACCAAATACACTCCCGCGGGTGGTATTCCCGAACTCCGCACGGCTCTCTCCAAGAAGTTGAATGACGACAACCATCTGGGCTACGACCCCAAGCAGATTTGCGTCACTGCCGGAGCCAAGATGGCTTGCTTCAATGCCATCCTCGCCATCGTCGAAGAAGGCGACGAAGTCATCATCCCTTCTCCGTATTGGGTTTCCTATCCTGAAATGGTGCGCATGGCCGGTGGGGTCCCCGTGATCGTTGAAACCACCGAGCAAACCGGCTGGAAAATGACAGCTGAACAGTTCGAGGCGGCGATGACTCCGGCCACCAAGATGGTCATCATCAATACTCCCGGAAATCCCACGGGTGCGGTCTACACCCGGCAGGAACTTGAAGCCATCGGTGAGGTCGCCCTCTCGGAGGATATCATGATACTCTCGGATGAGATCTACGAGAAGCTGATCTATGGAGATGCCGAACACGTCTCCATTGCTTCACTCAGCAGCGACCTCTACGACATCACCATTACCGTCAACGGTTTCTCCAAGTGCTACTCCATGACCGGATGGCGACTGGGTTATACCGCGGCCTGTGAGCCCGTGGCCGAAGCGATCAACAATATCCAGAACCACAGCGTTTCCAATGCTACCACCTTCGCTCAATACGGTGCCTTGGCAGCACTCGAAGGTGACCAGAGCTTCATCGAGGACCTGCGCGGTGAGTATGACGTGAAGCGCCAGTTCGTCCTCGCGCGCCTCAAGGAGATCCCCAACATCCGCGTCCTCGAGCCCAATGGAGCTTTCTACTTCTTCGTCCATACGGGCCAGATGGGTCTCAAGTCCATGAACCTTTGTGACAAGTTGCTGTCCCGCTACAAAGTGGCCGCCGTTCCCGGTATCGCCTTCGGTTATGAAGAGGGTGTGCGTCTCAGTTACTGCACAACCCTCGATATCCTCAATGAGGGCCTCAGTCGTTTCGAGCAGTTTTGTCGAGAGCATTGATTTCACGACAAGAGAACCATCGATTCGTTGAGGTTCGAAAAGACCATTTCCAAACGCCGACCGCTTTTACCGGTCGGCGTTTTTCATGGGCAGTTTGACCATGGAGTGTCCCCTCTGCAGGGTGGCAAACGTGTCTAATCTGAAACCATCGTGCTCGGTGTGTCCAATGGGTGATCAGTCCGGGATAGAACACGACCCGGGTCACAATCACGCTACATTTGTAACCTTGTATGAACGGATCAAAGGGTGTTGAGTTTTCGGATACTCATCACAACGTGTCTGATCCTTTCGAACAAATCGGCCCCAAGCTCAAAGATGCCCGCGAGGCGAGGGGGCTTGATCTGCTGGAAGCTGCCAAGCAGTCCGAAGTGCCGCGTCTTGCTGCTGAAGCCATGGAAATGGAAAATTTTTCCTATTTTGACAGTCCCGTCTATGCCAAGAGCTTCCTCTTGCGTTATAGTGAATTTCTCGAAGTGGATGCCCACACTTGGCTGGATGCCCTGGAGCCCGGCTCTTTCATGGCAAGCGGTGCCTTGATCAAGGGGCCCGAGCCTTCGAGTC
>JAURCU010000004.1 GCA_030828305.1 Luteolibacter sp.
AACCTCACCGTGGGAGAGAACGCCCGAATCAAGGCCGAGATCCAGACCGGAAGCATTGTGGTTTATGGTAAGATACACGGCAACCTGACCGCCTCCAGCCGCATTGATCTAAAAAGCAGCGCGGAAGTGATTGGTGACATCAAGGCCACCACTCTTTCCATAGAAGCTGGGGCCATTTTTGTTGGTAAATCCATGGTTGGTAGTGTTGCCGCTCAGCAGCCCGAGCCCGAGCCCGAGCCCGAGCTCAACCAAGAAGAAGAACAAGACGGACCAGAGCAAGGCACACTTGCAGGCACCGAAACCGAGGGCTAATCCCAATTCTGACCCTGATGAGCGATGACACCAAGCGCCATCGGATCGAACTGACCTGCCCCGAATGTGGTCATCGGCAAAAAGAGCCGACCATGGCGGTGTCGAGTGTTTGCCGAGCCTGTCAGATCCATTTCGAAATTGTCGACGCCAAGGCCGTCAACAAGAACAAGCGTGTTGAACCCTTCAGCCGGGTTCGTAAAGAGCAGCACGACGAAGAACCGGCCGAAGACTCCGGAAAAGAGAACAAGCCACCCATCCGCATCCGCAAGGAACCATCTGATGCCGACGTGCCCCAGGAGGAGCCACAAAGCAAGCTACCCAGCGTGCGCACCCGCAAGGAGGAAGTTGTCGAAACTGACGGCAAAAGTATCAAGCAATACACCTATGCCACTCCCTTCACCCGCATCCGTAAAGAGGAGGATGATTCGCAGGACGAATGGAACCAGCCCCGGGTAGGTGCCTACGTGCCCACCAACCGTCAAAGCACACCGCCCACAGACACCCGTCCGTTCTGGCTCAAGCTGGTAAACCCAGGCAAACCACCCCGCCACACGACCTGTTTTGAATGCGGCGCACCCTTCAGCGCCCTGGGAGACGCCCAATCCAGCCAATGCCCCAAATGCGGCAGCTACATCAGCCTCGAGAGCTTCGAGATTGATTACGCACACAATCGCCGTATCCAAACCCGAGGTGACGTCCGCATCCTCAAGAAAGGCAGCATTTCCGGAGCCACCGTCAAGTGCCACCACCTCACCGTGTTGGGCGAACTCTCTGGATCGGTCGAATGCTCAGGGGATCTCGTCATCCGCAACCACGGCAAAATCATTGGCACGGTGGTCTGCCGCAATCTGCGCATCGAAAAGGGTGCCAAGGTCGAATTCCTCAATCCGGTCAGGGCCGACACCGCGAGTATTGACGGCGAAGTGCACGGCCAGATCTCCTGCAGCGGTTCAGTGACTCTGGAAAAGCGCGCCCAACTCCACGGACTGGTGCGCACCACATCCCTGGTTGTAAAACCAGGCGCCAAGCACAGCGGCATGATCGAGATGATTTCAAAAAACGCCGACTGAGCCGCCAGCTATCCTGAACATCTTACGAGTCATGTCCCCACCTCCCTCGACCTTCGCGATGAGATCCTTGCCCTCAAAAAGGAGCGAAATGCCGTGATTCTCGCCCACAACTACCAGACCGGCGACATTCAGGAGATTGCAGATTACGTCGGCGACTCGCTCGGCCTCGCCTACCAGGCCAAAGCAACTGAAGCAGACGTGATCGTTTTCTGTGGAGTTCACTTCATGGCGGAGACTGCCAAGATCGTCAACCCATCGAAAACCGTGGTCCTACCCGACAAAGACGCTGGCTGCTCGCTTGAGCAATCTTGCCCTGCCGATCAACTCGATGCCTTCCTCAAGGACAACGCCGACAAGAACTACTACGTCATTGCCTACATCAACTGCTCGGGTGGAGTGAAGGCCCTGTGCGATGTCATCTGCACTTCGGGCAATGCGCTCAAGATTGTCCAGCAGGCCCCCGCGGAGCGCCCGATTCTCTTTGTTCCCGACGAAAATCTTGGCGCTTGGGTGATGGAGCAGACCGGCCGCAAGATGGATCTTTGGAGGGGCAACTGCTACGTCCACGTCGAATTCACCCGCGACTCCATCAGCAAGATCAAAGAGGAGTATCCCGATGCCTTGGTGGTCGCCCATCCGGAATGCACCCAGGCCGTGCGCTTGCTAGCCGACGAGGTATGCTCCACAGAGAAGATGGTCACCTATTGCAAGGAGGCTCCGGTTGAAAACATCATCGTCGTCACCGAGAGCGGTATGCTTCACCGCCTGCGCCGCGAATGCCCGGACAAGAACCTCATTGCCGGCCCCACCGACCACTGCGCCTGTGCGGACTGCCGCTACATGAAAATGAACACTCTGCAGAAACTGCGCGACTGCCTTGCCAATCTGAGCCCCACAGTCGAGATGGAGGAAAGCCTCCGCGCCCGCGCCGAGGCCCCCTTGTTGCGGATGCTCGAGCAATCGAAATAGGCGGCTTCGCCGCGTGTCCGGGTTGCTGGTTCCTCGTTCTTGGTTTCAATCCTTGGAAAAAACTAGGAACTGAGAACTAAGAACCAAGAACGGCTTGCCCGCAGGGCGAGCCTCTGCTTTTCTCCGCCCCGTATGAAAATCGTCGTCGCTTACTCAGGAGGTCTCGACACCTCCGTCCTCCTGCTCTGGCTCAAGGAAAAGTACCATGCCGAGATCATCGCCTACTGTTCGGACTGCGGACAAGGTGACGAACTCGACGGCCTCGAGGCCAAGGCTCTCGCGACTGGTGCTTCCAAATGCTACATCGACGACCAGAAGGAAGAGTTCGCCCGCGACTTCATCTTCCCCATGTTCCAGGCCAACGCCGTCTACGAAGGCCGCTACCTGCTGGGCACCTCCATCGCCCGCCCCTGCATCACCAAGGGCATGGTCGACATTGCCAAGAAGGAGGGTGCCGACGCCATTGCCCATGGAGCGACCGGCAAAGGCAACGACCAGGTCCGCTTCGAGCTCTCCGCTGCCGCACTCGCCCCCGAGATCAAGGTCATCGCCCCATGGCGAGACGCCGAGTTCCGCGCACGGTTCCCCGGCCGCAAGGAAATGATCGAATACGCCGAGGCCAACAACATCCCGGTCAAAGCTTCGATGAAGAAGCCCTACTCCATGGACCGCAACCTCCTGCACATCTCCTTTGAAGCCGGTGCCCTTGAGGATCCTTGGCATGACGCCACGGGTGAAGCCGACCGTGACATGTATGTGCTCTCCGTTTCCCCCGAAGAGGCCCCCGACCAGCCGCAATATCTGCAATGCCTGTTCGAGAAGGGCAACATCATCGGCCTACAGACTGAAGGTCTTGCCGAACTGATTGCCGAACTGGGTGATTTCTCCCCAGAAGGCGTAAAGGACGGCTACACGCTACTTTCTCCCTACGGCGTCATGCGTGTGCTCAATTCCCTCGGCGGCAAACACGGCATCGGCCGCGTGGACATCGTTGAGAACCGCTTCGTGGGCATGAAGTCACGCGGCATCTACGAAACTCCTGGCGGCACCATCTTGCTTGCTGCCCACCGCGACCTCGAAACCCTCGTTATTGACCGCGAGCTTCAACAAACCCGCGACACCTTGATTCCGAAGTATGCCCAACTTGTCTACAACGGCTTCTGGTTCGCCCCCGAGCGCGAGGCCATTCAGGCACTGGTCACCGAGAGCCAGAAAACGGTTTCGGGTGAGGTCCGCGTGAAGCTCTACAAGGGCAATGTCATGCAGGCCGGTCGCCGCTCGCCCCACAGCATGTATGACGAGCATGTTGCCACCATGGAAGGCGGCCAGGAAGAGGCCTACAACCAGGACGACGCCACCGGCTTTATTGCGCTAAACGCCTTGCGTCTGAAAGCCAACGCGAAGCAAAAGTAGGTCGCTTCGCTCCGGTCATTGGTCATGAGTCAAGATTCATGTGGCTTGCACAGCTCTGACGTGCCATGAGCTTCATCAATCATCCGTCTGGGCTGGATGACTCGCTTGGACACATACAATGCTTTCGCGGCCCATTGCTGCATGTCCCCTCATCGAACAAGCAGTCTAGCAGCCAACAATGCTAGAAGAAAAAATGCCCGCCAAGGAGGATCGATCCTATCGCCACCGGACCGACTCTGGTTTCGCAGCAGAAGCGGGATCACCAGAGCCATCTTGGCAAACCTGCACATTCCAGATTCGGAGACGCGTCCGGCACCAAAGGCAAGTGGCCGGGCTCCGAAATTGAGCAAATCGTGGTGGCCGCAACATTATCTCACCGGACGCGATTCGGCCACTTAGCAATCACTGCCCTTAGCCATTCGCGGGCTATCAATTCGTGGCCCTGCGGCAAGGGATGAACGCCATCCCAAATCCAATGCGCGGGGCCGACCCTTTTGGCTGCTTCATCAAAGACTTGATCCAACTTGATATGCACCGCGTTGAAGTCCTTGGCAATGGACTCGATAACCGTGCAATACCGGTCGATGAGGGCGCGGCGCGGCGCATAGGCCTGAGCATCCCCATACTTGCCGCATTGCACCAAAAAGGGATTCATCAGCACCAATCGCAGCTCCGGGTTGGCTTTGCGACTCTTGGTCAAGATGAAGCGATAATCACGCTCCAGTTCCTCAGGATTCACCTGCATGCGCGCATCATTGGTTCCCACGAGCACGCTCAACAGATCCGGATTCATGTCCACCGCCTCGGCCTGCCAGCGCTTGCGCAAATTGGCCACCGCATGACCGCTGCGGCCGCGATTGAAGAAGTCGAGCTGGGCCTCCGGCATTTCCACGCCCAAGCGCGCACAGAGCAAAAATACGTAGCTGTGGCCCAGGTAGTGGTTGCGATCCTTCTCGTTTCGCCCCCAAGCCATGTCGGTGATGGAGTCGCCTTGAAACAGCAGACGACACCCTTGCTTGAAGTCTGGCAGAAGGTCGCTGTGACCCTCCATGGGCGATGCGCTCTCGGCACGGCCCAGACAGGTGGCTCCCACGGCGAGTGCTCCCCCTGTGAAGAAATGACGACGGTTCATGGTCATCCCAATGAACTACACCATCATGGGTGGATTCAAAAAGAGCAAAGACCCGCTGGCCAATTGCAGCAATTTAGTCTTGGATGTTGGGATGATCGACATGCTTGTCCGCCTCTACGACCTACCGGATTCCTCGGAGCTCTACGCCAGGATGCAGGATCGAGAGATCACCCTGCGCCGAGCACGTGCTTTTGAAAAACACAATGTGGCGGAGTTTGCGGGGACTTTTTCTGCCAAATGGAGAAGTGAAGTCGAAGTCGCCATGAGTCGCCAACCCATCGCCTGCTTTGTTGCCACCGCCGACCAAAAAGTCCTTGGCTTCGCTTGCTACGACACCACCTGCAAGGGCTTCTTCGGCCCTACCGGCGTGCTGGAAGCGGCCCGCAGCCAGGGCATTGGCAAGGCACTTCTCATGCGCTCGCTGGAGGCACTTCGCGAAGAGGGGTATGCCTACGCCATTATTGGCGGGGTCGGCCCGCGCGAATTCTACGAACAAGCCTGTGGAGCGATGGAAATCGCCGGTAGCGACCCCAGCATCTACGGCGACCTCCTGCCGTGAATCTGAGCAAGGTTTCCAGCCAGACCCGAGCCGAACTCGTCGCCCAACTCGCCGAGCGCTGTTGGCGAGCGCACTACACCTCCATTATCGGTGGGCCCCAAGTCGACTACATGCTCTCTAACTTCCAGTCTTCCAATTCCATTGTTGAGCAGATTGCCAACGGCCGCGATTACTATGTCATCGAGGACGATAAACCGCTCGGTTACCTCGCCACCGACCTCAAGCCGGATCACCTTTTCCTGAGCAAGCTCTACATCCTGCCCGAGTTCATGGGCATGGGGCACGGTCGTTGGGCCATCAAGGAATTGGCTGCCAGCCATCCCGGGTTACCCATCCATCTTACAGTCAACAAACACAACCACGGCACCATCGCTTTCTACGAGCGGCTCGGCTTCCGAAAGGACGGACCGGTCGTCGCGGACATCGGCAATGGATTCTTCATGGATGACTGGAAGATGCAGCGACCCTGAATCCGTATCCATTGGTCATGAGGTTTTCCACCCTGCTACTGACCAGCCTGAGCCTGGTGCTTGGTATTGCTTACGGAAAAAACGAGGACCGCGAAGATCGCAAAACGCCACCGATGGGCCCCTCGCACCCGCTTGTCGAGGCCGCCAGGTGCCAGATCGGCCTGACAACCCGTTACGATGGCAGCTACGTGCTCCTCGACTATCCGGGTGGAGATGTGGATCCAGAGCGAGGTGTTTGCACCGATGTGATCATCCGTGCCATGCGCCAGGGCTACACCATGGATTTGCAGAAACTGGTGCACATGGACATGAAGGCAAACTTCGCAAAATATCCCAAATCCTGGGGACTCAAGGGCACGGATCGAAACATCGACCACCGCCGCGTTCCCAATCTCGAAACCTTCTTCAAACGCAAGGGCTACTCCCTCCAACTCACCCACAAGGCCGAAAACTTCAAAGCTGGCGATCTGGTCACCTGCACGGTGCCGCCGCATCTTCCCCACATCATGATCGTCTCCAACCGCAAGAACTCCATGGGCGTGCCACTGGTCATCCACAACATCGGCCGAGGCGCACAAGAGCAAGATTGCCTCTTCACCTACAAGCTCACTGGACATTACCGCATTCCCGTGCCACAGGCTCAGTAGGCATGAGTTACGACCTCACTGACAAAACCATTCTCGTCACCGGCGCCAATCGTGGCATCGGCAAAGCCATCGTGGAGACCTTTCTGGAGCGTGGTGCGCGCAAGGTCTATGCCGGCGTTCGCAAACTTGACTCCGCTCTTGCACTTTTCGAGCGTCATGGAGACCGGGTTCAAGCCGTGCATCTGGACTTGCTCGACCTCGCATCCATCGGGGCGGCGGCCATCGCCACCAAGGACGTCGACATCGTCATCAACAACGCCGCCATTCTCGAAAACTGCAGCCCCCTGGATGAGCATGCCGTGGATCTCTGGCGTGAACAGTCTCAGGTCAATGTTGAAGGCCTGCTGCACATGGCACGTGCCTTTGCTCCTAACCTGCAAAGCAAGCGCGGCACCTTCATTCAGATCAATTCCTCGGCTGCCATGCGCTGCTCGGCCCGGTTTTCCATCTACGCGGCGACCAAAGCGGCCGCTTACCTCATTTGTCAGGGCCTGAAGGAGGAATTGGCCCATGCAGGCATACGCATGCTGAGCATCCACCCCGGACCCATGCGCACCGACATGGCAGTGAAGGCCAAGATCGACGACATGGCCGAGCCCCCCGAAACGGTGGCCGAGGACATCCTTCAAGCTCTCGAGGGAGAACAATTTCTGGTCTTTTCGGGTTCAGTCGCCAGAGCCGTTGGCGAGGCCTATGCCGAATTCGCCAAAGCCTACATTGAATGATGAGACAGGGACTTGCTCACAGCCCATTCGGAACGCTGCTGCTGGCCGAGTCCGAGAAAGGTCTGTGCTGGCTAAGCTTTGTGAATCATTCCTCCGAGGCCCGCAAACAGCTGGCTACAGCCTTTCCCGCTCAAACTTATTCACAGGATGACGCCTGGGCATCAAGCGTTGTGAACAACTGGATTGTGGATAAGTCACTGACTATCAATCTAGCATCCATAGGCACTTCGTTTCAAATGACTGTTTGGAATACTCTTCTCAAAGTCCCGCTAGGAAGCACCCTCAGTTACAGTGATTTGGCTAAGAAATGCGGCCACCCGACCGCGGTCAGGGCCGTCGCCACCGCAGTGGGTCGCAACCCCATCGCCATCTTCATCCCCTGCCACCGGGTTCTGCTCAAGAACGCTTCGCTGGGCAACTACCGCTGGGGAGCCGACAAGAAACGGGCCCTACTGGAGTGGGAGAGGAACGTATCGTCGTCTTTCTGACTCACCCCGGAAGGGTCAAAGAAATTAGCCGGTGGCTTTAGCCACCGGTGTCTGTCGCCCAAGACAATCGAGCCTAGGAGGGGCGAAAGAACCCGATACGGTCTGTGCTTTCTTTCGCCCCTTCAGGGCTCGCTTTGTTTACCCATCCAAATCCGGTGGCTCACGCCACCGGCTAATCTCTATCCACCCCAACCGGGGCTGGCTTTCCAAACTAAGAACCAAGAACTGAGAACGGGCGCGAAGCGCCTATGCCCATTGCGGCCTGAGGCACTCGAATTCTACCCGCTGCCTCGTGAGTGGATGCTCAAAGGCCAGTTTCCAGGCCATCAGTTGCAGGGGATCGTCTCCGACTTCCAGCGTTTGACGATCCCCCATCTTGCCATCAGCCAAGTAGGTCGGATCGCCAACTACGGGGTAGCCCAGATGCCAGAGGTGGATGCGGATCTGGTTGGTGCGACCTGTCACGGGAATCGCTTCGAGTAGGGCGGTGCCATCGTCGGAACGCTCAAGCACTTTGAACTCGCTGCGTGCGGGTTGACCCTCCTCGTCAATGCGGCGCGCTCCGGCCTGAGTCGCCTCTTCAGATATCGAATCCTTACAAACAAAAACATCCTTCTGTGGCTGACCTTGAACTCTCACCAAATAGGTTTTTTCAACTCGACCTTCGATGAACTCGCGCTGCAAGAGCTTTGCGAAATGCCGGGTACGCGCCATCACCACCAAACCACTGGTGTTGGCATCGAGCCGATGAACAATGCGCAACACCTGTGGCGGCGTGTAAGCTTGATTCATGAGATACTGCAAGGTGTTGCGGTGGAATCGCCCGCTCGGATGCATGGGCAAGGGCGCGGGTTTATTCAGCACCACGATGGCCTCGTCCTCATGGAGAATACGGATGTCTGTCGAGACATCAGGCTCCACTTCGGGCGGAAAGATCTGAAGCACCCGCTCGCCGGCACGCACCACATGATCCGCATTACGAACTTCCCCACGGTAACTCACGAAGCGACCCGCCTCGCAGCGGGCTTGCCACTGCTCGCGTGCGATGTGCGGAAAGGTGTCGGCAAGCACGTCAATAAGTTGCCACTTGTCGTGATGCTGTTTGATGCTGAAAGGGCGACGGTTCTCCCTCGGCGAGCGGCCTGGCAAGGGTTTGCAGGCTTCATCCAAAATCGCCTGCCTGCCGGCCACGCGCTCTGCAATCCGACTCTCGTCACTGACATGGCAATACGGACAACTTTCACCAACCAAAAAGCGCGGGTCTGCTTGGTCATCCTCGGTCAGTGGCGCTTGGCAATTGAAGCAGACCGCGTGTGGTGTCTCCGAGAGTGACGGGTCCACTCCCACCCGCTGATCGAACACAAAGCAGTCGCCTTCGTAGTGATCCCCGCCACACTCCTCGAAATACTTCAAGATCCCACCTTCCAACTGGTAGATTTCCCTGAAGCCTTGCATTTCCATGAAGGGCCCGGCCTTCTCACAACGAATGCCTCCGGTGCAAAACATCACCACCGGCTGATCCTTGAGTTCCTCAGGCAGTTCGCGCACCGCGTTCGGAAAGTCCCGAAAGGTCTTTATATTGGAATCAATTGCCCCCTTGAAAGTTCCCATCTTCACCTCGTAATCGTTGCGGGTATCTAGCAAAGTCACCGACTTACCCTCATCCAGCCATTTTTTGAGTTCCTTGGGCGGCAGTTTGGGCGAGCTATGTTGCCCAGGCTTCACTCCTTCGACTCCGAATGAGATAATCTCCTTTTTCAAGCGCACCAACATACGGTTGAAAGGTTGGTGATCACTGTAGCTGATCTTGGGTGTGAGGCCCTCCAAACCAGGAATGGCACGCAGGCACTCCATCAGGGCTTGAGTGGAGGGATCGGAGCCGGCCACAAAGAGGTTGATGCCCTCACGACTGAGCAAAATCGTCCCTTTCAGCTCCCAAGCCTTGCATTTGACCAGCAACTCGGCGCGCAACTCCCTCAAGTCATCGAGATCGGCGAAGCAGTAGGTGGAGATATTGGTGAAGGGTGTCACAGCCGCAAAAGATCATGAGGCAAGTGAAGATGGCAAGGCCAGATGTGGCTGTCATGGGTGGCGGGGTATCCACGCCTACTGGCCCTCATGAGCCATCAGTCATCAACTCATGCTGGATCCTACTTTCCTCTCTTGTCTCCGATCAGCCAGCCATGGTAAACTCTGTCGGTGCACTGCACCGTGGCCATCAGCCGAGGCCCCCTTCCCCATGGAATCCGATCCTGATTTTGAAACCGGAAGCTTGATTGATCATAGTCAACCGGTGCGCCAATTTTCGGTCATGCTGCCCAATCGAGTTGGCGCACTCGCAGCCATGGTCAAACTCCTTCGTAGCCAGCACATTGAGGTCCTTGGCCTAAGTGTGCAGGACTCGCGGGATGCCACCGTGGCCCGCTTGGTGGTTTCCGACCCCGAATCCACCGAAACCCTGTTCATGGAGCGCGGCTTCGCCTACGCAGAATCCCAATTGGTGGTGGTCGCCTTCCACGAATCCGGCACTCAATTGCTGCAATGCCTTGACACTCTGATGGTGGCCGAAACCAACATCGACTTCGCCTACGCCTTACTCCCCCACCCTGATGGCTACTCCATGCTCGCCTTGCACGTGGAAGATTATGAATTCGCCGTGGCCATCCTTCACCAGAGCGGATTCAAGCTGATGTATCAAGCAGACCTGAGCCGCTAAACTGAGCCGCTAAACGGCTAACGGCCTGTTGCTGGTTCATGGTTTTCTCGGTCAACATTGATGAGCAGGCGCAAAAAAATCTCGCTTAAAAAAACAAGAAAAGCCAAGAGTCATTGGTTTGGTCATTCTGGGGCTGATTGCCATCGCTGGCGGTTTGGTCATGGCTCTTGGACGAACACCTTATTATTCCCATGGAGGCATGGGTCGCTTTGCCAAACAAAAAGTCATCATCCAGTTTTCCGGCGTAAATGCCTCATTCATGGGATGGATGGTTTTTGTGTGTGGAGCGCTCTGTTTGTATTTGGCCTAGCGTGTCATGAGGAGTTAACTACTGCCAACTGAGCACTAAGAACCCACACATGACCGCCGCTATCATTGTCGCCTCCGGATCGAGCCAACGCATGGGCTTTGACAAGCTTCTCGCCGAGATTGACGGCAAGCCCGTACTCCAACGCAGTGTTGAAGCCTTTCTTGCTGTTGCCGACATCAAACGCATCATTGTCGTCTGCCCCGAAGAGCGCTGGAACAAAATCGGTGTGGAAGACAATCGAATCATCCGTGTCGATGGGGGTGAGACCCGTCAGACCTCGGTCAATGCCGGGCTCGATGCACTGGGAGAAGGCATCAAGCTCGTCGCCATTCACGATGGCGCACGCCCTCTGGTATCACCAGCTGACATCGCGCAGTGCATCGCCATTGCCAGGGACTATGGTGCAGCCACTCTCGCCAAACCCGCCACCGAAACCATGATGCGCGCCGACGAGGACGGATTTTCCACCAAACGCGTGGAGCGCGACCAGATCTGGTTCATGGAAACCCCGCAGGTCTTCGAATTGGAGCAACTCGTCAAGGCCGCTCAGCACACCCGAGTCATCGGTTTGGACTGCACCGATGAGGTGTCGGCTCTGCAGACCATTGGCGGCCGTGTGAAATTCCTCGAGCCAAGCTCGCCCAACATCAAGATTACCACGCCCTCAGATCTTGCGCTGGCCGCCGCCCTACTCAAGGATTAAGCATAAACAAGCCCGCTGACCGGCTTCATTCTTCATGCCCCGATCATCTGGAACCGATCGAGGACAAAATCAAACGGGTAACATTAATGAGCCGCGCGAGCTACGATTGGAAATGTCTGGCGGGTGGACCGCGTCTGGCCGTCGCTACTTTACCCGATGCCGAATGCGCATCACTAAGCATCCACATTCCTGCTGGCAGTCGCGATGACCCCGCCGAGCATTGCGGCCTCGCCCACTTCGCGGAGCACATGGCCTTCAAGGGCACACTCACCCGCACGGCCAGAGAGCTGAGCGAGGCCATCGAAAGCTTCGGGGGACAGCTCAATGCCTGCACTTCGGAAGACCAGATTACCTACGAAGGACGTGGCGAAGCCGAGTTGCTGCCCCTACTCGCCGAGATCCTATCCGATATGGTCTGGCGCTCGACTTATCCCGAGCGCGAAGTGGAGCTTGAGCGTGAAGTCATCGGCGAGGAAATCGTGATGTATCGCGAGTCACCCTCCGACCATATCAGTGATCTAACCTCGCAAGCCTTGTGGGGCGCTCACCCATTGGGTCGGCCCATCACCGGCACCGCCGAGTCCATCCGCAAGATTGATCGCAAGGCGCTGCTGGCTTTCGGCGAGTGCCAACACCTACGCGAGGATCTTGTGATTGCTGCAGCGGGACCCTTCGGACTCAAAGAGGTTGAGCACGCCTTCGACAACCACCTACCCAGTCGCTTCCGCAAGCCAGGCTTAGCGCAACCCTTCGACCGCCTCCACGCCCAAGTCCATCATGTGGTCGATGAGCGACTCACCGATCAACTTCAACTCGCTCTCGCTTGGCACACTCCCGGACGACACGATGAAACGCGCCACGCCCTGCGTCTGCTCAGCCAATTACTGGGTGAAGCATCCAGCTCACGACTTTTCATAAAGCTGCGCGAGGAGCGCGGCCTCTGTTACCAGATTCAAAGCGACACTTCCCTCTACGAGGATACCGGCTGCTTCGAAGTCGTTTCCGGACTCGACCCCGCCGGACGCGAGGAAGCAATCGAGTGCATTCTGACTGAGATTTCCGACATCGCCAAAAAAGGCCCCGGGCATGACGAACTCGAACGGGCCAAACGCCTTACGGTTTCCCAAAGCAAGCTCTCTTTCGAAAGCACATCCGCCCACGCAATCTGGGCTGGCGAGGGCGTGCTCGACTTCGGCCGCATTCCCTGCCGAGATGAGTGGAAGAAGAAAGTGCTCGGGGTAACGATTGAGGACGTGCAAGCGGTTGCGGTTCAATTTCTGCAAGGACCACCTTCCATGGCCGAAATCCGCCCCAGCACATCATGAGTCAGAGGTCATCATTCACGGGTGTGCAAGCGCTGCTTGAAGCTTGCGCGTATCATTGCCAATGATCCTTAAATTGCACATTTTATGAGTTGTTTCCCATGGCCAAACCTCATGACCGCTGACCCATGAATCATTCCTCTTTCACCCCGTTTACCACCGAGCACCTGGCGCCTCTGATCATCGGTGTAGTGCTCAGCGCCTTGGTGATTCATCTCGGTCTGCGCAACGAGCGTTGGCGCCTCATCACCACGGCACTTCTCGCTTTTCTAAATCTCAGCGCGTATGCTTACAGTCAGGCAGCTTGGCTGTCGCTGGGAAAACCGGTGGATCTCGATAACTCGCTGCCTTTTCACCTGTGCGATGTGGCCGCCATTCTGGCTGGCTTCGCCCTTCTCACCCGCAAACCAATTCTTTGCACACTGACCTATTGCTGGGGACTCGCCGCCACCGCCCAAGCCCTGATTACCCCGGCCTTGAGTGTCGGTTATCCCTCATGGCCACATATCAGCTTCTTCGTGCACCACTTCGCCGTGGTGGCCGCCGCGCTCTACTTGCCCATTGTTGACGGCTGGCGACCCAAGCGACCCCTGTGGCGCACTCCGCTTGAAGCACTGGGATTTGGAATCATCTACCAACTCATCTCGCTTGGCTCAAATGCGATCCTCAACACCAACTTCGGCTTCACCATGCACAAGCCGGCCGCTGCCAGCCTGATGGATCACCTCGGCCCCTGGCCCTGGTATCTGATGGCCATATGGCCGCTGGCTTTCGCCATGTTCTTCTTGCTCTGTTTGCCCTTTAAAAATCGTCAGCCCGCAAAAGCCTGAAGCAAATTCTGAAGTCCCCGACACATCATCATTGCCATGTCAAAAAAACCCAATCTATCGCGCTGTCGCCGGCACTGAAGCTTGCATGGAGTGCCTCTGGGAGTGCCATACGCAGATGATTTGCCACCTGTTGCAAGGCACTCAGCACATGAAGCTCCGCCATGCCTGGGAATTAGGCGCTGAGCGCAACGGTGTCGAGCTGGTCTCAGGCCCGGCGGCGGCGCAGAAGAGCAAGCAAGCCGGGGTGAAAAAGCAAATTCCTAGCATCCACACTGGGTGGATGGCCCAGCCTTGATTTCCATGGGCTCGGATTGATTTGGCACTCTTTTACCTTCACCTGGCGGGCCTAGATCTCTAGATAGGCGCCCCGCGGGAACTCTAGCACCCGCCAACCCATCATCGGCCCTCCCGCCAACCCATGTAAAGCCCATGCCATCCCAAGCCATCCGCCCAGGTAAACTCATGGCCGCCAACCGCGGCGAAATTGCCGTGCGTATTTTTCGCGCCGCCAGTGAGCTTCGCATGCGCACGGTATCGATCTTTGCCGAGGAAGACCGCTTTTCCATCCATCGCTTCAAGGCTGACGAGGCCTACCAGCTAGATGCAAACAAGGGTCCCGTGGGTGCCTACCTCGATCCCGAGGGTGTGGTTGCCTTAGCCAAACGCAAGGGCGTGACCATGATCCACCCCGGCTACGGGTTCATGTCCGAAAACCCCGACTTCGCTCGTGCCTGCGCCCGCGAGGGCATCACTTTCGTCGGACCCTCGCCCGAACTTCTGGAGCAGATGGGCGACAAGACCGCGGCTCGCGCACTCGCCCATGAGCACGACGTGCCCACCCTGCCGGGCACCGAGGAAGCCGTCACCGATCCCGAAAAGGCCATGGAAATCGCCAAGGAAATCGGCTTCCCCCTCATCATCAAGGCCGCCTTTGGTGGCGGTGGCCGCGGCATGCGCATTGTCGAGGAGCCTGCCAAACTGGCTGGACTGCTCACCGAGGCCCAAGATGAGGCTCAGAACGCTTTCGGTAATCCCGCCGTCTTTCTTGAACGCTACATCAAGCGAGCCAAACACATCGAGGTGCAGATTCTCGGTGATCAGCACGGCAATGTGGTCCACCTGCACGAGCGAGATTGCTCGGTACAGCGCCGCTACCAAAAGGTCGTGGAGGTCGCACCCGCCATGGAGTTGGACCCCAGAATTCGCAAGGAGCTGTGTGACGCCGCCGTCAAGCTTGCCAAGGGCATCAACTACAACAACGCCGGCACCGTCGAGTTCCTCTACGACATGGACAGCGAGGAATGGTTCTTCATCGAGATGAACCCGCGCATCCAGGTCGAGCACACCGTTACCGAATGCGTCACCGGCATCGATCTGGTCCGCAGCCAGATCCTCATTGCCCAAGGCCACTCCATGTTTGACGAGGAAGTTGGTATCCCGCCCCAAGACGAAATCCCCTGCAACGGCTTCGCCATCCAGTGCCGAATCACCACCGAGGATCCGGCCAAGAACTTCGCTCCCGATTATGGACGCATCATCAACTACCGCTCGGCCGCAGGATTTGGCATTCGTCTAGATGCGGCATCCGGTGACGCCGGTTCGGTGGTCACCCCCTTTTACGACTCCATGCTGGTCAAACTCACCGCCATGGGTCGCGACTTCAAGACCGCCTGCGAGCGCATGGACCGCGCTCTGCGCGAGTTTCGCATACGCGGAGTCAAGACCAACATACCGTTCTTGGAAAACGTCATCAACGACGAGACCTTCCGCGCCGGTCAGGCCCACACCAAGCTGATCGACACCAAATCCGAACTCTTTCGCTTCCGCCTGCGTCGCGACCGTGCCACCAAGATTCTCTCCTACTTGAGCGACATCACCGTCAATGGCAACCCTCACGCCAAGGGTTGGAAGCCGGACACCATGTTGCCCGCAGCCCACGTGCCCAACTCATTCGTGATCGAGCACAACGCCGAGGTACCAAAGGGCAGCCGCGACATACTGCTGGAACTCGGGCCCGAGAAATTCGCCGACTGGATTCTTAATGAAAAGCGCCTGCTCATCACTGACACCACCCTGCGCGATGCGCACCAGTCGCTGATCGCCACTCGGATGCGCAGCCACGACATGTTCCGCGTGGCTGAGGCCATTGCCCACCGCACCCCTGAGCTCTTTTCGCTCGAAATGTGGGGTGGCGCCACCTTCGACACTGCCATGCGCTTCCTGTCGGAGGATCCCTGGGAGCGCCTGCGCCGCCTGCGCGAGATGGTCCCCAATATCTGTTTTCAGATGCTCTTCCGTGGTTCCAACGCTGTCGGTTACTCCAACTATCCGGACAACGTCGTCGCAGGCTTCGTCAAGCATGCTGCCGACTCGGGCATGGACATTTTCCGCATCTTCGACTCGCTCAACTATCTGCCCAACATGAAGGTGGCCATGGAAGCCGCCCGTGAGCACGGCAAGGTGATCTGTGAGGGCACTGTCTGCTACACCGGCGACATCTCGGATCCCAAGCGCGACAAGTACACCCTCAAGTATTACATCGAGAAGGCCAAGGAACTCGAGAAGATGGGCGCGCACATCCTCGCCATCAAGGACATGGCAGGCCTATGCAAGCCACTTGCCGCCAGTAAACTGGTCAGCACCTTGAAGCAGGAGATCGGCATTCCCATCCACTTCCACACCCATGACACTTCAGGTCTCAATGCCTCCTCAGTGCTCAGCGCCAGCGACGCAGGCGTAGACATTGCCGACCTCGCCATCGCCTCGATGTCGGGTTCTACCTCGCAGCCCAACCTCAACTCGGTGTCTGCGGCCCTCTCGGGCACCGAGCGCGAAACTGGCCTCGATTTCGACACCCTCAACGAGTTCTCCGACTACTGGGAGGAAGTTCTGGGCTTCTACACTCCCTTCGACTCCGCTCCCCGCTCGGGTACTGCCGAAGTCTACGAACACGAGATGCCCGGCGGCCAATACACCAACCTGCGCGAGCAGGCCAATGCCATGGGTCTCGGCCACCGCTGGCGCGAAATTGCCCGCACCTACGCCGAGGTCAACCAGCTCTTTGGTGACATCGTCAAGGTGACGCCGTCCTCCAAGGTGGTCGGTGACATGTGCATGTTCCTCGTCACCCGCGGCATGAAGGCCAAGGACGTGCTCGAACTCAAGCCCGGCAGCGTCGACTTCCCTGAGTCGGTCATCGACATGCTCTCGGGTGGCCTCGGCCAGCCCGATGGCGGCTTCCCCGCAGAGGTGCAAAAAATCATCCTCGGTAACAGACCCGCCACCACAAAGCGCCCGGGTGAACTTGCCGCGCCAGTCGACCTTGAACTGACTCGCGCCGAAGTCGCCAAGCAACTCGGTCGCGATGCAACCGACGACGACCTCTACTCGCACCTGATGTATCCACAGGTCTTCAAGGACTTCACCAGATTCCGGGTGAAATACGACGACCTGACCGGACTACCCACCCCGTCCTTCTTCTATGGCCTGCAGGTCGGCGAGGAAATTGAGGCCGAGATCGACCCTGGAAAGATTCTCTTCGTCAAACTCATTTCCATTGGTGAGGCCGATAGAGACGGCCAACGCACCCTCTTCTACGAACTTAACGGCATGCCGCGCGAATCCACGGTGCTCGACGCCTCGCTGAGCACCGGTGCCAGTACCGCACGCGCCAAGGGCGACCCTAGCGATCCAAAACAATCCTGTGCCCCTATGCCCGGCATGGTCTCTGAGGTCGCTGTCGAAGTCGGCCACGAGGTCAAGGAAGGCGACAAGTTGGTTGTCCTCGAAGCCATGAAGATGCTCACCACCGTCAGCGCAAGCAGCGACGGGGTGGTCTCCAAGCTGTATATCAGCACCGGGGACCAGGTCGACAGCGACGACCTCATGGTCTCGCTTTCCTGAGCGATCAGCTTGCACTCAAGGATCCAAAACTCCCCATCGTGGACCCCATCACCTACTTCAATCGCCACAGTGGCGGACTCGAGAACGAGCAGGTCTATGGCGAAGGCTTTCTCAAATGGGCCTACGGCAACCCCTTGGGCAAACTCGCGCTCCACGCCTTCGTCAAGCGCGCCTGGTTTTCCAAGTGGTATGGCCACCGCATGAGTCATCCCTGCACACGCAGCAAAATTGCGCCCTTCATTCATCAGTATGGTCTGAATGTGGACGACTTTCTCGAAGCTCCCGATTCCTTCCCCCACTTCAACGCCTTCTTCTGGCGCAAGCTCAAGCCCACGGCCCGGCCCATCGATGCCGATGAGGACAGCGTGATTTTCCCTGCCGATGGCCGCCACCTGGGCTTCCAGAAGGCCAGCGAGATCGATGGTGTCTTCATCAAGGGCCAGAGCTTCGATTTGCCGGCCCTTCTCGGCGACGAGCAACTCGCCAAGCAATACCGAGATGGCGCACTCGTGCTCTCCCGCCTGTGCCCGGTCGATTACCACCGTTACCACTTTCCGGTGGCCGGCATGCCCAGCCCCACGCGCGCCATCAACGGCCCGCTGTTCTCGGTTTCGCCCATGGCTCTGCGCCAACAACTCGCCTACCTGTGGCAAAACAAGCGCAGCCTAACCCAGGTCAAGACTGCGAAGTTCGGCAAAGTCATCTGCATCGAGATCGGAGCCACCTGTGTGGGCTCCATCCATCAGACCTTCACATCCGGTGTTGCCGTCGAAAAAGGGGACGAGAAAGGTTATTTCGCCTTCGGAGGGTCCTCCACCATCACTCTCTTCGAACCCGGCGCCATCACACTGGAGCAGGACCTCCTTGACCATAGCGCAAACCAGACCGAACTCTACGCCCAGATGGGCAGTCGCATGGGCAAACGGCCCTGATTTCCGGATCCTAACTTCTGATGGCCTCTTTCACCGACATTATCCAGAAAAATGCTGCCGAACTACTCGCTCCGGCGCTGGATCCGAAGACGGAAAACGCGGAGCGTATCAAGTGCTACAGAAGCTTCCTGACTTCCGAGCACAACAGGCTGCGCCAACGACACCGGGATGGAGCAGGTGGTCTGGAGGTAGCCCGCAACCGCGCCGCCATCTTTGATATTTTAATTGGCACCTTGATTCGCGCCAACCTTTCCGCAGGCACGAGAGAACCCGACTTTGCCTTGGTCGCCACCGGCGGATATGGCCGCGCACTCCTGAATCCAGGCTCAGATATCGACATCCTCTTTCTGCTTCCTGCCGCATCGACCAAGATTTCTGGCGTGCTTAAAGAACAGGTGCAACTCGCGCTCTATGCCCTCTGGGATTTGGGCCTGAAAATCGGTCATGCCAGCCGCTCAATTACCGAATGCATCCAACAGGCACGCCTCGATCAGGAAAACAAGACCGCTCTCATGGACGCGCGCCTTATCATCGGTGACGCCAAGCTATTCGAAACTTTCACCCAGCGCTTCGCCAAGGAATGCATCAACAAAGGTCAGGCCGCCTTCTTTGAATTGCGCAGGGAGGACCTCAAAAGCCGCCACGACAAATACGATCAAACCGTCTACCTGCAAGAGCCTAACGTGAAGGAAGGTTGCGGCGGCATGCGCGACTACCAGACCATCGAATGGGTGGCACGCGTCAAGATCGGCACCAGCGATCTCAAGGAACTGGTCAAGCGCAAGCTGCTCACCGCCGACTCCCTGCAAGAACTTGAGGAGGGCTACGACTTCATCCATCGGGTACGCAACGAGCTTCACTTTCACACCGGCAAGGGCACCGATCAGCTCACCCTTCAGTTGCAGGGCATCGTGGCGCCGGCCTTCGACTATCCACAGCCCGACATCCTACGCAGCACCGAGGCCTTCATGCGCGATTACTATCGGCACTCACGCCACATTTTCCGCCACACCACCTCTTTGATGGAGGTCTTCGAAATCGAACGTGAAGAGGAACTGCAATCCGGTTTCCGCTCCTTCCTGACCTTTCGCCGCCACACCCGGGAAAAATTCGACGGTTTCATCGCCAAGGATGGACGCCTATTCCCGCTCAGCCACGAAATCTTCAAGGAAGACCCAACCCGAATCATTCGGCTCTTCCAGCATTGCCAGGTGCGAGGATTAAAGCTCAGCCCTCAGCTACGCCGGCTGATCGCCGCTCATTGGAACGACATCGATCGCTCCTTCCGCATGCTCAAGGCCAACCGCCGCATCTTTCAGTCCATCCTAGAGCGTAAAGGTGAGGTCTCCTATATCCTACGCCTCATGCACCGCATCGGAGTCCTGGGCCGCTACCTGCCAGAGTTTGGAGCACTCGACTGCCTGGTGCAGCACGAGTTTTTCCACCGCTACACCGCGGACGAGCATACCTTGCGCTGCATCGACATGCTCGATCACGCAATCACTACCGAAAACCCAGCGGAGCAAACCTTCCGCAGGCTGATGCATGAAATCGCGGATCCTTACGCCCTCTACCTGCCCATGATCCTCCACGACACGGGCCGCTCCGAGAACGTACGCGAGCACATCGATGGCTCAGCCATGCTGGCTTCACGCCTCTGCAGCCGGATGCAAATCAGTGGAGCGCGCCGCAAGCTGATCATGTTTCTGGTGGACAACCACCTGACCTTTTGGCGTACCGCCACCACACGCAACCTCGACGATCCCGAAGTCATCGAGGAGTTTTGCGCCATCATGAAGAACCAGTCCAATCTGGATGCTCTCTTTCTCTTTACCTACGCCGACTCCAACGCGACCTCACCCGAATCCTGGAACGGCTGGAAGCAGAGTCTGATGTTCCAATTGCATGGTGCCGCCACCGCATTTCTCGAGAAAGGCCGCGAACAATACGATGCCCAACTCGATGAAGACCGCGTTGCACTTCGTGAGGAAGCACTCAGCACCATGCGCGAGGACTACCAACAGGAAGTGGTCGAGCATTTCGAGCGTATGCCGGACTCCGCCTTCCACTACCGCTCAGCCAAGCACATCGTCACCCAGGTGCGCACCGTGCGCCATTTCCTCAAGGCCGAAGAAACAGGAGACAAAAATGCCTTCTGCATCAAGTGGATCGATATGCCCAACAAGGCTTACACAGAAATGGTTATTGCCGCGCGTGACCGTCCGCTGCTACTCGAAAAAGTCTGCTGCGCTCTCGCCAGTGAGCAGCTCAACATTCTCTCTGCCGACCTCTTCACCCGAACCGACGGCATTGTTGTGAACATCTTCCGAGTCTGCACCACAAACTTTGAAACCGTCTCCAGCGAGAGCACTCGCAAGGGCTTCCTCGACACCTTCGAAGACATTCAACACTCCGAGAGCTTCGAGCCCACCAAATACCTCAAACGCCGTCAGAACTTTTTGGCCACTCGCACCGATAAGGATATTCCGGTTCCGGTGCGTGCCTACGTGAGTAACGAGTTGCACCCTACCTGTACGACAGTCGAGCTACAGGCCCTCGACCGCATCGGCCTGCTCCATGACCTTTTCCATGCCATCAACGAGAATGGCCTCAACACCGCCCACGCACGTATCTGCACCGAAAAGGGCGTGGCCATGGACACCCTTTACATAACCACACACGAGGGCAAAAAAATCGAGGATGAGAAGCTTCTCGAGCAACTCGAAAAGGAATTCACCAAACTGATCTCTAGGGCCGATGAGGGCTAGGGCCGCAAGCGGCCCGTGCTTGGTCAGTTTTCCGGGAGCTCTCGACTCTTTTACCAATTTCATCGCATGGGTCGTGAAACGCCCTATATTTGGTGAAATTGGTTGCCTCTGGGACCAACGACTAAGGACCAGGGGCCAAGGAGTAGACGCAAAGCCGCCAAAAATGCAGATTCTGCTTGGCAATTCACCCGAATTCGACCAATTTCCGCGCCCCGCACAGCGGATCTCTCCGCTTGCTGGCCCCGAAAACACACCATCACCATGGCCGTTTCTCTCCGACTCAACCGCAAGGGCACCAAGGATCGCCCCTATTACAAGATTGTCGCCGTCGACAAGCGCAAGCGCCGTGACGGTCGCTACATCGAACAATTGGGCACCTACGATCCCCTCAAGGCAGAAGACCCCAACTTTGAAATTGATCTCGAGGCTGCTGAAAAGTGGCTTGCTGTTGGCGCCAAGCCCTCAGACACCGTGAAGAGCATGATCCGCAAGGCACGCACGGCTGCCGGCAAGGCCTGAGTTGCTACGCGACTCTTACTTGGTTCCTCGTTCTTCGTTCTTCGTTTTCCCAAAGCCCGGCTCGCTCAAGCGACCGGGCTTTTTTACTCCGGGGCTGGTGGATGACCGGTGAAATTACGTCGGGTCTCCGGTCATCCACCGCCGCTTTAATCATTCCGATACATGACTGAACTTGGCCCTCTGCGCTTTGATGCCTGGATGCAGCAGGCACTCTACGATCCCGTTCGGGGCTACTACTCGCGCCAAATCGAGACGGTTGGGGGCCGCGGTGACTTCACCACAACACCCATGATCTGCGATCATCTGGCGCATGCCATCGGCAAGTGGGCCGATCATACGATGCGGGAGACTGGCATACGCGACCTCATCGAGATCGGGCCTGGCACGGGGCAACTGGCAATGACCGTCTTGAAATTCCTACCCTGGATCCGCCGGCGCAAGTGCCGACTACATTTAGTGGAAACCTCATCACCACTCAAAGCTCAGCAACGTGAACTTCTTGGTGATAAAGCCATCTGGCACGAGACCCCGGCCAAAGCCATGGAGGCTTGTGAGGGCAGGGCAATCCTCTACTCCAACGAGCTCGTCGATGCCTTTCCCTGCCGCCGCTTTGAACTCACCAAGGACGGCTGGTATGAAATCCATATTCAAAACGGGGAAGTGCTGATGCAGGTGGAAGCTCTACCCGAATCCAGCCTCTTTGATTGTGCATTCGACGTGGGTCAACGCATCGAGGTGCATGAAAGCTACCGAGAATGGCTGACAGCTTGGCTGCCCATGTGGCAAGCCGGCCGCATGTTGACCATCGATTACGGTGCGCCAGTCCACGAACTCTACCAGCGCAAGCCTCAGGGTTCGATGCGAGCTTATCTTCTCCAGCAGCGCCTCATCGGCATGGATATCTACGCCAGCATGGGCCGCCAGGATCTCACCGCGGACGTCAATTTTAGCGACCTCATCGAGTGGAGCAAGCCCTGGACCCAGGACAATACAATCTCGGATCTCGCAGAGTTTCTTGAAGGCTCAAAGGCCCCGAAAGAAATGACCGACCCGCACGGAGCTGGGTCGGCCTTCAAAGTGCTCGATCAGCAATGCCGATGACTGCTGACGAGTTCAATGCACTCAGTCGTTATTGTTGCCGAGGATGTGCTCGCGGGTGCGCTCAGAGATCGCATCCGAAGATTCGATATAGGCTTTCGCAGCGGTTTCGTCCTCACGCATCCAGCGCGAGGCCATCCAGCCGACGGTGCGACTGCGGCTGCGCTCATCACCAATATTCTCCGCCACTTGGACCAATTCAGCTGGGGAAGCCTGACTATTGCTCCATACATAGGAACTGAGCGCACGATCGCGCACGCTACCCTCTTCCAAGTTCATGGCGTAGTTGAGAGCACCACTCGGATCCTTGTTCACCCAGGCAGGCATCAAATCACGCATGCTTTCCTCCTGCGAATTCTGGCTGCCGTTCTGGACAAGAAACTCGGCTGCTTGGGCGGGATTATCCGCCGCGATGGCACCAACGACATCACGCACAGCGCGGTCCTTGGAGCCGCCCTCTTCCATCGAAGACACTTTGGCTGCCGCGGCCATTGGATCCGTTCGGGCAAGTCCCGAAATGGCCGCAGCCATGGCAACGTCCTGTTGATCGGCAGGTAAAGTGGAAATCCAGGTCTGAGTTGCGGCAAAATCCTTGGCGCCATAGGATTGCGCGATCGCCCGATAGGATTCACTTGCCGCTTCGGGGTCAATGCTGCCGAGCATACCGACAGCCTTCTGTGGATCCAGGCGAGCGACCTCACCAATAACCGAAGCAAGAGCGCCATCCTTGCCCTGCTGCAAACTATTGGCCCAGGCCATGGCTCCGTCGGGATCTTGCTTGGCCCATTCACCGGCAATCATGCCGGCACCACTGGCACCGGCGAAAGGCCCACGACCGCCGCGTCCACCGCCCATCATCATGAACTCGCGCGGGTTCTCCTCATAATATTTGGCAGCGCTGGCCGGATCCACACTGGCCCAGCTTTGCAGGACGGTGGGACGCACCATCATACCGGCGAAACCAAGGCCGCCGGCGAAGTCCATGGCCGAGTATGCATCGACCTCACCCCAGCGGCTGAAGAGCAACATGGAAGCCATGATGCGCTCGCCCATGGGCAATTCCTCCAGCTTCTTGGCCTCGTCCTCGAGCTGTTGCGGGGTCAGACCCTGATAGAACTGAACCAAGGCCTGAAGGCGGTTGCTGGTGCCCGGGATCCGGTTGATTTCCTCGAAGCCGCTGTAGCGCTTACTGCTGGAGGAGCGCGACCCATTCAAACTGGAGAGTCCACGGTCGATGCGCGGCCCCATGGATCGGGCAGAGCTTTGCTCTTTGCTGTCGGCGCCACCGGATCCGGTGTTGTTGCCGATGATGTAACCCCCGCCCACGCCTACAAAGAGGGCAACGGCAATAAGGATGGCTGATTGATTCATATGAATGGTTTTTGGTACGTTCAGGGGGATATAACCCCGCATAAGTGAGTTGGTTGTTATCCAAGAGAGAATTCTGACGCAGCACAAGCGTGCATCCATGCATCGGATTGCTCAATTTGACGGCGAATCAAGCAAGGTAGCGACATGGGCCGCTTCGCCAGTCCATCCGTGGCGGCTGAGTCCGACGAGAGCACGTCCGAGCCCGGGAACCCACAGACCGTCGCGAGCCAGTTGGACGCCATCTCTGGGGAACTCGCTGGTTGGTAGAATGCGCTCTGCCAAATGCAGGCAGGCCCAGGCCCGCCAGCGCCTGGGTTCCGGCCGGGGGCCGCTCATGCGGCTCGCCAGATGCTGGAAGTGACGGGGCGGGTTGCCTGAGAAGCCTTTCGCGCCGTCGCGGATCCGGACCAAAATCCAGCGCAGCGCCGACCAGGGATCCATGTCCTGGGCCAGCCAGTTGGCATCTTGCACGTCTGCGATCCATGCCTTGTTGATCTGCAACAGGGCCTGCGCCGGCTTGCCCGCCTTCCAGTGCGACTGGGCCAGGCTAAGTGCATCGCGGTAAAAGGCGATCCCCTTCTCTGCCCCATGGCACCGCATAATCCTGTGGTCGAGCCCTTCGCCGACTTCGGGAAGAAAGGGGCAGCCATGGACAGGGTTCGCAGACACAACTCTCTCTAGACAAGATCGAACGAAGAACGAAGAACGAAGAACGAGTAACAGCCACACCGGCCGCTTCTGCCTTGCATCTGCCCCCCCAAATCCGAAAGCTTCCGCCGCCATGAGCCAAGCCAAAGGAAACGTTCTCGTCGCCCCAGGGGGTGGTCCCACCCATGTCATCAACCAGAGTGCCGTCGGCGTGATCCTTGAAGCCCGCAAGCACGCCCAGGTTGGCAGCATCTATGGCGCACTTCGCGGAGTCAGCGGCATCGTCAACGAAGACTTCATCGACTTGACCGACGTCGCTGAGGACAAGCTGGAGAAGATTTCCTACACTCCTTCCTCCGGACTCCTTTCCACCCGCGACAAGCCCGACGCCGCATACTGCGAGCGCATGTTCAAGGTGATGAAGGCCCACGACATCCGCTACTTTTTCTACATTGGAGGCAACGACTCCTCGGACACCGTGCGCATCGTCGGCGAGCACGCCAAAGCCGCCAACCACGAGCTGCACGCCATCCACATTCCCAAGACCATCGATAACGACCTCGCCGAAAACGACCACTGCCCCGGATTTGGTTCGGCCGCACGCTTCGTCGCCTCGGCCTTCGTCGGTGCCGGCCTCGACAACCGCGCCTTGGGTGGCATCTACATTGGCATTGTCATGGGTCGCCACGCCGGCTTCCTCACGGCGGCTTCCGCCATGGCCAACACATACGAGGACGACGGCCCGCACCTGATCTACCTGCCCGAGCGGGCGTTCGACCCCGAGCGCTTCGCCGACGACGTCCAGCGGGTCTACGACGAGCACGGGCGCTGCATCGTGGCCATCTCCGAGGGCGTGTCCGACAAGGACGGCAACCCGATCATGAGCACGCTCAAGGACATGGGGGCCGACGCGCATGGCAACGTCCAGCTCTCGGGCACCGGAGCCCTTGGCGATCTGATTTCCGACACCATCAAAACCGGCCTCGGCCTCAAGCGCGTGCGTGCCGACACCTTCGGCTACCTGCAACGCAGCTTCATCGGCTGCCTCTCTGACACCGATGCCAAGGAAGCCCGCGAAGTGGCCATGGCAGGTGTGCGTGCCGCTCTCGTCGATGGAGCGGAAACCGGCTCCATGACCATCAAGCGCACCGAACTCGACTACGCGGTGAACTACGAGCTGGTCGATATCGCCAAGGTGGCAGGTCTCACCCGTCACATGGAAGACGAGTTCATCAATGAAGATGGCAATGGGGTCACCCAAGCCTTCCGTGACTACTGCCTGCCGCTAGTTGGCAGTGACTTTCCGGAGCATTACCGATTTGAAGCTCCGGCGGTGGCGAAGAAGTTGGGTTGAACCGCTTCGCGGTTGTGCTTCGTGCTTCGTGAAGAATATAGACGAAGCACGAGGGACCAAGGACGAGGGACAGCCCCGACTTGTCGGGGCTAATCCATTTCCAGCCGATAGCGCTGCAGACTGGAATCCACCTCCATACTCCAAGCATCAATCCCACCACGCAGCCCAAGGGTCTGTTTGAGGCCGTGGCCGCGAAACCAGGCAACTTGGTCGAGGACGTGTTTACCCTGATGATCGTAAAGTAGGATTTTGGTTTCAGGATCTCCACCAAAGACCTGCTGCTGAAGCTCCTGGGTCATGAACTCGGAGCCGGCAATGGCCACCGCCTCGTGCTCTTCGCGGGTGCGCACGTCGAGCACGCGCCACTCCTCAAGCCGGATCTTCTTGGGCTCGACGAGCATCTGCAGGTCGTGCGCGTGGCTGTCGAGCAGGTGGGCGAGCATCTCGGCGGGCTCGACCTCGCTGCGCCTGGCCAGTTGCGCAAGACTCTCCGCATTTGAAAAGGCGCAACTCGAGCAGCCGCCCAGATGATAGCGGGCAAACAAGGCCCGTTTGGCCCCGGGCAAGGTCTCCATAATGGTCCCCAAGGGGGTTTCCACCGTGATCTGGCTGGCTTGCATGGTTCACAAGGTGGGCCGACATCGGTCAGTAGTCAATTGTAGCGGCGGTCCATGACCGCCAACCCATCGAGGTAGGGACATTCGGCTTGAATGTCCGACTTTGTCGCCGCATGGCGGCGATGGCCAGGAACGACTGATGGCGCTCCACTTGATCCAAGCAGGATGCATGGCCCTCCGGCCATGTTTTTTGAGTAGCCGCGACAAGCGGCCCATCGGGATTCGGGCCGGTCGTCCCTACCTTGCCAAGCCCCAATCCCTGCCCTAGACTCCCACCATGCCGCGCACCCGCGATCCAGACGAACCCAAAATCTACTTCCTGCCCAACCTGATGACGGCCTGCAATCTGGCCTGCGGGTTTTTCGCGGTATTGATGATTTTCAATGGCATGATCGAGGCCAGCAAGATCGAAGGTCTGACTGACAAGCTATACTACGAGAAGATCAAACCCTTCTACCAATACGCCATCCTCCTGATATTCGCTTCCTGCCTTTTCGACCTCCTTGATGGCCGTCTGGCCCGACTCGGCGGCAAGGAGTCGCCTTTCGGACAAGAGTTCGATTCCCTCGCCGATATCATCTCCTTCGGCATGGCACCAGCCATGCTGATGGCCAAAGCCGTGCTCTTCCCTCTGGCCGGCAAGATCGGCTGGGGCATTGCCCTGATTTATCTCATATGTGGCGCCATGCGTCTGGCCCGATTCAATTGCCTGGCCAACCTCCCCAGGAAAAAGGATGCCAGTCACGACTTTCGCGGTCTACCCATCCCGATGGCGGCGGGCTTCATCGCCTCACTCACTTTCCTCGTCATTGATCTCTACAAAAACGACATCGAGATCGGCCCGTGGCGTTTCCTGCTCGGCGGCGTCATGCTGGCAATCTCACTACTCATGATCAGTAACGTTCGCTACCCCAGCTTCAAGAAAATCGACTGGCGTAGTCGCGGCACCCTGCCCGCCATCCTACTTACCATCGTACTGATCCTGCTCATTATCCAGTTCCGCTACAAGATGGCGGTCTTTCTCTTCAGCGCCTACCTGGTGTACGGCATGATCCGCCCCTGGATTTCGCAAAAGATCCGACATGGCATTGAGGAGCCGCTCGACGAGGATGAAGAAGAAAATGAGGAAGAGCAGCCCTTCACCGACTGATGTCAAAGATTCTCGTCAACCGTTCAAAATGGCTGGTGGTCTGCCTAACACTGATCCCTCTTTGGCTGGCACTTTCCGCGGGAGTTGCTGTCTGGTGGTCGCTACGTGACGACGATCAGCAAGAGCGGGAGCGAAACCAACGCTTCGCTCTGGAGATGTCGGAGCAGCGTATTTCCGAAGACCTGCGCAAGCTTGGCGAGATGGTGGGCGAGCGCCACACCGGCGAGCAAAGCAGCTCAAAAAATCTGACCCGCGCAGCAGCGATGGTCGAGGGAGTCCTGGGCCCCTCCAACACCGGTTATCTGATAGAGCGCATTGTCGCACCCATGGAGTGGCCCATCATCCGGGTCAGCCTACCTGCAAAACAAGCCAACGCCCCCCATCTGTGGGTCTTGACTCCCTACGATAGCCCGCGCGATCAGAGCACGGCTCTGGCAGATTCCGCACTGGCCGCCGCGATCGCAGCGGCTCAAACGATGGCCAAGGACCAAGCTCCATGCCACATCCATTTTCTTTTCGTGCCGCACGGCAACGAAGTTGAAGCGCCTGTCAGGCAAACCATGGAGCGCATCCAAAGCCTCATGAAATCCCCATCAGCGGCATTCATCATCGGCCCCATGGGAACCAGCCCTCAGCTGCTCGCGCTGAGTCCGAACGCGGCTTCATCAAGCACACAAGCCCTCGGTGATCTGGGCTCGCATCAATGGCTGGCCAGCAACTTGGAGAACCTCGCCACGACCTACCGATCCATGGGGATTCCGGCCTTATGGGTAACCAGTCGACGCGAGGGAGTCGACAACAACACGATTGAGGCCTCTCACATAGCCATCACTGCCGGCAAACTCGTCGAATGGCTGCGTCGTTGTGCCAGACTGGAGGCGGTAAAATAGACGGCCCTTATCCGCTCACCCGACAAACCCTTACTCCGCGCTCAGGAATTTCCCGTTGCGATTTCCCATATTCTACCGAGACTGCATCTTCTCCCATCCTTTTCTGACCACGACATGTCTGCCAACGACTCCCATTTCCACTCTCACGCACCCGGCTACTGGCCGATTGAAGCCATGGACAAGTGGAACGACCACAGGTGGCAACTACGCAACCGTATCGACTCGCTGGCCGAACTCGAAAAGCATTTGGAGCTGACTGATGTCGAGCGCGCTGGCGTGCTGCTCGCTGGCAAGAAGTTGGCGATGTCCATCACGCCGCACTTCTTCAACCTGATCGACAAGGAGAACCCCAACTGCCCCATCCGCCGTCAGGTGATTCCCCGCCTAGAAGAAGGCTGGACGGCTCCCGAAGAGGTCGCCGATCCCTGCGGTGAGGACAGCCACATGCCGGTTCCCGGACTAGTCCACCGCTACCCCGACCGCGTGCTCTTCCTTGTGACCGATCGCTGCGCGTCGTATTGCCGCTATTGCACCCGCTCGCGCATGGTATCCGGTGTCGGTGAGCAGCACCTCGAGACTCAATGGGAGGCCGCCTTTGACTACTTGGAAAACACACCCGCAGTGCGCGACGTGCTTCTTTCCGGTGGTGATCCCCTGCTCTTTTCCGACGAACGCCTTGACCGCATTCTGACCCGCCTGCGCTCCATTCCGCACATCGAGTTCGTACGCATCGGCAGTCGCATTCCCATCTTTCTGCCCCAGCGCATCACCAATGAGCTGTGCAAAATGCTCAACAAGCATCACCCGCTCTTCATCTCGATTCACGCCAACCACCCAAGGGAACTCACCAGCGAGGTGCGCGAAGCCCTCGGACGCCTTGCTGATGCCGGCGTGCCCATGGGCAACCAGAGCGTTCTGCTTACGGGCGTGAACGACTCGGTGGAAATCCAAAAGGAACTCGTACAGAAGCTGCTGATGTGCCGCGTGCGCCCCTATTACCTCTACCAATGCGACCCCATTACCGGCTCCTCGCATCTGCGTACCCCGGTTGCCAAGGGCATTGAGATCATCGAGGGCCTACGTGGCCACACCACCGGCTACGCTGTTCCACAATTCGTCATCGATGGGCCGGGTGGGGGTGGCAAGATCCCCATCAATCCTGACTACGTAGTCAAAAATGATGATAACAAGGCAGTGCTGCGCAACTTCGAGGGACGCCACTTCGAATACGCCAATCCAAGCTCGATTCCCGCCTCCGTCGAGAAATCGCTGAAGCATCAGGCTTTTTCGGCCCCTGAAGCCTGACATTGAATTTCCCCCAAAGACACTCATGTCGCAAAGGCACGCAGAGCGACGCAAAGCTTGGGCTTGTGCTGATTTCATGGGTATTCTCTTACGCTCCTTTGTGATCTCAGCGGCTCTGCGGTTCAAATCCCTCATTCGTCTTGCCCTTGGATAGTAGGCCATTAGCATCACACGCTTTCGTAGGTCCTCCGCTGATGAATCGCATTTTCGTTGAAAAAAAGGCCGGCTTCAACGCTGAGGCCCGCCACCTCCTCCACGACCTTCACGAGTCTCTCGGGCTCCCACAGCTTGAGCGTCTACGTATCCTCCAGCGCTACGATGTCGGCGGTTTGAGCGATAAGGAATTCGCCGAGGCCAGCCGACTCATTCTCTCCGAGCCCCAAGTCGATACGGTTAGCCAAACACTTGAACTCGCATCAAACGAGAGTGCCTTTGCCGTCGAATACCTTCCGGGCCAATTCGACCAGCGTGCCGACTCAGCTGCCCAATGCATGCAGATCCTTACCGGCATGGACCGGCCAGAAGTCTATTCTGCTCGGGTCATCGTGCTCGAGGGCGAACTCAGCGCCGAGCAACTGCAATCCATCAAGAATTATGTGATCAACGCCGTGGACTCCCACGAGGTTGCGGTTGAGGAAATGTCGCAGCGAGCGGCCGCCAAGCCGCCAGATGACGTTCCTACCCTCGAAGGCTTCAACAGCAAGTCCCCCGCCGAGATTCGCAAAGAGCTCGGCTTGGCCATGTCCGCCCAGGACGTCGCCTTCTGTCAGGACTACTTCGGTAAAAAGGAAGGCCGCGAGCCAACCCTCACCGAGATCAAGGTGCTCGACACTTACTGGTCCGACCATTGCCGGCACACCACCTTCCTGACCAAAATCGACGAGGTGGAATTCGAAGATCCCGATGGCCCGGTAGCCAAGGCCTGGAAATCCTACCTTGAAACCAAGCGCCAACTCGGCCGCGACGACAAACCCGTCACCCTGATGGATATCGCGCTCATCGGCATGCGCGAGCTGCTTGCCTCGGGTGAACTCGACAATCTCGAAGTCTCCGAAGAGGTCAACGCGGCCTCCATTGTGGTGCCAGTGTCCATTGACGACGGCCCCGAGCAAGAGTGGCTGGTGATGTTCAAGAACGAGACCCACAACCACCCCACCGAGATCGAACCCTTCGGTGGCGCTGCCACTTGCTTGGGCGGCTGCATACGCGATCCCCTCTCCGGTCGCTCCTACGTTTACCAAGCCATGCGCGTGACGGGTGCTGCCGATCCTCTCACTCCATTTGCCGACACCCTGCCCGGCAAACTACCACAGAAGAAAATCTGCCAGATTGCGGCCCACGGCTATTCTTCCTATGGCAACCAGATTGGCCTTGCCACCGGTCAGGTCGCCGAGGTCTACCACCCAGGCTATGTGGCCAAGCGCCTTGAGATTGGCGCGGTGGTCGCAGCGGCTCCGCGCTCGCAGGTCTATCGCGCCAGTCCCTCTCCGGGGGATGTGATTCTTCTCATTGGGGGGCACAGGTCGTGACGGCGTCGGTGGCGCGACGGGTTCCTCCAAGGAGCACGATGACACTGCGCTCGAGAACTCCGCCGAAGTGCAGAAGGGCGACGCTCCCACCGAGCGCAAGATCCAGCGCCTCTTCCGCAATTCGGAGCTGACCAAGAAGATCAAGATCTGCAACGACTTCGGCGCGGGCGGGGTCTCGGTTGCCATTGGCGAGATCGCGCCGTCCCTCGTCATCAACCTCGATGCCGTGCCCAAGAAATACGACGGCTTGGACGGCACTGAACTCGCCATCTCCGAATCCCAGGAACGCATGGCCGTGTGCGTGGAGCGCAACGAGATCGATTACTTCATTGCCGAGGCCGACAAGGAAAACCTGGAATGCGTCCATGTCGCCGACGTTACCGACAGCGGTCGGCTCATCATGAACTGGCGTGGCATGACCATTGTCGACCTGTCGCGCGAGTTCCTCGACACCAACGGCGTGCAACTCAGCGCCACCATCAAAGTCGCCAAAGCTGATGCCAGCGATCCGGCATTAGACAAGGTCTCTCTCTCCGAGCACCTCGCCAGCCTCAATGTCGCGTCGGAGAAAGGCCTCGGTGAGCGCTTCGATGGCTCGGTGGGTGCCGGCACCGTATTGTGGCCCTTTGGTGGCAGCCAACAGATCACTCCACCGGATGCGATGGTCGCCAAGATGCCGCTGCTCGAAGGCCAAACCAACTCCTGCACCTACATGAGCTGGGGTTTCGATCCCTACCTCTCCTCGCGTTCACCCTTTCACGGAGCGGTCGATGCCATCACCGAGTCGGTCTGCAAAATTGTCGCCGCCGGTGGACGCCTCCGCGACATCCGCCTCACTCTACAGGAATACTTCCCGAAACTCGGGCAAGATCCCTCACGCTGGGGCCTGCCCTTGGCCTCTCTGCTTGGCGCCTGGCACGCCCAACACTCCCTGCGTTTGGCAGCAATCGGCGGCAAGGACTCGATGTCGGGCTCCTTCAATGAGCTCGACGTGCCACCCACCCTGGTCTCCTTCGCCTTGGCACCAGGCTTCGCCTCGCATGCGCGCTCGCCCGAGTTCAAGCTGGCGGGCTCAACGATATCGCTGGTCAAGATCGAGCGTGACCGGGACCTACTGCCTGATTTTGAGGCCCTGAAAACCATCGCCGAAGCCATCCATCAGGCCAACGCCCAAGGCGACATCGTCTCCATGCACCACGCTGGCTCCCCAGGCATTGGAGCTGGCCTCGCCAAAATGTGTTTCGGCAATCTGATCGGTGCAGACATCAGGACGGACGAAGACATCACCGCAAGTGCCACGCTCTGCTTTATCATCGAACATAGCGATGCCTTACCTCCGGAGCTCAAAGCACTGAAGATCGGAACCACCGTCAGTGAGCCCAAGCTCACCATCAACGGGGAAAGCCACACGCTTTGCGAACTCCAAGCCGCATGGCAAGGGACCCTGGAACCCATCTATCCAACCCTTCCCGGGATACCCGAGACACGCATGATCGAGGTTCCACTCTTCACCACTTGCATGCGCGACCACTCTTCGAGTGCCATCACTCCACCCAGAGTGATCATCCCGGCATTTCCCGGCACCAATAGCGAATACGATTCCGCCAAGGCCTTCCGTGAGGCGGGCGCCCAAGCCGAGATACTCGTCTTTCGCAATCTCACCACGCAGCACATCGAGGAATCGGTCAAGCAACTTGCCGAGGCCATTTCCCAATCCCAAATCCTGATGCTACCCGGCGGCTTCAGTGCCGGTGACGAGCCCGATGGCTCCGCCAAGTTCATTGCCACCGTGATTCGTAACCCGCGCGTTGCTGATGCGGTGATGGACCTGATCAAGAATCGTGACGGTCTGATCCTTGGCATCTGCAACGGCTTCCAGGCCCTGATCAAAACCGGTCTGGTACCCTACGGCGAAATCCGCGATCCCGATGCCGATTCCCCAACCCTGGTACACAACGACATCAACCGCCACATCTCCTGCTATGCGACCACCCGGGTCGTAAGCACCCAATCTCCATGGATGGCACTTGGTCAGGTTGGCGACCTCCACGCCGTGCCGCTCTCCCACGGTGAGGGCAAATTCATGGCCAGCGAAGCCATGGTCAAGCAACTCGCCGTAAAGGGTCAGATCGCCACCCAATACTGCGATGCAGCGGGAAAACCATCAATGGACCCACGCTTCAACCCCAATGGCTCGGTTGCCGCCATTGAGGGCATCACCAGCCCCTGCGGCCGGGTGCTCGGAAAAATGGGCCACAGTGAGCGCGCCGGCAAACAAGTCGCCAAGAACATTCACGGCGACAAACTTCAGCCCGTCTTCAAGGCGGGTGTGGGTTACTTCAGCTAATTAACACAAAACAAGGCATTCATTGCACTTGCCGAATGGTCTACCGTTTGACCAGCATGAGTCGGCATGGATGGTTCCTTCATTTTGTTTTTTCTAATCTTTGTGCTGATTGTCGGCTTTGGCATCTTAAGTCACATCCAGGAGAAAAAACGCCGCGAGTCCCTGGCTACAATCGCCAAACAACTCGGCCTGAGCTTTTCACAAGCCAAGGACCGCGCGCTGGCAAGCCAGTATGGCTTTCTTAACCGGCTACGCGCCGGCAGTAACCGATATTGCTACAATGTGATGCGGGGAAACGGTAAAGAGGGTGAAGCCGTCTGTCTCTTCGATTACCACTATGAGACCACCTCGACCGACAGCAAAGGCCGCACCCAAACCACCCACCACTACCACTCTGTTTACACCCTGATCATGCCAAAGCATTTCCCTGAGCTCATCATCGAGCCCGAGGGATTCTTCTCCAAGATTGCCCAGGCCCTAGGCTTTGATGACATCGACTTTGAATCCCACGAATTCTCAAGACGCTACAAGGTCAAAAGCCCGGACAAGAAGTTCGCTTATGATGTCTGCAACGTACAAATGATCGACTACCTGCTGGGGCAACAAAAACTCGCCATCGAACTCGAAGGCAACACCCTTGCAATGACTTTCAGCGGGCGGATGAAGCCCGACAACGTCATTGATAACTACGATCGTCTGCACAAGATCCGCTCATTGATGCCCAACTACTTATTCAGCTAAGTCATATGGAACCCATACTGATCATCATCGGGCTCATTACCCTACTGCCACTGATCTTCGTGATCGCTATCTACAATGGCCTCGTCACCATTCGTAATCACGTTAAGGACGCCTGGGCCAACATCGACACTGAACTCAAGCGCCGCTACGACCTCATCCCCAATCTGGTTTCCTGTGTGAAGGCATACGCTGCGCATGAACAGGCCACACTTGAGAAGGTGATCGAACTACGCAATCAATGCATGAGCAATCATGGCAGCGTCGCCCAACAGGCTGGCACCGAAAAGCTCCTGGTCAATGGCCTCAACAAGCTGTTTGCCGTGGCCGAGGCCTACCCCGACCTTAAGGCCAATGAAAACTTTCTTCAGTTGCAGCAGGAGTTGGTCAACACCGAGGACCGCATCCAGTCCGCTCGCCGCTTCTACAACGGCAATGTCAGGGATTACCGCAACAAGACTCAACAATTCCCTTCAAATATCGTGGCTGGAATCTTCGGTTTCCCACCAGAGGCGCAGGAATTTTTCGAAGTTGAACCCGTCGAGCGAGAAGCAGTTAAGGTGGATATTCAATGAACTCCGAAGTCAGTCATTCCTGACTTACGAGTTTATTAGATAATTGGCACGATATATGCTTTCACAAAAGTAACTGCCGTTGTATTCTGCCCGCAGGTCATTTGCGCCTGCCATGCCCGAGAACTTCCTCCAGCAGAATCTTTCCCAGACGCAGACTCTCGCGCCCCAGATGCGCAAGAGCCTCGAGATCCTGCAGGCGAGCAGCATGGAGCTCAGCCAGATCATCAATCAGGCACTCGAAAACAACCCGACCATCGAAGATGTCAGCGAATCCATTTCGCTGGATGAGATCAGTGGTGACCCCGGGGAGAATGATCAGCTCGAGAGCCTCAATGAAACCGATGATGACTGGCGTGACCGCAGCATCATGGATGGCAGCATCCAACCGTGGACCCAGGACAATGAGCAACGACGCCAACATCTCTACGACTCGCTGGTGGCACCTGAAACGCTTCAGCGACACCTGGAGTGCCAACTTCAACTCTCCATGGTGGAGCCTGAAGTTAGACAAGCCGCCGGGGCAATCATCGGCAACCTGGACGAACGCGGCTTTCTGGACATACCGCTGCACGACCTCGGTATCCGCTTAGATCTAGATCACGAGGATCTCGATCAGGCTCTGGCATTGGTTCAATCCTTCGAGCCGCCCGGCGTAGGTGCAGCCGACATCCCCGATTGCCTGATGATTCAACTCGAACGCCAAGGTCTCGTTGACTCAATCGAATACCGTAGCGTGCGCGATCACCTAGAAGCGCTTGCCCGCAAACACCACCCCAGGATCGCCAAGGCACTCGGCACCACCGTGGAGCGCATCACCGAAGCGGCCGCCAATATCGGACGACTCACCCCCAACCCGGGGGGCGACTTCAACCCCGGCGACAATCCTTACATCCAACCCGACGTCATCATCGAAACCAACGAGGACGGCATGCTGACAGCCAGACTCACCGGTGAACAACTTCCCAAGCTACGTATCAACGATTTCTACAAGGATATGATCGGCAAGCAGGGCATCGATAGCAAGGCACGCGCCTTCCTGCGCGAACACATCCGCGATGGCCGCAGCTTGATTCGTTCGGTGGCGCTGCGTCAGGAAACCATCCTCGCAATCGCCCACCAACTCATCCTTCGTCAGAAGGAGTTCTTCGACAAAGGGCCTCGCCTGCTGAAACCACTCACCATGAACGAAGTGGCCGATGCTTTGGGCATGCACGCTACCACCATTTCGCGAGCGGTGGCCGGAAAACACATTCTCACGCCTCAGGGGCTTATGGAAATGCGTTCCTTCTTCGCCACCGGCTACCAAACCGAGGGTGGTACCGAGATATCGAATGCCGGAGTTCGCGAGGCCATCCAACAACTCGTCGCCAATGAAAACCAGAGCAAGCCTTTGTCTGATGAGGCCCTGACCAAGGCCCTCAAGCAACAGGGCATCAAGGTGGCACGTCGAACCGTCGCCAAATACCGGGAACAACTCAACATTCTACCCTCCCATCTCCGCAAGAGCTTCTGAGGCACCCCAACAACTCTCATCGCACCAGAAACTCAAGCGCTTCTTTGACGCTTCGGGGTCATGTCCAACTTCAAGTGGAACCATTGTTTTCAAAATGGAGGATGATCAGCCGCTCCTGCAGTGCTAAAGAACCGCATTCCATGATAAAGCCAGTCTAGCTGCAATTCCATAGCTTGAATTACCTGAATTACACGGCGATGCTCCAGCACCTTGGATGACTCATCCGACAACACCCTTGATGAGGAGAACTGGACCCGCGTTGGCAGCTATCAAGACCTGCGCTCTGCACAGGATCATGCCCTGGTGGTGCTGGCCATGGGATTACCTTGCTGGATCGAAGTGTTTGCAGACCGGCCGGATCACGACCTGCTGGTAAACCCAGAATCTTCCGAGCGCGTCTTGATGGAACTGCGCGAGTATGACGCGGAAATGCAAGAGCAACTGGCGCGACCTGTCATGGAACTGGGCAGCTTCGCCCATTCTCCCGGTTGGGGTGCCTACTTTTTGTGGCTTCTGGTGCTGATAATGGCGCACCGACTTCAGATCCAGCACCCCATTCTTGTTGAACTCGGCGCATCCTCCAGCCTAGAACTCATAGAGGGCAATCAATGGTGGCGACCCTTCACCGCCCTTTTTTTCCATGCTGACGTGGAACATCTCCTGGGCAACCTGCTCAGCGGTCTTTTCTTTACCACCTTGGTCGCGAGTTCACTTGGAGCGTGGCGAGGCTGGTTGCTCATTCTTACCTGCGGCACCCTCGGCAACGCCACGACCTGCATCCTGGTGTATCCGGCTGCCTATCAATCCATCGGGGCGTCCACTGCAGTGTTTGCCGCCTTGGGCATCCTCTCTGGGGTCGGTGTCGCCTGGATGCTTCGATTCCGCACCCAGATTCCATGGTTGCGTGTCATCGCTCCAATACTCGGCGGCATCATAGTACTCGGAATGACAGGCTCAGGCGCACCCGATGGCAATACCGACATCATGGGCCATGTCTTTGGTTTTGTCTTCGGGGTCATCACAGGAGCGCTTGCCGGCAGCCTGTCGGAGACGATCAGCTGTAAAGCGAATTGCGGAACTTCGAAGGCGGAATCCGATGCACTGACTTGAATACGCGCGAAAAGTGGAAGGGGTCCTTGTAGCCCATGCGTTGTGCGACCGAACGCACACTGGAGCCATCTTCAAGTAACAGGCGCGATGCATGGTCCATGCGCAAACGAGTAAGAAACTGGTAGGGACTTTCGTCATGGAAGCGGGCAAAGAGACGACAAAGGTAGGCAGCCTCAACGCCGCAACCCTTGGCCACGGCATCGAGACTTTGCAGCTCGAGGTAGCCATTCTCGATGTATTGCCGTGCCCTAGAGTAAGTCAGGTAAGCGGGCGAATCCGTATCGATGTTGCCGGCGGAGTCATCCAAGCAAAGCAGCAGCAACTCACGAACGATGAGTGAGCAAAGGGATTCGGTCAGCTTGGACTTACGCACACCACGCTCGATCAGCATGCTAAACGCTCGGCGAACCGATTCTCCACGGTGGCAATATGCCATCGTTGCAACCTCAATCTCATGCTGCTTGAGAAAGCCCTCCACCTGACGGCCGTGGAAGGTGACAAAATACTTACCGAGGGGATTCTCACTGGAAGTTTGGATCCTGTGTGGTGTGTTGGGCCCATAGATGAAGAAGCTTCCGGGATGCAGATCGTAATCAGCACCGTTAAGATTGAGCTTTCCCTCACCGCGATCCACAAATTCCAGGCAATACCAGTCGAGACTGGAACGATCGATCCTGTAATCGGGTCGGCAACGTTCAAAACCACCGCTGGCCACCGCGAACTCTTGGTCTGGCGAGGGTTCGATGAAGAAGAGCCGTGATAGCTCGACCTGTTTTGAAATGTAGTCAGGAGTTTGTTCAATTTCCTTCATATCCACAGTGCATCCTGCCAAAGCTCAGCAAACAATCTAAATTTGGACAGGATGTACAAAAAAATCAGACACCTACATCTGCATGAGAATGCCATGTTTACTATCCAATCCATCAGGCATGATTTGATCTGACCGTTACCGAGCAATGATGCGAAATGGGTCTGGAAATCCACCCTTGGATTCCATATCCATCAGGGGTTACCCATTGCCCATGAAAAAAGCTGTGTATCCAAGAATCGGCATCCGTCCCTGCATCGATGGACGACTCGGAGGGGTTCGCGAATCCCTTGAGGCGCGCACGATGCAGCTCGCCGAGTCGGTCGCAAATTTCTATGCCAAGCACTTGCGCTATCCGGACGGATCGCCGGTGCAGTGTGTCATCGCGAATACCTGCATTGGTGGTGTGGCCGAGGCTGCCGCTTGTGCTGAAAGTTTTCGCGCAAAGAACGTAGGCGTTTCCCTGAGCGTCACCCCCTGCTGGTGCTACGGCTCTGAAACCATGGACATGGACCCTCACACCCCCAAGGCGGTCTGGGGTTTCAACGGCACGGAGCGCCCAGGAGCCGTCTATCTTGCCGCCGTCTTGGCTGGTCATACCCAGAAAGGAATTCCCGCTTTCGGCATTTATGGCAAGGACGTCCAAGCGGCCGACGACACCAGCATTCCCGAAGACGTGCAGGGCAAGTTGCTTGCCTTTGCCAAGTGCGGTTTGGCCGTGGCACTCATGCGCGGCAAGTCCTACCTATCAATCGGCGGCACCTCCATGGGGATCGCCGGTTCGCTCGTGGATCCCGCGTTATGGGAAAAGTGGCTCGGCATGCGCGTCGAGGCCATCGACATGACCGAGATGATCGGCCGCATGCAGAAGGGCCAATACGACCAGAAGGAATTCGCTACCGCACTCACCTGGGTCAAGAAGCACTGCAAGGAGGGTAAGGACTACAACTCACCCGAGACCACCCGCCTGCGCGAGCAACTCGACAGTGAGTGGGAAGACAGCGTGAAGATGGCACTCATCGCCCGCGACCTGATGGTCGGCAACCCAAAGCTCAGCAACAAAAAGGTTGGTGGAATTCAACTTGCTGAGCAGGCCAACGGCCACAATGCGATTGCCGCCGGCTTTCAGGGCCAACGCCAATGGACCGACCACTTCCCCAACGGGGACTTCATGGAAGCCATCCTCAATTCTTCCTTCGACTGGAACGGCAAACGCGCGCCGCATCTTCTCGCCACCGAGAACGACGCCCTCAACGGCGCCGGCATGCTCTTTGGCTACCTCCTCACCCACACCGCCCAGATCTTCGCCGACCTGCGCACCTACTGGAGCAAGGACGCCATCAAGGAGGCCAGCGGTAAAGCGCTGAAGCACCCCCTGGTAAAGGACGGCATTCTCCATCTCATCAACTCGGGCCCCGCCGCCCTCGATGGCACCGGCGAGCAAAGTCTCAAGGGCGAGCCCGCGATCAAGCCGCACTACCAGCTCACCCAGCCCGAAATCAACAAATGCCTCAAGGCCACCAGCTGGCATCCTTCCATCACCGAATATTTCCCGGGAGGTGGTTGGAGTACCCGCTTTCGCACCAAAGGCGGCATGAAGGCGACCATGATTCGCCTCAACCTGGTAGATGGTCTGGGCCCAGCCCTGCAGATCGCGGAGGGGCACACCATCGACCTGCCTGACGCCATCCACGATGCGCTGGACCAGCGCACCAACCCCACTTGGCCGACCACCTGGTTCGCGCCCAATCTCACCGGCGAGGCCGCCTTCCGCAGCGCGTATGAAGTCATGAATCACTGGGGTGCCAACCACTGTGTGATGAGTTACGGACACATCGGCCATCTCTACATCACTTTGGCCTCCATGCTGCGCATCCCCGTCTACATGCACAATGTTGAAGAGGATCGCGTATTTCGCCCAAGCGCCTGGCGGGCGTTTGGCACTGCTGACTTGGAAGGAGCAGACTTTCGCGCATGCCGGAATTATGGTCCACTTTACGGCAAGGTGTAGGCGGCAAAGCCGCCTGTTCCTGGTTCCTGGTTTAATTTATTGATTCATGGAGGAACTCTTCCGTGATCAGGACATCCTCAAGGTCAGCTTCTACAAGCAACTCCTCGAGGCGCAAGGCATCCCCACAATGGTCCGCCCGAACAAGGACGCCATGAAATCCGGCTGGCCCGCGATCCCCTTTGCAGGGTGAGCTCCGTCCATTTGGGTAGCCGATGACCCATACGATGAGGAGGCCATGGATATCATCCGCAAACACATGGCCGAAACCGATAAGCTCAATCAGGAAACCCGAGGGCACGGAAGCCCCCGCCCCGACTGTGGCGAAACCGATCCCGGCAACCTCGCCGAATGCTGGTCCTGCCAGAAACCGCTGCATGATGGACCAGATTGAAGCTGTGGGTTGAAGGACGGGCCATAGCCTGATTGATTTCCTGCATGAGCAATTCTGCCTCCGGATTCTCCATGCCCGCCGAATGGTCGCCCCAGGCGGCGGTGTGGCTTTCGTGGCCGGTGGCCGACCCTCGTCACTGGGGAGGAAGCAAGCTTGAGTTGATCGAGGCCAAGTTCGCCGAAATTGCGGCAGCCATCTCGCGCTTCGAACCCGTGCGCATCAACGCGCCGGCCGCCAGCCACGATCACATTCTCGACGTCTGCAATCGTGCCAAGGCGGTGATGGAGCGGGTCGAGCTCTTCGACCACGCCCACAACGACGTCTGGTGCCGCGACCACGGACCCATCTTTGTAAAGCATCAGCAGACGGGTGAAGTGGCCCTCACCGATTGGGAGTTCAACGCCTGGGGCGGTAAATTCGCGCCCTGGGATTTGGACAACTCGATACCAAAGCAAATCGCGAAATCCCTGGGCATGCAACGCTTCGAAGGCGGCATGGTGCTCGAGGGTGGTGCGATCGAGGTCAACGCAACGGGTCAATTGCTGACCACCGAAGCGGTGCTCCTCAACCCCAACCGCAATCCCCTGCTCGGCAAGGAGGAGATCGAAGAAAAACTGCGCGATGGCCTTGGCGTCTCCGACATCCTCTGGCTCAAGCAAGGCATCGAGGGTGACGATACCGACGGCCACATCGACGACCTCGCGCGCTTCGTGGATGAAAACACAGTACTCGCCTGCACGGACACCCGCATCAACCAAGCCATCCTCGAAGACAACCTCCAGCGTCTGCGTGGCTTCAACTTCGAAGTCCTCGAACTCCCCCTCCCCGAGGCCTGTGAAGTCCCCGGCTGGCGCCTGCCCGTACTGCCCGCCTCCTACGTCAACTTCCTCATCGTCAATGATGGCGTTTTGGTGCCCACCTTCCGTCAGTCCAAAAACGACGACCGGGCACTCGGCATGATCCGCGAGCTATTCCCGGGTCGGAAAGTCATCGGCATCGATTGCCTCGATCTGGTCGAAGAAGGTGGGACGCTGCACTGCATCTCGCAGCAGCAGCCGGCTTAAATAACTCCCACGAAAGAAATCGAACCGCTCAGCCCCAAATTTTTTTAACATGATGGATTCTTCCGTGGGGTCCTAAACCCGCTTCGCCGCATCCGCCTCCAGCCAAGCCCACATGCTCTCCAGACCTGCAAGGACTGTCTCCTTGGCCGCCGCGAGGTCATCACCCGCATCGGACTTCCCAAAGAGGTAGAACTTGATCTTGGGCTCGGTGCCGGAGGGGCGCACAGCAAAGCGGCGGCCGTCTTCGAGGTCAACGAAGAGCATCTTTTCCTTGGGCAGCAAGTCACCTTCCTGATCGTAGATGTCGTCCACGGCGAAGTTGCGCACGCGCACCACCATACTGCCATCGACCTCACTCGGCGGATTGTCAGCAAAACTCGTGGCGAGGTCTGCAATCTTGGCAGCACCATCGGCACCTTCCATCACCATGGCCTTGCCGATTTCGAGGTAGTAGCCGTATTCGGTGTAAATGTCGTCGAGCAGTTCGGGCAGGGTCTTAGCTACCGAGGAAGCATAGGCCGCGACTTCGGCGAACATCAGGGTGGCGCCGTTGGCATCCTTGTCGCGCACGAAGTCGGAGCCGAGGTAGCCGTAGCTCTCCTCGCCACCGAAGACAAAGAAACGCGAGTATTCGAGACGCAGCTTGCGAGTCTCCTCTTCACTCAGCGAGCGATAGTCGCCCTTCTTGTCGGCGGGGATGGCTTCCTCGTATTTGCGCAGCTTGCCCGAAATGTATTTGAAGCCGGTGAGGGTATCAACCACGCCCACGCCGAAGCCGTCGGCAATGGCACGCTGCAGTTCGGTGGTGACCAAGGTTTTCACCAGCACCGCGCGGCTGCGATTGGCCTGGGTGATCCAGCCAAGATCAAAGCAGGTCTTGAGGCGATACCAGGCCATGAGTGAACCGATCTGGTTACCGGTGAGCAGTTGCATCTTGCCCTCGGCGTTGCGGGCCACCACGCCCATGCGGTCGGCGTCGGGGTCGGTGCCGATGACAATTTGGGCACCTTCCTTCTCAGCGAGATCAATACCCATCTGAAGCGCGGGTCCGTTCTCGGGATTGGGTGAGGCAACGGTCGGGAAACTACCGTCCTGCACGTCCTGTTCAGGAACGGTCAGCACATCAAAACCAAAGCTTTTGAGCATGGGCACATTGATGTGACCACCCGTGCCGTGAAGGTTGGTGAAGACCACCTTGGTCGAGGCTCCATCCAAAAGCGAAGGCTGCAGCAAGAGCGCCTTGAGGCGCTCGGTGTATTTGGCGTCCATCTCTTCGCTCATGATGGTTATTGTTCCGCGCGCGTCATCAGGCACGCACTCGTAACTCTCGGAGTCGATGGCGTTGACCCGTGCAATGATCTTGCTGGCATCTGGCTCCACGATCTGGGCGCCGTCGTCAAAGTAGGCCTTGAAGCCGTTGTCGTGGCTGGGGTTGTGACTGGCGGTCAGCACCACGCCCGCATCGGCGCGCAGTTCGCGGATGCAAAAGGAGAGTTGTGGCGTGGAACGCGGCCCATCAAAGAGATAGGCGTCGCAGCCATGATCCACGCAAACCTTGGCGCAGAACTCGGCGAAGTCGCGCGAAAAGTGACGAGTGTCGTGGGCAAACACCAGCTTGGGCTTGCGATCCTTCACGACTTCCCTGGCGTGCTCAATGAGGCCACGCACCGCGCGACCCACGTTGAAAAAGTTCATCGTGGCCGTGCCCACGCAGGGATGCTCGGGTCGACCGTTGGAACCACCCGCACCCTGTTCCACTTCGGTCACCACCCGGCCGATGGTGCGGCCCCGCAGACCACCGGTGCCGAAGGCCAGGGTCTTGAAGAAACGATCGTTGAGTTCCTGCCATTCACCCTTGGTGACCAACTCTTCGATGGCCTTGGGCGCGATATCACTGGTGGTGCCGGCCAAGAGGGACTCGATGTTGGTTTTGGCGTCAGCAAGTAGTTTGCCGTCTTCAACAGCAGCTTGGAGAGAGGAAGCAAGATCGGACATGGGTCGTTCGGAGAGCAATGGGAAAGGGTCGCTTAATCAGGCGGTATAGCCAGCGGCGATAACATCAGCCCAATATTCGGCGCGCTCGGCGAAGCTACGATCGTCATCAGCATAGAGGATGCCACGCGAGACATTGATCACGTCGGGAGCGCTGCGGCCCGCGTTGGCCAAGGCGTCGAGACTGCCGCCCTGGGCACCCAAACCCGGCACCAGCAGTGGTGCATCCGGCATCTTGGCGAGCACATCGGCGGCATTGGTCAGACCGACCACGTAGCCAACGTCGGTGTCGCGGCCTTCTTCCTCGGCGCGGGCACCCAGCGCGGGCACCAACTCGAAGACCGAGCGACCGTCGGCCAACTGCTGTTGCTGGAAGTCAGCAGTGCCGGCATTGGAGGTCACGGCCAACAGATAGATGCCCTTGCCGGGCCAATCGAGGAATGGCTCGATGGAATCGTAGCCCAAGAAAGGATTGAGAGTGACGGCATCGACGTTCCAGTTCTCGAAGTAGCCTTTGGCGTAATACTTCTGAGTCTCGCCAATGTCACTGCGCTTGGCATCGAGAATGACAGGAACTTCATCAGGCATGTCCTCGAGCAGATCTTCGAGCACCTTGATGCCCTTGATGCCCATGGCCTCAAAATAGGCCATATTGGGCTTGAAAGCCGCGGCCTGATCCGCCGTCTCTTCGATCACCTCCTTGAGGAAGTCGTAAGCGGCATTGGCGCCTCCGCTGACCGGTCTCGGATCCAATCCCACACAAAGGCGGGAACCGGTTTTTTCGATGCGTTGTTGAAGGCGTTGGGCGTAGCGCATGCATGGAGATTGCGCAGCTCGTCTTCATCGAAAAAGCGCAAAACGACAAGGATTTGGGTTTTTAATAATGGTTTACAAGGAGCAGCCAAGACCCCCCTTTTGAAACACAGTCTCAATAATGAAGATTTGTTGATAAAATCCGCTCGGGCACTTGAAACATGGACATCCCGCACCGAGTATTGGAAGTTATGAATTCCCGCCGTCATTTCCTACGCAGCATCATCGCTGGCTCCCCCCTCCTCATCGGTGCCAAGGCCCTCGCTCAAGACGCCCAGGCCGACGCTCCTGCCTCTGTTCCGGAAAATGATCCCGTCGCCATCGCCCTGGGCTACATCAAGGACGCCACCAAGGTGGATGCCGCGAAGTATCCCCAATATAAGGCCGGTCAGATCTGCGAAAACTGTGCCCTCTACACTGGGCCTGCCGGAAAAGAAGATGGCCCCTGCACCATCTTCCAGAACCGTTTGGTCGCTGCCAAGGGCTGGTGCGCCACCTACGCGCCCAAGCAGCCTGCAGCGCCTGCGCAATAAACTCTCAGGCTCGCGCGGCAATTTCGGCTTTGCCATCCGCAGACTCGACCATAGGCTCGGCGCGCAATGAATTGTGCTGGCCCCAAGAACAAGATGGACCCAACCCTTCACAGGGAGCGGAAACCGGATTGGATCAAGGTCCGCCTGCCCAACAACCCGGAGTTTTGGTCAACCAAGTCGCTGATTACCGACCTCAATCTGGTCACTGTCTGCGAGGAGGCCCAATGCCCCAACCGATGGGAGTGCTGGAGCCAGAAAACGGCGACCTTCATGATCGCTGGAGAAAAGTGTACCCGTGCCTGCGGCTTCTGTGCGGTCAAGACCGCAAAGCCAGATGCGCTTGAGGCCGACGAACCCCAACGCGTGGCCGAGGCCACGCGTCGCATGGGACTGCGTCACGTGGTGATCACCGCAGTGGCCCGCGACGATTTGCGCGACGGTGGTGCCGAGCACTTCAAGCACACCATTGAGGCTGTGCGCGAAACCAATCCCGGAATCGTCATCGAAGTCCTCGTTCCCGATTTCAACGACCGCGACTGGGCCCTGCAAATGTGCATGGACGCCCGCCCACACATCTTCAATCACAACATTGAGACCGTGGAGCGTCTGACTCCATTGGTACGCTCCCGCGCCAAATACGACCGCAGCCTGGCCGTGCTCAAGAAGGCCAAGGACATGGTCGGCGGCAAGGTCGCCACCAAAAGCGGCATCATGCTGGGCCTCGGTGAACGCCGAGACGAGATTCTCCAGGCCATGGACGACCTCCGCGACCACGATGTCACCGTGCTGACCTTGGGACAATACCTGCGCCCAACCCCCAAGCACCTCCCTGTGGTGGAGTTCATCCACCCGGACGCCTTCGCCCAATACAAGCAAATCGCCCTCGAGAAGGGTTTCCGCCACGTCGCCAGCGGCCCCCTGGTCCGAAGCTCCTACCACGCCGCTGATTTCAAACCGGAAGAGGACATCATCGACGAGATCGAAGCCGATGTGCGCGCCGCCAAGGGTGTTGAACTTGGCCCCGAACACCTGCCCATCCCCGCGGCCAAGCCCGGTTTGGATCAGCCGGTGTAATCAACAGACCTCATGAAATACTGGCTGATCAAATCCGAGCCCGACGTTTTCTCCATCGACGACCTCAAAAAGGTCAAACGCGAAGCCTGGGACGGAGTCCGCAACTACCAGGCACGCAACTTCATGATGAAGGAAATGAAACCCGGCGACCTCGCCCTATTCTACCACTCCAATGCCAAGCCCCCTGGCGTGGCCGGCATCGCAAAAGTCGCCGGTGAGACCTACCCAGACCCCACCCAGTTCGATAAAAGAAGCGATTATTACGATTCGAAGTCCAAGCAGGACAATCCACGCTGGTGGCTCGTGGACTTCCAATTCGTCAAGAAGTTCAAGCAAGAGGTCCCGCTCGACGCCCTCAAGGCCGACAATCAACTCTCCGAAATGATGGTATGCCAGAAAGGCACCCGGCTCTCCATCACTCCAGTGCAAGCCAAGCATTACGAGCGGGTCTTGAAACTCGCAGGCGAAAAAGCCTAGTCTCCTTAGCTATGGTCAAATTCCTGCTGTTTCTGATCTTCACTGTCACATCCCTTGTGCTCTTGGCCACGGGACTCATTTGGTATCTGAGTGCCACAACGGAACTCAGCCGCTGAGACAATCACATCAAGCGAGTGTAGATTGCGCGCAGGCTGGCCTGCCACTTTTCGAGAAAGGTGAGGTCACGGCACCAGTCGAGAGCGGGCTCCAGCAGCGCTACTTCTGCGCCCTCAAGACCGGCAAACTTGCCCACGATGCCGCCCACCAGCATCTCGATGCGGCTCTGGCATAGCTCCACTTGCTCCCGACAAAGCTGGGTCTCGTTCTCGAGCATGGCCCTGGCAAGGGCACTTTGAGCAGCTTCACGTTTTCTAATCAGGGCTTCGGCATGCTGGGTCACCTTGCCCACCCTGGCGAACTCATCCATGAGTTGATTGCTGATGGAACCACGCGCATTTACTTCAAGCCCCTTGAACTCAAGCCACGTTTTGAGTCGTCTCGCCGGACTTTGCAGGATGTCGACAGCCGCTTGAAGCCGGGCAAATGCCTCTTCGCTGCCACCGGCATCAGGATGGGCCCACTTGCCCGCTTCACGAAAGACCCGGTTGAGTTCTTCACGGCCAATCACCAGGCAGGGCTTGAGACCGAGGACTTCAAAGGCATTCACAGTGGCAGATCATAGGATCGTCCTCCCACGCCTTCGTACCAACGAATGTAGGCTAGGTTGACCATGGAGTAGCCGCCGGAGGTCGGGTAGTTACCAGTGAAATACCAGTCACCACATTCACCCTCGATGGAATCGTGCAGGTTCTCAATGGTTTGGTAGATCACTTCAACCTCGCCGGCCCAGTCCGTGTCTTCGGGATAGACCATGCGGCTAATTTCCGCGGAAATCTCTTCAGCTGAGAAATCCTCGTAGACGCGTTGCACGCAGTTGCGGCGCTCTTCGATTGGTTTTTCAAGCTCGCCACGGCAGACGTCGTAGATTTGATCCAGCAGTGACTGGCGACCGGCCTTGCGATGCAGGGCCACCGCCGCTTGGAAAGCGATGAACTTGCCCAGCTCCGACATATCAATGCCGTAGCAATCGGGATAGCGGATCTGGGGTGCGGTGGAGCAGACAACGATCTTGGCTGGATGAGTGCGGGCGAGAATCTTGAGAATGGACTTTTTGAGCGTAGTGCCACGCACGATGGAATCATCGAGCGCCACCAGATTATCACCCGGATTGATGACCCCGTAGCTGATGTCGTAGACATGAGAGACCAACTGGTCTCGGCCCTTCTCCTGTGAGATAAAGGTGCGCATTTTAATATCCTTGTGCGCGATTTTTTCTCCTGTGGGCCAGTTGCGCATGATGAGGTCATCCAGCATATCCTCAGACACTTCACCCTTTTTAGAGGCTTCAAGGATCGCATCTCGAACCATCTCGCGGCGATACTCGCGCAGCCCGTCCATCAGACCCAAATAACCGATCTCAGCAGTGTTGGGAATGTAGGAGAACACTGTTTTATCGAAGGCGTGGTCGATGGCCTTGACCACTTGGGGCACGAGGGCAGCACCCATGGCCTTGCGCTCCTTATAGATCTGAGGGTCGTTGCCTCGGGAAAAATAGATCTTCTCGAAGGAGCAGGGCGTGCAGGGCCGAGGCTCGGAGAAGGAGGTCGTGGAAATCCCGCCATTGGCTTTGATGGTCACCACCTTACCGGGTTCAATCGCCTGCACCTCATCAGCCTCTGCCTCGAACACGGTCATCAGGGGCACCCGCTCGGAAGCGAAGGCAATGACCTCATCATTGATCAGCATGTGGCAGGGGCGGATGCCGCGCGGATCGCGCATGACAAACATGTCGCCGTTACCAATGGCTCCACAGATGGCATAGCCACCATCCCAGGCATCCGCGGAATCGGAGACAAGTTTCGGAAGGTCCAGGCGCGCGGAAATTTCGTTGGGGATCTCGGCACCCGGCATGCCACTGTCGCGCAGCTCGTGGTAGAGCGCGGTGTGTGCCTCGTCGAGGTGGTAACCGATCTCCTCAAGGACTGTCTGGGTATCGGTACCAAAGACCGGATGTTGACCTCGGTTGATGAGCACTTGATTGAGCTCAGCCGCATTGGTCATATTGAAGTTACCCAAAACCATCAGGGTGCGGGTTGGCCAGTTACTGCGGCGCAGGTAAGGGTGACAACCACCCTCGTCAAAGTCGCCGGACGTGCCGTAGCGCAGGTGCCCCATCAGAATTTCGCCGCCAAAGTCGAAATTGGACTTCACGCTGATCGGATCGCTGCTATCGAGGCGACCTTTGCGCTTCATCTTGTAGAAACCCTTGATTTCCTTGCGGAAGATTTCAGCCAGCGCATCCTTCTCGATGCCACGGCGGCGGTGGATGTAGGGCTGCCCCAGGGGCATGTCGAGCTTCACGCAGCCTATGCCCGTGCCATCCTGACCACGGTTGTGCTGCTTCTCCATCAGCAGGAAGAGCTTGTTGAAACCCCAGAGACAGGTGCCGTAGCGGTCTTTGTAATAAGCGAGGGGTTTTCGCAGGCGCACGGCGGCAATGCCGCATTCGTGTTTGAGAAAGTCGCTCATGCCGCAGGGGGAAAATTCATGCTGTGTTTATTCGCCGGAAACTTTGACGCGGACTCCCTCTTGGGAGACCATGCTGCCGATGACCGTGCCGCCGGGGCCGGCCTTGAGTGCAGCGGCGACATCGGCTTCATCGACAATGCTGACCCAACCGATGCCCATATTGAAGGTGTGGAAGCGGTCCTCGGCGTCGACGTGCCTGAAAAGTTTGTCAGCTCCTGGCATTTCCCATTTGGGAATTTCCAGCTCAGCTCCCATACCACGGAACAGGCGCTCAAGGTTTTCGGGAAGCCCCCCACCTGTAATGTGGGCCATAGCCTTGGGACGCACACCGGATTTCTTGAGATCGCTGGTAACATCATGATAGAGGCGGGTCGGCTTGAGCCAGGCCGTGAGTTCCTCTTCGCTGACCTCACCGGGGAAATCATCGAGCACGCGGCGCACCAGGGACCAGCCATTGGCATGGATGCTGTCCGAAGCGTAGCCGACAAGCACATCACCCACCGCCAGAGTTGTGGGATCAATCAGCATGCTCTTTTCGGCGGCCCCGATGCAGAAGCCGGAGAGCTCGATCACATTCTCTGGGACAATGCCCGGCATTTCAGCGGTCTCACCACCAGCCAGAATACAATTGCAAGCCTCGAGGTAGTCGCACATGCCGGCGATCAGGCGGGTAATTTTTTCTTCATCAAGGGCGGCAATGCCGATGTAGTCGAGAAAGAGCAGCGGGTCACCACCGGTGGTCAGAATATCATTCACGCTCATCGCCACCAGGTCCTTGCCGGCGATATCGAGCAGGTCGCGCTTGAGAAGCACTTCAAGCTTGGTGCCGACCCCATCGCAGCCGGTGACGATGACCGGCTCCCTGTAATCACTGAGGTCGTAGCAAGCCGCAAAGAGGCCGAAAGCACCCATCAATTTTCGGCTATGTTGGGTGCGTGCCACATGTGCCTTGATGTCTCCCACCAGGGCAGCTGCCTTGCGCGTGTCCACTCCTGCCTGTTGATAAGTCAATTTGCCCGCCATGTGCCGATTGGATCGTGAACGAAGTTCTACATTCCTCCGTGCTGCGTCACGCAGAAAATCCCCCAGAGCAATAGTTTACGCCAATCACCGGGATTGACAGTGCCCCAGCTCTCGCCTCCCATCTTATGGAATGCCCGAGCACGGAGACAGATTACTGATCATAGGCGGAGGCATCATCGGCCTTTGCACCGCCATGCAGGCGCAAAAGGCGGGTTTTCAGGTCACCTTGCTCGAGCGGGGAGGCCAACTTGCTCCGAACTGCTCAAGTGCTAATGCCGGCATGATCGTGCCCAGTCACTTTACTCCTCTGGCGGCCCCCGGAATGATGATGCAGGGTCTGCGCTGGCTCTTCAATCCGGAGAGCCCCTTTGCCATCAAGCCCAGTCTCTCACTGGACATGGCGCGCTGGGGTTGGATCTTCTGCCGCCATTCCAATAGTCGACATGTGGCAGCGTCTCGAAAACTGCTATGCGAACTTCACATGGAAAGCCGCCAGCTCTTTATCGACTGGGCCAAGGAGTTTGATTTCGGACTCAAGACCAAGGGGCTTCTCATGCTGTGCCGAGACCCCAAGGTCCTCGAAGAGGAGGCCAAAATTGTGGAACAGGCCTGCAGGCTGGGTTTGCGTGCCGAAGTGCTCGATGCTGCCGGAGTCGCCAAGCTCGAGCCCGGCATCGACATCGACGTCGTCGGAGCGCTTTACCACGCTGAAGATGCCCACCTCGACCCGGCTCTTCTCATCAATGGCCTCAAACATCGCTTTGCCGAGGCAGGCGGCACGATCCACTACCACTGCCCGGTGGCTCGGCTCGAGCACCACAATGGCCGCGTGCGCGCCGTGCACGGCACTGGAGGCTGCTTTGAGGCGGATCAATTCGTGATCGCCGGTGGATCGTGGACTCCCGAACTGGTGCGCGATCTGGGTCTGCGCCTGCCGCTTCAACCCGGTAAAGGCTACTCGCTAACCCTGAAGGCGCCCGCCCAGCTACCTGCTATCTGCTCTTTACTCGCGGAGGCCCGCGTCGCCATCACCCCCATGGGCTCCAGCCTGCGGGTTGCCGGCACCATGGAAATCGGCGGCCTCAATCACGAAATCAACCCGCGCCGCATACAGGGCATCATCAAGTCGGTGCAGAACTACTACCCCGCCATCAAGCAAAACGCTTTCGAGCGCCTCGAGCCCTGGGTTGGTCTTCGCCCCGTCTCACCCGACGGCCTGCCCTACCTCGGTCCCGCCCCCGGCATCGACAACCTCATCATTGCCAGTGGTCACGCCATGATGGGCCTCAGCTTGGCACCCGTGACCGGCATGCGTGTCACCGCCATGCTTGCAGGTGAGGCGCCCATTGCGCAGCTTGATCCAGGGCGGTTTGAGTGAATCGAACATCCCGCATGCATTGACCAGGGACCAAGGACAAAAAATGAAAGTCATCGACTCCCACACCATCGGCGAACCCACGCGTATCGTCATCGAGGGCGGACCCGATCTCGGAAACGGTCCGCTATGTGAGCGCGCAGCCAAACTCAATGCCCATCATGATCACATCAGGCGCGCGGTCTGCCTTGAGCCCCGTGGTCACGATGCTGTGGTCGGCGGCCTGCTAGTCGAACCATACGAAGCCGACTGCGATGCTGGCATCATCTTCTTCAACAACCGCAGCACGCTGGGCATGTGCATCCATGGCACGATTGGATTGATTGCCACCCTACGCCACATGGGGCGCCTGAGCACTTCTTTTTGTCGCATCGATACGCCTGCCGGCGTGGTCACAGCTGAGGTAGATGGAAATAAAGTCAGTGTAACCAACGTCGCCTGTTACCGCACCCATAAGAACCTTAGCATTGCAGTCCCTGGCTACGGCACCATCACCGGCGACATCGCCTGGGGCGGCAACTGGTTCTTCCTGATCAACTCCCAAGGGCCTGCCATCGCCGACTCCACGGCACGTGAACTCACCCTCTTTGCAGAACTGATACGCAAGGCTTTGATCGATGCCGGCATCTCTGCAATTGACGGCCGGGAGATCGACCATATTGAGCTCTTTTGGCCCCCCAGCGATTCAAAGATAGCTGACAGCTGCAACTTCGTGCTCTGTCCCGGAGGCGCCTACGACCGCTCTCCATGCGGAACCGGTCTCAGCGCCAAGCTCGCCTGCCTCGCTGCTGATGGCGAACTGGAGCCCGGGGAACTCTGGCGTCAGGCCAGCATTCTGGGTCAAGTCTTCGAAGGCAGTTACCAACTACTCGAAGACTGCAAGATCTCACCGCGTGTGACCGGCGAGGCTTGGATCACCGGGGAGAGCACCTACCACTTCGATGCGAATGACCCGTTTGCGTATGGGATGGTTTGATCAACGGCCAACCAAGAACTCAGAAAGAGGAACCCCTAACAAAGAACTAGGAACGCTCGCCAATAGGCGAGTATTCACGCAAGGTCGGCCCGGTATAAATCTGACGCGGTCGCGAGATACGGCTACTGGGATCTTCCATCACTTCCTTGAAGTTAGCGATCCAGCCCGGCATGCGACCAATGGCGAACATCACGGTAAACATGTCCATCGGAATGCCGATGGCACGCATGATGATACCGCTGTAAAAGTCGACATTCGGGTAGAGGTTGCGCGAGACAAAGTATTCATCTGCCAAGGCGATTTCCTCGAGCTTCTTGGCAATGTCGAGCAGCGGGTCGGAAACCTGGAGTTGGGCAAGCACCTTGTCGCACTGCTCTTTGATGATGAGCGCACGTGGGTCGAAGTTCTTGTAGACCCGGTGGCCGAAGCCCATGAGGCGGCGACCACTGGTCTTGTCCTTGACCGCTTGCAGGAACTTGGAGCCATCATCGCCCTCGGCATGGATTTGCTCGAGCATTTCAAGCACGGCCTGATTGGCGCCACCATGAAGCGGACCCCACAGCGCACAGACACCGGCGGAAGCAGAAGCAAATAAGTTGGCCTTGCTGGAAGCGACCATGCGCACTGTCGAGGTCGAGCAGTTCTGCTCGTGGTCGGCGTGCAAGAGGAACATGAGGTCGAGGGCGCGAGCAACGTCGGGATTGATATCCATGTCTTCACCGGGCATGGAGAACATCATATGCAGGAAATTCTCCGAGAACTTGAGGTTGGACTTGGGATAGATGATGGGAAGGCCCTTGGCCTTGCGATAGGAAAACGCGGCGATGGTTCGGACCTGTGAAATGAGGCGGGCGGCGTGGTTATCGAAACGCTCCTCACGCTTTTCGAGCAAGGTGGGGTAATAGGAGGACGCCGCGTTGATCATGGCGGAGAGGATGGCCATCGGATGCGCCGTGGAGGGGAAACCCTCGAAATGATGGAGCATCTCCTCGTGGATAAGCTGGTAGCGGGTCAGTTGTTTGGAGAAAGCAGAAAGTTTCTCGGAAGTCGGAAGCTCACCATAAATCAGCAAATGCGCGGTTTCGACGAAGCCGCTCTTCTTGGCCAACTCGGCAATGTCATAGCCGCGGTAGCGCAAGATGCCCTTTTCGCCGTCAATGAAAGTAATGCGACTAGTACATGAACCGGTGTTTCCATAGCCGGAGTCCAGTGTGATGGCGCCGGTTTGGGCACGAAGCTTGGTGATGTCGATGCCGACTTCACCCTCCGAACCGACAATGGTGTCTAGCTCAAATGTCTGGCCATCTATGTTCAGTCCCGCTTTGTTGTTCATCTCGGGGGGAATTAAACCTCTTGATTGGGGCTGTTCCAGTGTTCTTTGCACAATTTTCGGGAGTTTGGATTGAATAGGGTGATTGAAAGGACCGATCAGCTGTCATTCCCCCGTATCAGGATAGGAGCCCAGCAGTTTTACCATGGAACAGTGCCGGTTGAGTTCCTCAAGCGCTTGGCCGACGTTCTCGTCTTCACAGTGCCCGGCCAGATCAACGTAGAAAATATACTCCCAATCCTTGCGCTTGGAGGGACGGGATTCGATTTTCGATAGGTTGATCTGGCAGTGATCGAAGGCCTGTAAGGCACTGACCAGAGAGCCCGGACGGTCGTGGATGGCGAAGAGCAGCGAGGTTCGGTCCTTGCCGGTGGGCGGACAGGTCTTCTCACCAATTACCAGGAAGCGGGTGGTGTTGGTGCTGCGGTCCTGGATACGCTCTTCGAGCAGATTGAGTTCGTAGAGCTCGGCGGCGAGTGGACCACCGAGGGCAGCCGCTCCCTCCCCTGCCATGTCGCGGGCGATTTCCGCAGCCTTGGTGGTGGAGGAGACTTCGACCAAATCGACGTCAGGGAAATTCTTGTGCAGCCAGTTACGGCATTGACCAAAGACCTGGGGATGCGAGTAGAGGGTCTTGATATCCTCGCGAGCAATGGCGGCCATCAGGCTGTGTTCGATACGCAGCAATACCTGGGAGCAGATGTGCAGCGGTGAATCGACAAAAAGATCAAGAGTGTGGGAAACCGCGCCCTCCGTGGAGTTCTCGATGGGCACCACACCGTAGTCAGCAGCGCGTCGGGCAACCTGATCGAAGACATCCGAGAAGTTGGGCTGAGCCGAATAATTGACCGAATGACCGAACTTCTTGATCGCGGCTTGATGGGTCCATGTGCCTTCCGGGCCAAGATAGGCAATCTTGAGATCTTCTTCCAAAGCAAGGGCCGCCGACATGATCTCTCGATATATGGCCTTAATCGATTTTTCGGGAAGTCGGCCCTCGTTGAGTTCCACCAGTCGACGCAAGAGAGCATCCTCCCGCTCGGGCGCATAAATCTGAAGGCCGTCGCGCTTCTTCACAACACCAACCTCATGCACCAGATCAGCGCGCTGGCTGAGCAGGTTTATCAACTGACGGTCTAGATCGTCAATCTGCTTGCGGATGTCGTCGAGGTTCACAGCGTAGGTGGGGTAATAGGTCAGGATTCAGGGGTGGGCTCGCCCTCAGCCATGGCTTCAGCCACTTCAGCCTCAACAAAAGAGAGCTGTTTCTCCTCTCCTGCGTCGGCCGCATGTTTCTCCTCGGCTTGAGGCAGTTGCACTTTACGCAATTCGGAGGCATTGGGTAGGTCGTCGACGGAGCGGATGCCGAAGTGCTCGAAGAATAATTCGGTTGTCTCGTAGAGCAAGGGGCGCCCTGGCAGTTCGGCACGGCCCCCGATGCGGATGAGGTCACGGTCGAGCAGCTTCTGGATCATCCCATCGCAGGAGACTCCGCGCACCGCTTCGACAGCCGCCTTGGTGATGGGTTGGCGGTAGGCGATGATGGCGAGAGTCTCCATCGCAGGACCGCTCAAGCGCTCGGGCTTGCGGCCTGGAAAAAGCTGGCGTACGAATTCGCCGAATTCCACGTTGGTGTAGAGCTTCCAGCCCTTAGCCCGCTCAATAAGCGAGAAGGCACGACCGCCCTGCGCATAGCACTGGTTCAATTCCTGAATCGCCGCAATCACCTGCTCTTCCTTGGTATCAGCGAGGGCACTCAACCATTCCGGAAGTTCCTGCTCGTCCTTACCCTCTTCTTTATCGCGGATCTTCACATCCTCAGCCTCCGCCACTCTGGAGCGCACCAAACGGGCGATTTCAGCAGTGGGAATGGGGTCTTGAGAGGCGGTGATCAAGGCTTCAATGATGGAGGCTAGCTGCATAACGGGCCCGCAGCATAGGTGAGGGATTGCGCATTTCAAGCCTGCTGGATGAAGCAAATGGACCAAATTTTCACCCGGCCGGACTTTTTCCTCTTGTAGGCTGCTGTTTGAGGGGCTAATCCACCGCGCTCCACACCGAAAAACAGCCTTCCTCAGGGATTGGCCCGACTGCCTCAAATTTGCAAATTCTCAGATTCCAGCTCACTGAAATCGAGCCTCTCTTTACCCCACACCATCCATTCCATGGCCGCCAAAAAATCCAAGTCTAAGACCGCAAAGAAAAAAGTCGCTAAGAAGCTAGCCAAAAAAGTTAGCAAAAAAGCAGCAAAGAAGAAGGCGGCCAAGAAAGCTCCCGGCAAGAATATCGCCAAAAAAATCACCAAGAAGGTGAGTAAAAAGAAGGCCGCCAAGAAGGCTGCCCCAGCCAAAAAAGCCGCCAAGAAAGCTCCTAAGAA
>JAURCU010000050.1 GCA_030828305.1 Luteolibacter sp.
TAGTCATGGCGTAATTGCCAACTCCGGAGCCCTTGCCGGTGGTGACCGCCTCATCTGGGGGGCAACCACTGGAGCCGGACAGGGCTCTACTACATGGAATTCATTGGACCTGAGCGTGATTCCTGAACCATCAGCCCTGACATTCGGCTCGCTTTCGCTGATCCTACTCCTGTGCCGCCGGCGCTGACATCGAGCTGCTATCAGCCAAGCCTTACAGCTTTACGCCAACGATAACTGGTGGGTTTGCCAAACCTCTGGTATGTGTTTACATAGTTGCCTAAGACAGCTACATAAGGTAGACTAGTCTCTATTAAATCACCTAAGATGCATTCAGCTCACATTAGATTTGCATATATCGCTCTTGCCCTTGTGTTACCGACGCCAGGCGCAACTGCTGCAATCTCGCTATTTGGAGATTCCTCCACATTCGACTACAAATACGAGATGGATGTCCAACCGAACAATGTGGACTTGGATAGCAACGGCGGGGATGACTGGTGGGATGCCGGTATCCCGGCCGTGTCTGGCGGTCTGGTATCGTTCACAAACTCGGGCAACAATGCCCAAATATTTAGGGGTGATTTCAATGGTAGTATTTGGCGTGGAGTCGCCAACACAGCAGCTGCCGATTGGACCTTGGAAGTATCCGTGCGTAAGGACGGCGGCACGCAGGGCAGCTTTGGCTGGTTTGGAATTGCCACCGCCAACTTAGGAGAAAGCAATTCGAGCCGCATCAACATACACGATGATCGAATTTCCACCGCGAGCGCCGAGTATCTTGTTGGATCTGACTTTATCTCCGACTTTGTAACTGTTCGGATTGCTCACGATGCAGCAGATAACCAAAATTACTACTGGGTGAATGGCACGCTGCTCAATGACGACCTCAGCACTCCGATTGCTGGCGTCAACGGAACCGGCTTCGACAACAGCACCTTCATCGGCGATTTCACTAGCACGATCGCCGGTGATTTCTCCATTGATTACATCCGATTGGACACGGACGCGATCGGCGTCATCCCCGAACCCTCAGCCATCATGTTCGGCTCGATCTCACTCGTCTTTCTTCTGCGCCGCCGGCGCTGAGAGCACCAGCGCCGCCGACATCGCCCACATCGAGCTCGTCATGTCGATTTTTTGACTTGAACGGTTAGAACCAACGGCCTCACTGGCGAGGATCCTGTTCAAGATGAGGGCAATCAACCGGTAAGACTCAAGGCTTCCGGGTGGCAGCAACCACAGACTGCCCCAATCTCTGACCTACGGGTCGTTTGTCGGGCGGATGCACATCCGGCGAATCCCAACCGAGGTCGATTGTCTTGACCAAGGTCACCCCGGGATTACTACTCGCCACGCGCTCCTGCACCTTGCGATACTCGGGCCACCATTTGCGCATCGGATCCGCCCCTCCGATCCTTGGCAGCTGAACCATGAAAAACGGCAACTGTGGCAACTCCAAGACCTGACGCCAGCCAACGACCATGTCATTGAGCAGTTGCGCGTTCCATCGATCATCATGGATTTCTGCATTGGTTTCTCCCTGATACCAGAGCACTCCTGAAATTGGGAAGCTGCTCCATTTACGCACTCCCGCTTCAAACAGGAATCCAGGCCGGAAAGGGTGATTGCCCGCGGCATCACCAAGGTTCAGTTTACCCCGGCCCCTTGCCCAGGCAGAGATCCTCGAAGTCTCGATCCACTCGTCACTCAGAAGTTCGGCGTATGACGGTCGCCTTTTCAGGATCTCGGCGGGCAGCCAAGCCTCGGTGCCGCTACCCCCGACCGAACAATCGATGATCCCCACCGGCACGCCTTTACCAATGTGGATCTCCTTGCCGGCCCACCAACCGACCGCTGAAAACACATTGGCAGAGTCCTTGGTGGCCCTCTGCCAATCACCTTCAAAATATCGTGCGGGAGTCATTCGCTGCCTCTCGGCTGGCTGGTATCTGCGCTTTGCGGTGTGGACACCGCTCATATCCAGCAACCTGATGTTCGGGTATTTGAGTGCGGTATTCGCCTCCTCGCGCCCTCCGATGGCGCGAGCAAGAGGGAAATCCATATTGGATTGGCCTGCGCACAACCAAACTTCCCCAACCAGCACGTCGGAAAGCTTCAACCTGGTCTCACCGCTGGAGACCAGGAGCACCTTATTATCTGAAGAACCCTTCAATGGAGGCAGCTCCGCCCGCCAACCTCCGCTTTGGTCCGTAGTCGCCTGTATTTTCAAATCACCATAAGAGACACTGACCTCACTACCCGGCTCAGCAGTTCCCCACACCGGTATGGTTGCCTCCATAGGTAGCACCATATGATCACCAAACACGGGGGCCAACTCCACAGCATAGGAAGAAGCTGCAACCAGCCAAAGGGCTAGACAGCGACCTAAATGGTATGAGCAAAACTTTAGTACCATTGGCGTCATCTCGTCATATGATTCTCTGATTGCGGATTTCTGATCAAACCAGTCGCTCATTTCAGCGGTGGCGGCGCCACCGATGCTCCTTTTGCAGCTTCTGGGACCAGCCAAGGATTGCCTGCGGGAGTGATATTGCCAACTGCAAGCTGCTCCAAGCGCCGCACTACCTGCTTGGCAAGCACAGTCGGCTTCGACAGGTATCCGGTAACTTCGGGTATCATGTATTCCAGATAAGGCTCCCTCACCAAGGAGACGAGACTCAGATCCTCGGGCACTCTCATGCCGCGTCTCGCAGCACATCCAAAAAGCGTGATCACTTGCCTCGCTCTGGTAGCGATGAGTGCTGTTGGCGGATCAAGCAGTCCCATGGTCCTCGTAAAAATTCGCTCAACCCCGCCAGCAGTGCCGTTTTCCTGCATCACCACGACCTTGAATCCATCCTCAGTGATCTGCTGCGCCCCATCGATCGCCGCATTGACTCCAACCAGACGATCCAACGGGGTGAGAATACCGATTCTACGGTGACCGAGTCGCCACAACATGCCTGCAGCATGACGCGCTGTGGCCTTCCAGTCGACATCGAGAAACGGTAGCGAAATTCCCTCGCTCGGGGTGCCTCTCACCAGGCAGGGCAACCGGTTCGATTCGAACCATTTCTGAACTTGGGGGGTCGAGCGGTGGAGAATCCAAACCGTGCGCCTCTCAGCATCTATCAACTCAGAAAGCCGGGCGTCGGGTTGTTGGGACTCATACCACCCAGGTGAATAAAGCTCGAAACTACCGCCCTTTTCTGCCACAATGTGACGAATTTTATCTACCTCAAGCAGCATCGTCAGGTTCTGGCGCTCAAGCCTTTGCGGTGACAACATCCCGACACGCAGATGCTTGGTGCTGCGTATGGTCGGCCTGGTGCCCAGCTTGACGACCTGGCGCCTCCTGCCGGCTTTAGCAGGCTCAAGCCAGCCATCATGTTCCAACTCGGCAAGGGTCAGCCTGACCGTATCTCGCCCAACATGCAATAATTCCGCCAAACGCCTTTCACCGGGAAGAAATCGCGACCACTCTCCGGCCTCAATGCGGAGTCGCATCACGCGCACGCATTCGGCTAGCAGGCTGCCCCGCTGCGGGATCAAATCATTTTCCATCCATCACTCTTGCCACATCCGCTCCCAGAGGCAAGCGGTTTGAAAATAAGACCGGATGACCCTCACACTCCATAGTACAGAATTGCACTGGTTTTTCAATCATACCAGCTGCCCTCTGTTTGCATAAAAACTGGAATTTGCGCATGCTGAACAGGTTGAAGATCTTTCAAACACATGTTGCTACACTTTGGTTGCTCACCCTGTTTTCAGTAAGGGCAGATATCTCGTGGTCAGATCTACCTCCCTTACCGGACCCACTGGGCTTTGCCGGATCATTTGCTGGCACCTGCAATGATACACTATTGGTTGCCGGGGGAGCCAATTTCCCGGATGGTCCACCGTGGGATGATGGCTCAAAAATATGGCACGACCGCGTTTTCGCCCTTGAGCAGGGTGCAGGAGAGTGGCGGGAGGCCGGAAAGTTACCAAGACCTCTTGGATATGGCGTCTCGATCAGCACACCGGACGGAGTCATCTGTATCGGAGGCTCGGATGAGCGTGCTCACTACTCTGAGGTCTTCCGGCTCAAATACAACGGGGCTAAAGTCGAAATCGAAAACCTTCCACCTCTCCCTGTTAAGCTGGCCAACATGGCAGGAGCGCTCGTCGAGGGTAGCATTCACGTCATCGGAGGGACAAGTTCACCTGATGATTCGATCGCTTCCAAACAACACCTCGTCTTTGACGGTCAGAGCTGGGCCCGCCACGACCCACTACCGGCAATCGGTCGCATCCTGCCGGTCGCCGCAGCTCATCAGAAGAGCTTCCTGGTCTTTTCCGGCGCTTCACTTGCCCCCGATGCAGCAGGAAATCCGGTAAGGACCTATCTCAGAGATGCATGGTCCTATCGGGCTGGCAGAGGCTGGTCTCGTCTCCCCGATTCTCCGCGGGCAGTGGTTGCAGCTCCATCTCCCGCCCCATTGGTAGGTTTCTCTCATCTGCTATTCATCGGCGGGGATGATGGAACTCTCGCAGGCTTCCAACCAAGATCCAAACATCCCGGCTTTACCCGTGAAATCCTTACCTACAACACGACTACCGAAAGTTGGAGCGCATCCACTCCACTGGATTCACATCTGCTCTCTGCAGTTACCACCACGGTGGTTGAATGGGCTGGTGGACTCGTCATTCCAACCGGGGAGGTTCGCCCCGCAGTGCGCTCCCCTCAGGTATTGCTTGCGCAGCCTCAACAATCCAACACCCACTTTGGCATCCTCAACTGGTCTATCGTTGCAATCTACCTGACCGGCATGATCGGAGTTGGGGTGTATTTCATGAGGCGCGAGGCTTCTTCCACGACCGAAGCCTACTTCCGCGGAGGACAGAGGGTTCCCGCATGGGTCGCCGGGCTTTCAATCTTCGCCACAATGCTCAGCGCTCTGACATTCATGGGTATTCCCGCTCGAGCCTACCAGACTGATATTTCCTGGTATATCGGACAACTTACCATACTCCTTGTCATCCCTATCGTGGCAGCCTGCTACCTGCCTTTTTTCAGAAAACTCGACCTCACTTCGGCATACGAATACTTGGAAAGGCGCTTCTCACTGGCCTGTCGATTATTCGCTGCCCTCTCCTTCATTTGTTTCCACCTCGGCCGTATTGCCATCGTTTTGTATCTTCCTGCGCTGGCGTTAGCTACCGTATCCGACATTGACGTCACTACCGCAGTCGTGGTCATTGGCGTGTTGTGCGTCATCTACACTGTGATCGGCGGCATTGAGGCGGTTGTGTGGACCGATGCCATCCAGGCCATCGTATTGATGGCAGGTGCTCTGTTGTGCTTCGCAGTGGCTGTCTGTCATATTGACGGAGGTCTTGTCGGCATGGTCGATGTCGCTCGCACGGATCATAAACTTTTCGAAAATCTACAGTGGGATTCGTTCAGTATTGCCGATGGAACCACCTCGGTATTGGTGCTGTTTGTTGCATTCTTCTTCAATTCGCTGGTCCCCTACACTTCGAGCCAGGACGTGGTTCAGCGCTATGTCACGACCCGTGACTTGAAGGCGGCGAAGAAATCACTCAAGGTCACGATGTGGATGTCGGTTTTCGGTTCACTAGTTTTCTTCCTGCTGGGAACCGCGATTTACGTCTTTTACAAGACGTGTCCGGAGCGTCTGGACCCAACACTGCCAGCAGCGGATTCCATCCTTCCCTTCTATATCGTTAACGAGCTTCCCGTGGGGATATCGGGCCTTGTAATTGCCGCCATCTTCGCCGCCGCTCAGTCAACGGTATCCTCCTCGCTCAACAGCATTGCCACATCCTTTGTCAAGGACCTCGATAGCCGGTTGCTGCGTCCAGGACGTGATGACCGAACCTACCTGAGGAGCGCACAAAGCGTGGTGGTGATCGCGGGCTTGATTGGAATCGGGGTTGCCGTGACCATGGCCCGCTCGGACATTGAGTCTGCTTTCAAGACCTTCAACTCGATGATTGGCCTCACTGCCGGATCTCTCGGCGGCCTGTTCGCCCTCGGAGTCTTCACAAAACGTGCCCACGGCTTGGGTGCCCTTATTGGGGCCCTTGCAGGACTTGTGACCGTACTCATCATTCATATTTCAGGGATCGAAATCACGGGGCTTCTCTACGCCTTCGTCGGGTTTGCCACCAGCTTCCTGGTTGGCTGGATCCTCAGCCTCACCCTCCCTGGTAAAGCCAATTCCGAATTCTCACTACACCAACCATGAAACTCCACGGACTCGTCGCCGCAACCCACACACCCTTTCATTCTGATGGCTCACTCGCCCCCGAGGTCGTACCCGTCCAGGCTTCCCACTTGGCAAAAAACGGAATCAAAAGCGTTTTCATCACCGGCTCCACGGGTGAAGGCCACTCGCTGACGCAGCAGGAAAGACACAGCATGTTCAAGGCATGGGCACAAGCAGGCCCGTCACATAACCTCACCGTGGTTGCGCATGTCGGTTCAAACTGCCTGGAGGACGCCAAGATCCTTGCCACCACGGCTGCCGACCTCGGTCTCGATGCCATCGCCATGCTGGCTCCCAGTTATTATAAGCCCGGTAACCTTGACGAACTGATCGAATGCTGCGCCCATGTCGCCGCCGCTGCACCACACCTGCCGTTTTATTACTATGACATTCCGGTGCTCACCGGCGTTTGCTTTTCGATGCCTGAATTCCTGGCTGTGGCTGCGGCCCGCATTCCCAACCTGGCTGGCATCAAGTTCACCAACGACAACCTCGAGGAGTTCACGACCTGCCTGACCATGGGCTCTCATGACATTCCGTGGGGCATAGACGAGAAGATTCTCGATGCCCTGAAAGTCGGCGCCAAGGGCGCGGTTGGATCGTCTTACAATTTTGCCGCTCCACTCTATCACAAACTCATCGCTGCATTTGAAGCCGGTGATCTCGACACCGCGAGTCGGCTACAGCAGCAAGCAGTCAGCCTGATCGAAGCCGTTGCCGAAATCGGCTACCTGGGCGCAGCCAAGCAAGTCATGGATTGGCAGGGTGTGCCACTGGGCCCTGCACGCCTGCCCGTGCGCACCCCCTCCGCAGCCCAACTGGAAGCGCTGAGAGCGAAAATTGAATCACCCATCCTTCAGCCTTGATTCAGGAACTCGCAACATTCTATCACAAGCAGCTGTTCGAAGACTGTCTGCCGTTTTGGTTTCCAAGAGCGGTTGACCAGAAGCACGGTGGCTTTCTTCACTGCTTCGACCATGACGGCACACTGGTGGACTCAGATAAGTCCGTGTGGGCGCAAGGCCGAATGAGTTGGATGCTACTGACCCTTTATCTTGAACATGAACGCCGATCCGAGTGGCTGGAATGGGCTGAAAGCGGATTGCGCTTTCTAGAGGACAAGTGCACGGATCCTGTCGACGGACGGATGTTCTTCCATGTCGCCCGCGACGGCACACCCATTCGCAAGCGTCGCTACAACTATTCAGAAAGCTTCGCGGCCATCGCTTTCGCCGCCCACGCCTCCGCCACGGGTTCGGACCGCTCCCAAGACAAGGCCCGTCGACTGTTCCATAACTTCACCGACTGGAACTTCACCCCCGGTCGAATTCCCCCCAAATTCACGGGTGCCCGGCCTTTGACCGGACTCGGGCCGCGCATGATCACTCTGGTCACCGCCCAGGAACTGCAACTTCGACTGGGTGTCGACGAGTTGACCACGGCTTGGATCGACCGCTGTCTGGAGGAAATCGAATCACTGTTTGTGAAACCTGAATTGCGGGTCGTGATGGAGACAGTCGCTCCCGACGGTTCGGTCTCGGATCACTTCGATGGACGCACTCTTAATCCTGGCCATGCCATCGAAGGCGCTTGGTTCGTGATGGAGGAAGCAAGGCGACGCAATGATTCCCGGCTCCTCAAGATTGGCTGTGACATGCTCGATTGGATGTGGGAACGGGGTTGGGACGAGGAGCACGGCGGCCTTCTCTACTTCTGCGACCTGAACGGCAAACCGGTGCAGGAATACTGGCATGCCATGAAGTTCTGGTGGCCACATGATGAGGCCCTGATCGCCACTCTGCTTGCCCACCACCTCACAGCCGATAAGCGTTATCTGGAAATGCACGAACAATGCCGCAACTGGGCGTTTTCAAATTTTGCTGACGAACAGCACGGCGATTGGTACGGCTACCTGAATCGGGATGGCACTCGATCCTCAAGCCTCAAGGGCAATCTCTGGAAGTCATTTTTCCACCATCCGAGGGCTTTACACTTCTGCCACCGTATCGCCAATGGATTCTGACTACTTTACCGCCCGCCGGTCAGGTGTAGCGACCGCTTGGGTGCCTGTAACACCAGGGCATAGGCGGCATTGATAAGATCCTCCTCTCCCATGTAGGGAGCACCCATGTGTGGAGTGGTGAAACGCAGTCCGTAACCTGGCTCCCATGCCAGTGAAAACCACCAATCGTATGCCTTCATCACTTCTTCGAAGGTTTCAGGCGCCGCCAAATTCAGACTAAGCAATCCCCAGGCACCACCTGGTTCACCGTAGGCATGACTGTTACGAAACCATGGATGGCGCTCGCCCATGAATGCAGTCATTGCCTGCTTCATGTCTTGGCGTTGACCGCGTAGCTCACAAGCCATGGCAAAAAGGCCCGAGCGCGACCAGAACTCATCACGGTCCATGTAAGACCGATTGTAACCAAGTGAGCCGTGCCCGCCCTTGCGTGGATCCGACCAAGACATTTCCATATACGGTAGAAGCAACTCCCAAAGTGCCGACTTCATTCCACAACGCATGGCAAGTGCTTCATACACCAGCAGGTGGCAGGAGGGCGCCACCAGAGACTTGTTGCCGTAGGGCAGATGCGGCGGGCCATGGCCAAGTGCCGGAACCTCCCATGCCGACTCATGCTGGCCGGCAAGAGCCCAGTCTCTCAAGGCAGCCAGGTGGGGAATGACCCTTGGATCTTGGGTCTGCAGGTGCCATTCACTGTATAGTATTCCCGCATACGCCCCGTGCCAGAACCCGAGATTGCCATAATTCTCCGGCTTCGGATAACGCTTCATGGACCAGTCGACCGCTCGCCTCACACGCTCGCGGTGATCTTGTTCACCTGTGGCCAGAAGAGCCAATGCGGAAAAGGTCGTGCGGATGATGTCTCCCGACCATGATCCATCTTCGCGCTGGCGATCACACAACCAGCTGAGCATGTCGGCGAGCATCGCCTTTGCAGCTGGGTCCTTGCTAGGGTCCATGTTCGAGAAAGGCTCTCGATCGGCAAGCCGAACTTCAAGCTGCTGCAGACCTTCATCCCTCATTACCGTCAGCACCACCGGCCGCTTGAGGGTAAGCGCCCTCTCACCTGCCTTGCCAAGAATCGCCTCGTGGCTTTGATGATACCAGTTCCAGCCAGGCGCAAGGTCATTGAGCGTCAGCGCAACGCCATCGACTGCCACCAGCACATCACCAGTCCGCAGCCCCGCCTGTTGCGCAGGACTACCCTCCACGACATGCATCACATTGGTTGCATCCGACTGATGAACGACCAGAGCACTGAATCCGAGTAATCCGGCACTCAGCTTGTCCGGTCCGAACGCGCCATTGGACCGGCCCTGCAAACGGCCATCAGGCTTGGAATGGTGAAAAGCGACTCGTGGCAATCCAACCACAACATCGCTTGCCGACTGGATCTTCAGACCAAGTGTCTTACCTGCCAGTTCTGCGGTCACATCGGCCGGCAACCAGAGCCACAAACGTTTGCGCGCCGGGACCGGCTCATCCTTGGGCGGTAAATTCATACCAAGAGGTGTAATCTCGGCTGCCGTACCGAAGCCACCACCACTCCAGTCCGATTCAATGACCATGCGGAAACCACCCACCTCAATCGCCTCAGGTAAGCTGATTTCATGTGCTGCACGTTGTTTGACTGCCAACTCCTCGTGCGTCTTTCCCCCGAGCACCTTAGTCCACCCCTCGTTGGGACGTAGAACCTCCAGACGATAGTCGCGCGCGATGCCATTGGCCCAACCCGCTTGCCTCGGCAGATAGCGTAACCCCGAGAACTGGACAGGTTTCGCAAACTGCAAACCAATCCAGTGAGGAGGATCCGGTTTGTTATCGCCGTAGAGTGAATGCCATTCGGTGGCAGGATCCCCGTCGAATGCCGCTTTCGCGCTTCCCGCGTGCTCGGAGGAGGAAATGACTGACCAAGCATCACGCCCTGCCTTCTCTGTCACCAAGATTGATGCAGCGGCCAAGACTTTGCCCGTGGTCGGATCATTAAGTTCGGCCGACACGCGGACACCCGGTTTTTCCACGACCCCATGGACGTCCACACTGATTAGGGCACGCCAGTGATCACCCATTGACTTCTGCAACGGGGTTAACGCCGGAAGGGAAAGCTCGGATGCAAGGCCGCCGGGCCCCGCCACACCGGCAGTCTGACCGCCAGGTAAGATCCAGCTGTCAAAGGATTGCGCTTGGCAAAAACCAAGCGGTATCAGGCAGATGGCCACTCGGAGGTGTTTGGAATACGGGCGACTCATGTGGTGAAATCGTGGTTGCAATAGAATCGAGATACCAACCCATACAGCTGAAAAAAGAAATCCCATTGTCCGGTTGCCTGAGCAAACCGCTTACATACGCTTCGCAAATAAATGGCAATCTCAGTAATTTGTCATTGTATAAAAGCACTGCATTGCAACCGGTTTACTCTATCAATCCCCTCCATCGACCCGAGCTCGACACCGGCTTCTTGCCAGCATCCCTCTGGATACGCTCATACGAACGAAAGGTCGATGAAATTGGGTCAAGACCAGTCACGATTGCATTGCTTCGGCCCGACGGCACCGGAACGAGACATCTTGAGAGATTGCTGCCTGCCAGGCCAGAATGGCAGCTAGTCAATCTCAGGCATCTCGAACGCATCGTAAAGTTTCTCCTCTGGGGTCAGGGAGGCAACCGATTGCTGGTTTCTGGCGCACCTGATCTGGTCGAACCCCTACGAAAAATCTACAGCCATAATGGGCAACGGGCTTTTGATGTAGACTTCAGCCGACGACTCTTTGGCAGCCCTCTCACAATCCAATCGATCGATGAAGGCAACATGCCCACATTCGGCAACGAGGAGGGCGAAATCACCGTCAGCCAGAGGGCGGATGGAAACAGGATCGGATTCGATCTCGGTGGTTCCGATCGAAAATGTGCGGCGGTTATTGATGGCAAGGTGGTGTTCTCCGAGGAGATTGCCTGGGATCCATATTTTGAGAGCAATCCCGCATACCATTTGGAGGGCATCCGCGATAGCTTGAAACGGGCTGCAGCTCACTTGCCCAGTGTCGATGCTATCGGGGGTTCGGCTGCTGGTCTCTATGTTGACAATCAGGTCCGCGTGGCCTCGCTATTTCGTGGCGTGCCAGACGAGATATTCGATTCCCACGTGAAGAACATGTTTCTGGACATAGCCCGAGAATGGGGTGATGTGCCGTTTCGCGTGGCCAATGACGGCGATGTGACCGCCCTCGCAGGAGCCATGAGTCTGGAGATGGGTGCCGTCATGGGTCTATCGATGGGCACCAGCACTGCATGCGGATATGCCAATGAGTCGGGCGGCATCACCAATCGCATCACGGAACTCGCCTTCGCGCCAATTGATTACCGGCAAGATGCCCCCGCTGATGAGTGGTCGGGTGACCTCGGATGCCAGGTGCAATATTTTAGCCAACAGGCAGTCTCGCGGCTAATTCCGGCCTCTGGTCTGCCGATTGACCATGAACTAAGTAAACCGGAGCAGCTAATCGAGGTTCAGACATTCATGAAAGCCGGTGATGAACGTGCGGCGAAGATATACAACACCATCGGTACTTACTTGGGATATGCCATACCCCACTGCTCTCGTTTCTACCACATCCGCCACCTATTGCTGCTTGGGCGGGTCATGAGCGGCGCGGGTGGAGAAATGATCATCTCGGCTGCCAGGAATGTGCTCGACGATGAATTTCCCGAAATGTCCGCCAGCATAGGGATGAGCACCCCAAATGAAAACCTCAAGCGCCACGGCCAGGCCATCGCCGCGGCATGTCTTCCCAAGATCACCAGAAAACCCAAATAAAACTTCACCAGCCCATGGCTTAAATCTTCATGCTGGATGATCATTACCGGGGCTGAAGACCTTGTGAAGCGCATGGAGGAGGACATGCGCCAGAAACTCAGCCATAGACTTAAACATTCATTAAAATCATGATCTAACATGTGGCTTGGTCCGTGCACTTCGGCCGTCGCAAGCACCCAATCTGACCCCAAGCCCTCTTATACCATGCATCTGCAAACTATCGACTGGTTCATCATCGGCATCTTTTTTGTCATCGTCATCAGCATCGGCCTAGCGGCATCCCGCAGCGCCGGTCGCAGCACCAGCCAGTTCTTCCTGGGCGGCCGCAACATGCCCTGGTGGCTTCTCGGCATCTCGATGGTGGCCTGCACCTTTTCCGCGGACACTCCTAACCTGGTGACCGGCATGGTTCGCGAAAACGGCATTGCCAAGAACTGGGCATGGTGGGCCTTCCTGATTACCGGCATGGTGACCGTTTTCATTTACGCAAAATTGTGGCGGCGCTCCGAGGTCATGACTGACCTTGAATATTACGAACTCCGCTACCACGGCAAGGCAGCGGCATTCCTGCGGGGTTTTCGTTCGATCTTCCTCGGACTGTTTTTCAACTTGCTGATCATGGCCACGGTGACATTGGCCATCATCAAGTATGGCCAGATTCTCTTCGGGATTCCCGCCTGGCAGTGCGTTTTCTTCGGTTCAATCGGAGTTGTCATCTACGCGACTCTCGGCGGGCTGAAGGGTGTGATTTGGGCGGACTTTTTTCAGTATTCGATCGCCATGTTCGGCGCGGTGTACACCGCATGGGTTGCGCTTCAGCAGCCCGAGATCCAGTCCATCGGTGGGCTTTCGGGCTTGGTCGGCCCGGAATCCCCGATCGCCGACAAACTGGCGGTTTTTCCCGATCCGAGTAATCTTTCACTACTGGTGACTCTACTGATCATTCCCATCGCCGTCCAGTGGTGGGCACTGTGGTATCCGGGTGCTGAACCCGGAGGCGGTGGCTACATCGCCCAGCGGATGCTTTCCGCCAAAAACGAGAAACATGCAATTGGCGCGACACTACTCTTCAACTTCATGCATTACGCGATTCGGCCATGGCCTTGGATCATTGTCGCCCTTGCCTCACTGCTGGTGTTTCCGGAACTGGAGGATATCAGCGCCGCCTTCCCCGGCATGGATACCCGGTATCTCGCACACGACGCCGCCTACCCCGCGATGATCTCCAAACTGGGCAGCGGGATGCTGGGTGTGGTGATTGCCTCTATCATCGCCGCCTACATGTCAACGATCGGCACCCACCTCAACTGGGGCTCCTCTTACCTGGTGAATGATTTCTATGCGCGTTTCGTGAACAAGAAGGCCAGTCAGAAACACTTGGTCGCAGTGGGTCGCATCTCCACAGTAGCGCTCATGATCTGTGCCGGGCTGTTGGCTCTCCAGCTCAAAAGCGCGACTCAGGCCTTCGACCTGCTGTTGTTATCCGGAGCCGGTACGGGAGCGATCTATCTGTTGCGTTGGTTCTGGTGGCGCATCAACGCGATTACTGAAATCGTTGCCATGGTGAGTGCAATCGTGATCGGATGCCTACTAGTCTTCGCCGTAGACGTGGACTCTCTGGCTCTCAGTCTTGGGGGGACTGATACACGACCACTCATCTCGCTGGACGGTGGCACTGTCCGCCTGTTGTTGGCCGTCATATTAAATACAGCCATTTGGCTTACCACCACTCTGCTTACCAAGCCGGAACCGACGGAAACTCTCTACGCTTTTTACCGAAAAACCAAACCCGGCGGCCCCGGCTGGGCGAAATTACGCAGCATGGCCCAGGCGGATGGACAGGACATCGAAGGATCATCCAAGGGCAAAGCTTGGGAACTTCCCTATGAAATCCTGTGCGTGTTCATCGGGACCTTGCTGATCTACGCTTGCCTCTTCTCAATCGGAAATTTCCTCTACGGCAACCTCGCCACAGGAATCATGCTTGCGGTGATCGCATTGGCTGGATGTTACACTCTACTCCGTCTGTACAACAAAACCCGAGGCTACTGAGCTCAAGTGTGACCTCCATCAAATCTCCGGACCAGCAGAAGTCCCACAATTTCTGGCACTGTCTCCCAACGCAAAATTTTCAGTTTGATTGCGGGCCAGAGGAGTGAAATGCGGGTACTCCTCGAGTCAATTCATCAATCTTTTTCAGCACATGAGACCACGATTACAGCCATCATTCGAACCGTACCCCTTACCGACCCACGCAGAGGCTTCATCCCACAACCGCGGAATCTGAGCCCGCATGGACGTGATCAACACAGTGAAAAAAACCGAATCTCCAAGGCCCGGTCATGCCAGTTACATGGGCGGGTTTGCCGCTGATGCAAAAGAGACCCTGAAAGTCGCCATTATCGGGCTGGGCGCGCGTGGTCCGACCCACCTTGCCCATGCTGCGGCCGCTGAGGGAACGATCCTTGTTGGGGTCTGCGACCTCTACGAGGATGCCGCCAAGCGAGGCGTCGAAACAGCTCTCAAGGCCGACCCGGAGCGCCACAAAGGAGTGAAGGCATTCCATGGACATGAACATGCATACCGCCGCATGCTTACTGAAACCAAGCCTGACGCGGTGTGGGTCGCCACCCCCTGGCAAAGTCATGCAGCGATTGCCCTCGACACCATGAATGCCGGCGCCCACGCCTTCGTGGAAGTGCCACTTGCGCTCAGCATCGAGGATATGTGGAAGATCGTCGACACCTCGGAGAGAACCCGTCGCCACTGCATGATGCTTGAGAACGTGAACTACGGTCGAGAGGAATTAATGTTCCTTAACATGTGCCGTCAGGGAGTTTTCGGCGAACTGCTCCATGGCGAGGCTGCCTACATCCACGAACTTCGCGCTCAATTACACGAGTACGAACTGGGCCGTAGCACAGGTTCATGGCGCGCCTTTCATTGGGCCAACGAGAGCGGAAACCTCTACCCCAACCACGGCCTGGGTCCTATCGCCCAATACATGAATCTTGCTCGCAGGGATGACAACTTCAGGCGGATCGTCTCCTTCTCCTCGCGCGCAATGAATCACGAACTATACACAGCGAGGGTGCTAGGTCAGGACTCCAAGTCCGCAAAGTTGGATTTCTCTAAGGGAGGCGACATCAACACATCCATCATCAAGACCGCTCTCGGTCGGACCATCATGGTGCAGTGGGATGAAAGTAGTCCCAGACCCTACAGTCGTCACAACCTGATCCAAGGAACCCATGGAACCGGTGCGAGCTTCCCGGCTCGTATCGCTCTGGAATACTGCTGGAAAAACGCTACCCCGGCATTGCGTAAACTTCTCGAACTACCTGAAGACAAACCGAACCAGTCATCAAACTACCACAGCTGGATTAAGGATGGTGGTTTCGAGGCTTTCTACGAGCATTTCGACCACCCTCTCTATTTGCGGATGCAGGATATCGCAAAAAAACACGGTGGCCATGGCGGCATTGACGCCATCATGAACTTCCGCATAATTGAGTGTCTTAGACAAGGTCTTGCGCTCGACCAAAATATCTACGAGGGAGCCTTCTGGTCTTCGGTCTGCCCATTGTCACGAAAATCTGTCGCCGAGGATGGAATGCCTCAAGAATTTCCAGACTTCACCCGTGGCCAGTGGAAAACCACCATACCATTGGACATCTTTGCGTGACTCGTTTTAACCTGACCGCATGAAGATTCTCGTCACCGGGGGCGCCGGCTTCATCGGCTCCCATATTGTTGAGCACTACCAACAGATTGCCTCAGAAATCCGTGTGCTCGACAATCTTAGCACCGGTCATTTACACAATCTCCACGGATTGGACTGCACCTTCATAGAGGGTTCCATCACCGATCGTCAGATTGTGCAACAAGCAGTAGAAGGGGTGGACCTGGTATTCCACCTTGCTGCGCTAGCGAGTGTGCCAGCGTCCATGGAACGCCCCTTCCAGTGCGTGGAGATTAATGTCAACGGATTGCTCAATGTCCTTGAGGAAGCCGATTGCTCCGGAGTACGCAAACTGGTCTTTGCCTCATCCGCAGCAATCTATGGGGACAACCCTGATGTTCCCAAGCGCGAGTCCATGAAGCCCGAGCCCAAGAGCCCATACGCCATCACCAAGCTTGATGGTGAATATTATCTGGATCTATTTCGCCGCGAGGGACGCCTTGAAACCGCTGCCATCCGCTTCTTCAATGTCTTTGGTCCGAGACAGGACCCCAAGGGCGCTTATGCCGCCGCAGTCCCAATCTTCATCGAGAAGGCCATGAAGGGTGAGCCCATCGTGATCTACGGTGATGGCGAACAGACACGCGACTTCATTTACGTGAAGGACATTGTCGGCGCGCTAACCCATGCGGCTGAGCACGGTGAAATCAGCGGCGCATTCAATGCAGGCTATGGCAACCAGATGACCATCAAGGAGCTGGCACAAGAGATCATTCAGCTCACCGGTTCCACTTCATCCATCCAATACACCGCAGAGCGACCTGGGGATATCCGCCATTCACGGGCCGCCGTCGACCTTCTCACCGACACTGGCTGGAAACCAGTATTCACTCTTACTGACGGTCTCGCAAATACCATCCGCTCATTTCCAAGCTTGGAAATTTGACTCGCAACCTAGGCTTTCTCAGGTGTGCTATTTTACCAACATCCCATTTACCAAGTTGTTATTGGGGATTTGGTCCTGACTGCAACGCGTGCGGCAATGAGTAATTTAAATCCTGCAATCACCACTGCTGTTGATCGACTCGGGGTCTTTACCTTTTATCAAGTAATCGCAAAGGGTGATCAGTGGCGATACGCTGACTGCAAATGCATCAGTTTAAATGGTCAAGCGTGACATAACCGACACATTTAGGGTGATTTGATTTCCCGGTGAAGTGGCATGACTTAAGAGCATGCAGCTGATCCAACATGAAAAAGGCATCCTGCAGGATCATGGCGTTTTGCGGGAGCGAAAATCGGCATGGCTCCTCCCTCACATTTCAGCTCCCTTGCGTTGACCCGACACCTTCCAGTCATCATTATCTCGAACATGGACTCAAACACCAGTCGTTCCTGCTCCCCTTGTTGCAATCTCAAACTGCTAACTTTGGCTTTGGCAGCCGTTCTACTCGGCTCCACCGGCACCACTCCTGCGCAAGAATACTATGCCAAGGAGCCCCAGTTTCACATGTGGCCCGATCCAAGTAGCGCCCGATACAAAATCAACCACTTCGGTCCTACCGGCATCGCTCTGGAACTTCGCAAGCCAAACTTCACGATGCACATCACCAATATCATGGAGGGCTCACCTGCCGCTAAAAACGGCGAGTTGATAAAGGGCCAGATCATTGAAAGCGTGAACGGCCACATCATGAAAGACGAGGATCCCCGAGTATTGCTTGGCAACTGGATCTCGGAAGCCGAGGCCAATGGCGGAACTCTCAAGCTAATGGTAAAGGATAAGGCTGATGCAAAGTCCCGCGAGATCACGCTCAAGATCCCCGCACTGGGTGCCTACGCAAAAACGTGGCCCATGGGTTGCGCCAAATCGGACAAAATTGTGCGTGAGTGCGCTGATTACATTGCGGCCAACAAAGAGAATATCGGCATGGGCCTCAACGGATCGGTTCTCTTTCTACTCTCCACCGGCGAGGAAAAAGACCTCAAGACCGTCAAAAACTGGATGCAGGACTTTGTGGCCAATTACAAGAAGCCACAGGATGATCGTGAGGTTTATCCTTGGTTTGCCGGCTACACCGGTCCCGGCTTTTGCGAATACTACCTGCGTACTGGCGATGAATCAGTCCTGCCCATTATCAAGGACGCTGCGGACTCACTATCGCGCACCATCTACAATGGCTCATGGATGGGTCGCGGCGGTGCCAGTTATGGCTACATGGGGGGCGGGCACTTGAACGCCGCCGGCTTACATGCAGTGACCTTTCTATTGCTAGCCAAGCAATGCGGTGTGGATGTGGATGAACACACACTGCTGACTTCGCTCTCTCACGTCTTCCGCTTTGCCGGCCATGGCAACGTGGCCTACGGGGATCACCTGCCGGAAGGCGGCTTCACCGGAAACGGCAAGACCGAGGGACTGGCCTTCACCATGCAGGCAGCCGCAAACCTTCATCCTGATGGAGAAAAGTCGGTCTATGCCAAGGCGCGCGATATCTGCGCCAACAAGGCCTTCTACAACACCTCTTGGCTGTTCCACGGTCACACCGGTGGTGGCATCGGCGAGCTATGGAAAGGCCGTGCCATGGGCCTGGTAGCCGAGAAGCGCCCAATTCCTTACCAATCCTTCATGAACGAGCGACTCTGGATGTATGAGCTCGCCCGCCACCATAACGGCCTCTTCAGCTGGGTCAGTGACTGGAATGTTAGCTACAATGATACTGCCATCGATGGGCGTGGTTGGGGTGCTTACATCCCCATGATCTACACCCTGCCACGCAAGGCCCTGCGCTTGCATGGCGCCCCCCCAACCAAATATTCCAAGACTTACCGGATTCCAGACCGCCCGTGGGGTAACCAAGCGGACGAAATATTTCTGTCCCTGGAGCCAGGTGAATACCTTCCCTCCAGACAGCAGGATGTCTCCAAGGAATTTCTGCCTGAAGATGCCTCCAAGCCGGTCCTAAAAAAACTCGGGGATCCTCAGGTCAGCGATGAAACTCTCCTGATGTATGCCCACCACTTCGAGCATGGCATCCGTTCGATTGCTGCCGGCGCCATCAACAACCACAATCGCTATCATCTGGTTACTCAACTTCTCAAATCAAAGGATCCTCGTGCCCGTGTCACCGCACTCACCGCTCTCATCGGCCCCAACAAAAGCGCCAAGTTCCCTGATGAGGCGTTAACTCCCGAGATTTTCAAGTTGGTTGGCGCCATGATCGACAACCCCGATGAGGCTTGGTGGGCCACCCTCAACGCCATGACCGTTATGGGTCGCGCCAAACCCGAACAGATCGTTCCCCATTTCGACAAAATGCTGAAATGGCTCGACCATGATGACTGGTGGCTGCGCCAAGCCGCAATGGTCGGCCTACCCCACTGGCTTCGGATGGTGAGCATTACGAGCCCTTCCTCAGCAAAGTTGCCGAAGTCATCGCAAAGACCG
>JAURCU010000051.1 GCA_030828305.1 Luteolibacter sp.
GCAACAGCTCGGCGCAGCGCTGCGCCTCACGCAGCGGTCGGGCGGCCGCCAGTTCGCGACCATTCTCGCGCCAGCTTTCCATGGGTGTCAGGCGCCCCTCACGAATCAGGCCGTTCAGACCTCTCAGCACCCGTGCATCCTCACGCAGACGCGGCACTGGCAGCAGGCCGACCTTGGCGCCACTGCTCAGGGCCTCGAAGGTCATGGAGACGGAATCCTCACTAACCCAGCACTCATCAACCTGTTGGAGAATCCCAGGCAGCCAGGCAGGTTCGGTTTGCTGATGGGGGTATATCTCGATCTGGGGCAGCTCCTTGTGGATGCGCTCCACAAAACCCTGCGGAGTGCGACGCGAGTCGGTGAGCTGCCAATGCCCCGTGCTCACAAGATCCGTCAGCGCCTTCATCATCGCGTCGCCATCCCAACCGTGGGTTTTGGAGGGCCCGCCCAGCAGGATGAGCTTGCCCTCACGCGGGCCAAGACCAGGCACCACCCGGTTGAGGGCACCCTCGGAGAGAATCAGGCCCTCCCGACTGTGGACCCCCTCTCCAAAATCGTGACGAGGAGCGATGCACAGGTCATAAAAACTCATGGGCAAGCTCGGCTTCATCAGCACCACCGCCTTGGCCCCACTTGCCCGACGCAGACACCACAAGGCAAAATGCGTGGCGTGACCGGCAGCGATGATGAGCTCAGCCATGGGCAGTGCCGCGGCCTGCGCGCGCGCCCATTTCCAGCGTGACCAGAAGTTGCCAACCTGGGCAATTTCGATGCGGTGCACGCTGAGCTCACGCAAACGACCCAAGGCTTCCACCAGCCCAAGGGACTGGTTCTCATGCCCCGGCTTGCCGTCGGCCAGTAGCCAGATGGATAGCGCGTCTTTCACTTGTGGGAGAATCTACCTGCTGGAGGAAGGTGACAAGTCTGCAGAGCTGTGGTCCTTCGCGCTTCGCGCTTTGTGCTTGGTGCTTTGATGCAAATCACACAGCTCTACATACCCACCAGGATGGCGCTCGCGCGGCGGATCCTGAAACGGCAGCCCCAAACGCCGTGGATGACGCCTACGCCTGTATCGGTGCATGCATCTTGCGCCTCCTTGAAGATCGAAGCTCCCATGTGCTCGGCAACATTACCAATCATTGGAGTCTTGCCCTCCTTGTAACGCTGCACATGCACCATCGCTCTGCTCTCCACCTTGAGATGTGCGGGGACATCTTGGGTGTTCGATTCGAGCAAAGGTGTAGCCAAACCGCCAAAAAGAGCACTTCTTTTGCCAGGCATTGGGCAAAGGCATACAAATACCGAGAACCTAAGACCTTGCCGCGGAATTAGACAGTGGTCTCGCGGAATGATACCGCTTTGATCTTCGGAATCATAAGCTCTCAAAAGCCGGCACGAAGCACCAAGCACGAGAGACGAAGCACGTGCCGAAGGCACCTACATCAAACTCGCGCCTGCCTCGGCCAATTCGGAACGCTCACCGCGATTCAAGGCCACGTGCGCGACAAAGGGCTGACCCTTGAGGCGGTTGCGGGTATACACCAGACCGTTACTGCGACTGTCGACATATGGGTTGTCGATCTGGGCCGGGTCGCCAACCAGCACCAGCTTGGAGTCCTGTGACATGCGCGTAACAATGGTCTTGGCTTCCTGCGGAGTGAGTTGCTGGGCCTCATCTAAAATGAAGAAGCGGTTGGGAATGGAGCGGCCGCGAATGTAGCAGAGCGCTTCAATTTCAATGATACCCTGCTCCATCAGAGTCTCGTAGGGTTTCTTGATCGGCCCCCCGGAATTCTCAGTGGCTTTGGCCTTCTTGCGTTTGGGGCCGAGCGGGGAATTCGGCCGCATGAGCAGGTCGAGGGCATCGTGGATGGGTTGCAGCCAAGGGCGCATCTTCTCATCCAATGTGCCGGGCAGGAAGCCGAGCTGGCCGCCCATCGCAACCACCGGACGGCTCACGGTAATGCCGTTGTACTTGCGGTTGAACATCTCGTGCAAGCCGGCGGCCACGGCGACCAAAGTCTTGCCGGTGCCAGCATGACCGTAACAGGTGACCAGCGAGATCTCGGGATTGAGCAACGCGTCAATCAAACAACGCTGGCCGAGGTTGAGTGGTTTGAGGGCCTGACCATCTGGAATTTTGAGCGCCTCCGGGAAGTTGAGCTTCACGAATGTGGAATTACCCACATAACGGGCTGGCATGGTCTGGCGCTCTCCGGCTTCGAGCAGCACGTATTGGTTGAGCACCACACTTTCGTCGCGATCATCCTCGATCTCTAGCTTGCCAGAGCTGGCGAAGCGCTGCAACTCGTTGCCATCGACTTCAATACGACAAATCTCGTAGTTGGAGACTTCACGCGCATCGACCTTGTCATTGAGGTAGTCCTCACAATCGATGCCCACCGAGCGGGCCTTTAGCTGCATATTGATATCCTTGGTCACCAGAACCACCGGCGCCTTGTTGTGCTGCATGAGCAGGATGGTGGCCGCCAGGATGCGGTGATCGATACGCTGATGGTCAGGAAAGACCCGCAAGAAGCGGTTGAGCAATTCGGAATTTTTCGGGCAGACCGCCGGATCGTAAATCACCAAGCGAACCGTGCCACCACATTCATTGGTAACGCCTTTGGTAACCACCTCGGTGGTGGAAAACATTTCTGTAAGACGGCGATGCACGCGGCGGGCGTTGGCACCCCGCTCCGATTGCTCGCCCTTGAATTTGTCGAGCTCAGAGAGCACATCGCAAGGGATGCAAAGATGGTTTTCCTTGAAGCGCTCGAGCGAGGCCGGATCGTGCAGGAGCACATTGGTATCCAACACGTAGTTTTTAACGGTCTGCGAGGGAGCGATCAGACCGAGGTCGACAGGCTTGGGAGCTGCGTTACGTTTTCGTTTTTCCTGATTGGCATGAGGTAAGGCTTCTTCAAATAGGGCGCTTTGCGCCTGAGCAGATCGATCGATCATATGTGGTCAGAGTTCGAACATGGTGAGGACATGCCACGAAGCGCCATGGCATGTTTGGCTTCCTGATCGAGGAGTGAGCTCGGACTTCTCCCGCCCGCACATGGGGAAACTGGTCTCGAATCAATGAATTTCACCCTGATAATCAAGATGCACTAACTATCTACAGATTGTCCTCAGTGACAACCTTCAATTCAGTGAACAAGCAATTATTGGGCCAGGAAATCTGTGTCCTGGCTTCACCTTGTTGGATACGGGCCCTGCAGCCCATCAATGGGTAAATTCCAGATGGCGCTTGAAGCCCTCGTGCTCGGGAAGTTCACGAATTTGCACACCGTGGAGCTGAAGCTCGGACGGCAAGAACCCGGCCTGGATTCGCAAATCAGTGGATCGTGCCGGTTTATCAAATACCAGCATTCCCGACTCTAGATTGCCGAGCTCCTTGCCCTTGACCACGATCTTGCAGTCGGCACCCGCGTCCCACTCGATGCGATCGATAAGTGATGGTTCGTGCCCCTCCATCAAGGCCCATGCACCCTCACCAGAGGGCTTCCACTCGTTGAGCGGCAGCGCGCGGTATGTCGCTTGGGTAAAGTCGGCAGCAGGCTTCGGGTCGGATTTCTTGCCAGCGATTGCATCGAGATACGCCGCTACCGCCGCCTGTTCCTCTGAGGCCTGCGCCTTGCGCTTGGTTTCATAGTAACTGTAGTAGTCGTGATCCTTTTCACTCCAATCGCCCGCCTCGCGGTAAGTGCCACAGAAGGGCACGAGCAGGTCAATCCAGGCCACGAGCTTGTGATACTCCTCTTTACTGAGTTTCACATCGTGGTGGCCATCATCGAGCATATGGATGAGCGGGCTTTTGACGGAGCCCTGTGAATGCGCAAGCTCGGTAGGACGCGACATCTTGCTGATCCAAGTTACGATACCTTGCTCGGGAGTCGCGGTGTAGTTGCCGTTCTTGTCGCGGGTGGCCTCGGTAAGATTGAGGTAGGCCTTGGACCAGAAGCGCTTGTTCATGGAGGCGTCCTTGACGGGTGTGGCGGTCAAATCCATCAGCCGCTCCTTGCTGCCGTCGTGGCACTTCACGCAGTGTTGGTCGAGAATGGGTTGAACCTCCATGTTGAAGCTGAATCCTCGGCTCTCCCCGTAGAAGGGCTGAAGTTTCTGCATGCCCTGCTTGATGGCGAGCGTCGGCACGTCAGTGAAGCCCTCAAAGCTCGGCGTGCTCTTGTCGTGGCAACCCATACAGGACTTTTGTTCTCCGGGACGCAAGGTGTCCCAGGTGCGCGTGGTCTGCAGGACGCGGCCCTTGCCATCGAGCACCTGCAGGTAAATGGACTCCATGGGCGGCACCTCGAAGAAGGCCGAGCCATCCTCATGAATGTCGGCATCGCCCAAGATCTCCTTGATGTCCCAACTCGCGTTGGCAATGCCCACCGGCGCCGAGTTGATGGAGCCTCCGCCCTCACCCCGATTGTGGGTCTTGCCAACTCCAGCGGCGCGGTAATTGAGGCGCACCACCCGAATTTTCTTGGCCTCGCCGCGCTCCACTCCCTTGAGGCCAATGCCGCGATAGACGTCGTGGACGTAGTAGCTCGCGCTTTTGCTTGTGTAGTCGATGCGCTCCTTGATCAGCGGCGGCTGAATGCGATCACCCAGCGGCATGGGACGCAGCACACCCAGATCCGCGGCGCGGTGCAGGAGCTCGCGCTCGCCATCGGCATTGATCCAGTAGAGGCCGTAGTGCTCGAAGTCCTTGAAATGGTAGCGCTGCTTGACGCCCTCGAGTTGATGGGGATCAAATCCGTAGTCGGGAGTGTAGCTGACAAGGAACTCGTCTTCGGAAAAGGCAAATGGGTAGCGGAACTGGTCGCCATACTGCATGGCGACATCCACACGCTCGTAGGCCTTCTCGCGCCTGGGCGCAATGAAGTGCAGGCCTTTGCCTTCATCGCGGCCTTCCTGGGTGTCGACGATGACCAGCTTGCCGCGCTGGCGGGTGTGATGACCGGCGGCAATCGAGATCGCCTTGTGGGTGCCCGGGATGGCGCGGGTATGAAGTAGGGAAGTCGGAAACCAGGAGTTGCCCCCGTAGAAAACGCGCTGCGCCTTGCCGTCGGGATCCATCTCAAAGACCGGATGCGGGTAGTTCTGGCCGCGGTCATTGTAATCCCAGCGGGTGTAGCATACCCGGCCGTTGTGCATGAGTTGCGGATAAAGGGTATGAACCTGGTCGATGGCCAGACGGCGTACAAACTCGCCATCGCCGTTCATGCGGTAGAGGTTGCTGATTTCGGTCCACCAGCAGGGCACGCTCTGCTCGGGACGAGTGGAAGCGAAAATGATGTCACCGTCAGGCAGGTAGATGGGCTCGTAGTCGGCGCGACCAATTCCCCTGGTGAGTTGCCTGAGCGAGCCGTCCGCCAGCTGGTATTCGTAAATGTGATAGTCGTCGAGGCGGTCGGACTTCTTCCAGGAAAAGAGCAGCTTCTGACGATCAAAAGACACATCAACGTCACGGATCATGCCGTGCGGGTCATCAATGAGCTGTCGGCTGACGCCATGCGTTGAGCCCTCCGCAAAGTCGAGCACGCTCAGTCGCGATCCCGGCTTGAAGAAACGCTCGTGACGCGCATCCGACAAGCCCTCGGTGTAGCCGATGAAGGACATGCGGTGGGTTGTTCCCTCGGCAAAGACGAAGGGTGCCCAACGATCCAGGGTGGCTCGCAAGCGTTTCTCGCGACGCTCTTCACAGGCGCTGAGATAGGCTGGCAGACTGTCTACCCCGTGGCGGGAAAAGAGGACATCTTGCACCCCGTCAAACTGATCAGGCATGAGAAACTTCCAGGCCTCTGAGGGGTGATCCTGCAAGACCCAGTCGACATGGATGGGGAAGTCAACGCTGAGCTGGTAGAAGAGTTTCTGGCTTTCTTTGAGCGGATGGTCCGCATTCGCGACCTGCTTGCGCAACTCTCCCACCCGCAGGATCCAGGCATCATCTGAATCAGCGAGGGCACTCGCGGCAACGAGGCTTGCCGTAAACATGGGGAGCAGACGCATCATATGGAGCGGTAACATGACAGCGAATCTCTACGCACTTGGCAAGGCCATGCTTGCAGCTAGCCTGAGCCGTATTTGGCGCATCAGGCCGCGCCGACCATGTTCTGGATCAGGGCTCTCTTGGGTTTGCCCAACTCCGTGCGGGGAAAATCCTCAAGCAGCACCGGCTCCTGCAGGCGCTCCACCCCGCAGATTTGGTTGCGATAGGTTCTCATCACATCCTGAACCACGTTCATGCCCAGAGTAGCATCAAAAACCGGCACCAGCTTGTTGCCGGCACGGGCATCGGGCAGGGCCAGCACCACCACGCTGTCGCGGCGGATTCGGTGAAAAGAGAAAAAAGCCAGGCGCTCCTCCACTTGCTCAAGGTTGACCAATTCCCCCAATACCTTGACCCGCAAATCGGCACGACCCAGATAAGTCATCCCGGCGTCACTCAACTCAGCGCGATCATTGGTGACGAACCAATCACTCTCTCGCTGCTGATAAACCCACTCATCCTCTTTCTTTGTAAGGATGCCATCAAAGAGCGCCTCGCCCTTGATGGCCAGGCAGCCGTTGTCCGCGATGCGCCATTCCCAGTGGGCTAGCTTCTCGATGGGTGCGTTGCTGTAGAACTGGCGGAGGCATTCCATGCCTTGGGTCGCAATCTGCGAACCCGCCTCAGTCATGCCGTAGCTGGTGAGAATGGGCCAGCCGAGACCCCGTGCCGTTTCCCCGGTTTCCTCGTTGAGTTGTCCGCCGCCGACTACCACGGCCTTCAGGCAATTGGGTGCTCGCAACCCGCCTAGTACAATGTCGTGCAACTGAGTGGGAACCAGCGAAGTGTGGGTGACTTTGTGGTTTTCCACCCAACCGACAAAATTGTGCTCCTGCCAGTTCTGGGAAAAGAGTTCTAGGCCACAGCCAGCTTCGTGGGCCCGAGCCACCACCCCCATGCCGCCGACGTGATGCAAGGGCAGCGCCAAGCCCCAGACGCTGTTTTCATCCACTTGCAGGCGGGCGTTAACCATCATCGCGGAGTATTCAAGCGCGTGACGTGACAGACCCACCCACCTTGGTTTGCCCATGCTTCCAGAAGTCTGGAAAAACACCAGAGGAGGTGCCTTTGTCAGCACAGGGGGCCGCTTGCCGGGCGCCGCAATCGCAACCGGCTTTTTCTCATCCCAGAAGCTGTCCCGAGTCAGTAAAGTCGCGTCCATGGCAGGGTTTCAAAGAGATCGTCAAACCCGATGCCGCTACCCGGGGGAGGCGTGAAGGTGGGCGACCACTCGCCGAGCATCTCGGCAAAGGCATCGGGTTCAAAAAGATGCTGGGTTTGCAGTCCGGAGATGCCCACGGCTCCGGGTAGCTGCAAATTGAGGCGCGCCGCCTCCCAAGCGGCAAAGGCCTGGCCAACGGGGTGCTCCATGTAGCTGGTGACCACGATGCGCTGCTGGTGCTGCAGGGCTGCCTCAGCAAGAAGCAGCGGCTCGTCAACCGCTGGCTTGATCACCATCACTTGTGCGGCCTCGCTGTGTGGCGATGATTCACGATCCACTGCCAGAGGCACGCGAAATTGCCTAAACAGCCCGGACCATTGCTTGGGCGAATAAGGACAGGGATCTTCAATGAAGTCGATGGCGTGGCGGCTGGGAGCTTCCAGCCATTTGAGAAATTCTCCGGCCTGCTCCGAGGAAATGGCCTCATTGAAGTCGAGGCGCCAACGCAAGGTCGGAAATTGGTCGATGGCCTCATTGAACCACTCGGCCTCCTTGCGGTGGTCGTGACCGAACTTGACCTTGATGATGCCAAATCCCGCCCCTTGGGCAGCGGCGACCTGCTCCTGCTCGGCAGCGGCAAGGGTGGCATGACTGTCCGGCACGTCCATATCCTCAAAGAGCGAGTCTTCGTTTTCGCGCGCGGCGCGGTCATACTGGGCGCACCGGATGGCGCGCTTGACCACCGGCCAGCGGCGCGCACCCTTCAAATCGGCGAGGCACTTCTCAAGCGGCGGATCCCCGAGTTCGGGCCAGGGATGAAGACAGGCAAAGCCACCATCGAGCTGAATCAGAACACCCTCGAATTCCCGCCTTTTGGAAATGGAATTGAGAAAGCCCCGCGCCTTGAGGCGGTAGCGCGATATCAGAGGCTTGGTCTCGGCTTGGTTCATGCAGCAGACGAAAGACTCGCAAGGACGTGGAAGCAAATTGCAAAAAGGAGAAGCTGCAAGCCCGCAAGGGCCAACAAACGATTGAAGGTGGATGGTGCTTGGGTGAGCACTCCCCACAGAATACGCATGCCGACGGCCATCACAGGCAGGCTGGCAACCAGCAACTCAGGAATACCCCAGACAATCCAAAACAGCCCGAGAAAGGCGGCCAACTTGATTTCAATCCAGATCAAGCCTGCAGCAAACTTCGGGCCGAAGCGCACGGCGAGGGTCCGCTTGCCGGTATTCGCATCTTCCTCGCGGTCGCGAAAATTGTTGATGGAGATGAGCGCCGCCGAGAGCAATCCTACTTGAGCTCCCAACAGGACAGCTTCAGGCGGCCAGCTGCCCATTTGCACAAAAACTGTGCCCCCCACTGCCACCAGACCGAAAAAAACGATCACAAACAACTCCCCCATGCCTCGGTACGCCAGGGGGAAGGGTCCGCCCGTATAGCCATACGCCAGAAACAGGGATGGAATTCCGATAGCCAATATGGGCCAGCCGCATTCCAGCACCAGATAACCACCACAGGACGTGGCGAGCAGCAGGAAAAGCAAGCCGAGTTTCATCACGGCTCGCGGGGACATCAAACCACTCGCCGTGACGCGCTGCGGCCCCAGGCGATTACCTGTATCTGCTCCCTTGCTCGCATCGATGGCATCGTTAAAAAAGTTGGTGGCAATCTGGATGAAGAGCGCTCCCAGCAATGTGGCGAGGAGCAGCAGCCCGTCGAAGCGACCACTCAACTTCCAGGCCAGCACGCAGCCCACCCACACCGGCACCACAGCTGCAGGCAGGGTCTTGGGGCGCATGGCCAGAATAAATGGTGGGAGTTGGCTCATCGGTAGAGCCAAATGTGAACACGCCACAGGCATCTGGCAAAGGACGAAGCTCTCAGGATCATCGGAATCATCTTGCCTTCAGCAGGCCCGCATCTCCTGCGGCATTTCGATGATTCGTTGCCGCCGGGCAAGGCCATGCTCTGGGGAGCTCAAAAAAGCCTGCAACGCACCGACTTGCCTCCCGAAGCAATCTGGGACAGGCTGTTGTCGCACATGAATGACTGCACCACCATCCCCTCCCCCTGCCCCGAACTGGGCTTGGAAGTGAAGGTATCAGAAATCGACAAGGCTTTGCGTCAATTGTGGGAACAAGATGAAGCGCGCACCAATGCATCTCTGATGAATCTGGTGGTATTCTCCGAGAAGCCGGGCGCCCTGCTTGAAAACTCCGCCATCGTGCGCGAACTCACCCGCGATCACGCCTGTCGAGCAATACTCACCGAGGTCGACCGCAGCATCAGTGAGCCAACCATACGCGCCTGGATCACCGCCCACTGCCATCTGGCCCAAGGCAAAAAAACCGTGTGCTGCGAACAGGTCGCCTTTCACCTCACCGGTGTGGTTACCGGCCGTTTCCGCAACACCGTCTTCGCCCACCTCAATTCCGACCTGCCACTCACCCTCTGGTGGCAGGGTGAAATCAGCGACCTGCTCAGCGAAAGGCTCGCAGTGGTGATCAACCGTCTGGTGGTCGACAGCTCCTGCTGGGAAAACCCGGCCAAGTCTTTCGATCGCATCGAATCAGTGAGCCACGTGAACCACGAACTCACCCTGCACGATCTCGAATGGTCGCGCAGCTGGCAGTTTAGGCTTGGCATCGCCAGCCTCTTCGATGATGCCATCGCCCGCGACGCGCTGCCCGAAATCGAGCGCATCATCATTCATTACCACCGAGATCACCGCAACTGCGCGCTGCAACTGCTCGCATGGCTGGCGACACAGGCCGGATGGCAGGACCACCCCATCATGTCCTCTTTCAGCTTCCAGTCTGCCAAGGGATGCGACATCGAAGTGGTGCTTGAACCGAACCGCGACGGGCCGGCCCTCCAATCCATCCAACTGAGCATGGGCAAGGTCATGGCCACGGTTCAACAGTTGCCCAATGGCGCGCACATCGAGCGCCGTATCGAAGCCGGCAAACATCAGGCCAGCTCGCTGACTCCCGCCGATCCAGTAAGCCCGCAGGACCTCGTCGGCCAACAGCTCTCTCGCGGCGGCAGCAATTCACTGTTTCGTAAGGTTCTGCCGCGCTTTCGCAAACTTCTCGAACACATGGGATGAGGCCGTTGATTAAACGCATTGCCCTGACCATAGCCATCCTGCTGCTTGCGCTTGTTGGCATTGCCCTCACATTCGGATGGATGAAACGCCAGCACATCCTGGTGGCAGCCCAAGAATGGATCGAGTCACGCATCGTGCAAAACGACATAGGCGCCAAGCCACCCATGCCGGATGCCGCCAGTTACGAAGTGCTTTGCGCTCAACTCCAAGAGTGGCGCTCTGAACTTTACACCCGCCATAGGAAGGCCGCCACCGCCGCGCAAAAAGAGGCCATCGAAAATGAAGCGCGGGTCATACTCGAACACAGCCTGCCTGCCATGATGCGCTGCTGGATCGGCACCAAGTGGGACTTCAATGGCATCGCCTCAAAACCGGGAGAGGGCAAGATTGCATGCGGTTACTTTGTCTCCACGGTGCTTCGCGACGCCGGCCTTGATGTGAATCGCTTTCGTCTGGCCCAGCAACCTTCGTCCAACATCATCCGCACCTTCATCGACAAGCAGGATACTACCCTCGCCTACAATCAGGACTATGAAGCCTTCGTCAGCGGCATGACCGATCAGCCCGCTGGGGTCTACATCTGCGGCCTGGATACCCACGTCGCCTTCATCGTCAATCAGGCGGACAGCTTTCGCTTCATCCATTCCTCAGGCTCCAAACCCTGGGCCGTGGTCGACGAATCCCCCGAGGAGGCCGGGGTCCTGCAGCGCTCCAAGACACGCATGCTGGGCAATCTGACGGCGAACCGGGATTTCATCCGCACCTGGCTCGCAGGTCAGCGCATCAAGGTCGTCAGGGACTGACCATGAATCACTGGCAGCTAAAGAGCACCTTACCATCCCGATCAGGGGAGTCGAGTCGCTCGATGGCCGACTTGAACTCGGCAAGCGGGTAGGTCCTGTCCACCGCTTGCACGATCTTGCCCGCAGCGACCCGATCGGCCAGCTGCTGATAGACAGCGCGCACCTCGCCCACGCCGGCTTTTTCGAGCCAGCGGGTCACCCACAAGCCCGTCACCGTGATGCCCTTGAAGATGAGTTGGCCGTTGCCGACGGTCACCGGTTTGCGACCCATGGCGCCATAGGTGATGTGCGTGCCTCCCTCATCCAGAAGCTTCATCACGCGCAATGAGCTCTCACCACCTACCGCATTGAAAGCGAGAAGGGCCTTACTCCCCCCCATCAACTCCTTTGCAGCAGCCACTCCGTCCTCGTCATCGAGGAGCACGGCATGCGCACCCAATTCCTTGAGCTCGGCCATCACTTCTTGCCGGCGCACCAAGGAGATGGTTTTCACACCCATGTCACGCGCGATCTGGATCACGCAGCGACCGACCGCTGAATTGCCGAGGTTTTGAACAACCCAGTCACCTTCCTTGAGCTCGGCAAAGCCGTGCAGCAGGCGCCAGGCGGTGGCCGGGTTAACTTTGAGCATGGCCGCCTGCAGGGAATCCATTTTGGCTGGTAGCTTGAAAAGGCAGCAGGCAGGCACCGTAGTGTGAGTCGCCCAAGTGTTGGCTCGCTCCAGAAAGATCACACGATCCCCCTCCTTGAAGCCATCTGCCTGACTCTTCTCAATCACGCCGCAACCCTCAACACCCGGCACACCGGGCAGATCTAGCATGACTCCGTAGGTGCCCTCGATGGTGTTGAGATCAGCCGGGTTGATGGGCGAGGCGAGCATTCGAACGATTACCTCGCCTTCTTCTGGAGATGCCGGAGTGAAGGACTCCACTTCAAGCGAATCCACGGGCACGCCCGTGTTTCGAAAGATTAAACGTTGGGCCTCGCTCATGAGCCTAGGATATATCAAGCACGCCACCCACCAAGCTCATGGATGAATAAAAACCTACTTCGCTCAATGAAAAAACCCCGCAACCCTCATCGGGTTGCGGGGTTTTTGATTAAGACCACACACACAGGTCTAAAAATTCGATACGGGTTGATGTCTGGTTGGCTTTGTTGGCTGCGCGGGAGCAGCAAGGGCAGCGTTGCAAAGACGGGTAATGAGATGGAGCTTGATGGCAAATGGCTGAGACGAGATCGTCGGAATTTCTCTCAGCTGGCATGACAATACCACCGATCATCAAAAGCCATATCCCCTGATCACGTAGGCCCGGACCACGTCATCGCGTAGGGCCCCCGAGGCCTGCCCAAACAATGGCTATCGCCGGCCCTTTGAATTCAACTGCCCGGCTAAAATATGGCGCATCGCAGATGCTTCGCCAGCAAGACCCAAGATCATGCATCCCGATCCGGCAAAGCTCGCTCTGGACTTCGGATCTGAGAACAAAAAAGCCCGCTCCCTGCGAGGGAAGCGGGCTTGGTGAAGTTTCCTTGAGGCTCCTAATTGGAGCCCGAGATGAGCGAGGCCTGGCTGGCACCCTTCTTGATCTTGGAAGCCTTGAGCCAGCTCATGGTGGAGCGCAACTTGGCGCCGACCTTCTCGATCTGGTGAGCGGCTTCGCTCTTGCGGATCTTGTTGAAGACTTTGTAGCCGCCTTCGTATTCAGCCATCCACTCCTTGGCGAACTTGCCGCTTTCGATTTCCTTGAGTTGTTTCTTCATGCGCTTCTTGACGGAAGCGTCAATGATCTTGGGGCCGACTGAAACGTCACCCCATTCGGCGGTCTCGGAGACTGAGAAGCGCATGCCGGCGATGCCTTGCTCGATCATCAAGTCGACGATGAGCTTGAGCTCATGGAGACATTCGAAGTAGGCCATCTCGGGCTGGTAACCGGCCTCCACGAGGGTTTCGAAGCCAGACTTCACCAGTGCGGAAGCGCCACCACAAAGCACCACCTGTTCTCCGAAGAGGTCAGTGACGGTTTCTTCACGAAAGTTGGTCTCGAATACGCCGGCGCGGGTGCAGCCGATGCCGCGGGCCCACGCAAGGGCCACCTTCTTGGCCTTGCCGGAAACATCCTGTTGGATTGCGATGAGTCCGGGAACACCCTTGCCGGCGAGATACTGCGAGCGGACGGTGTGGCCCGGGCCCTTGGGGGCGACGAGGATGACGTCGATGTCCTTGGGCAGCTTGATGAGTTTGAAGTGGACGGCGAAGCCGTGGGAGAAGAGTAGTGTTTTGCCCTTGGTCAGGTTGGGAGCGATGTCCTTCTCGTAGACCTTGGGGATGACGGTGTCGGGAGTGGCAACGAAAATCACGTCAGCGCTCTTCACGGCATCGGCGGTATCCATGACCTTGAAACCGAGCTTCTTGGCGACGGGACGCGACTTGGAATTCTTGTAAAGACCAATGATGACATTGCAGCCGCTATCCTTGAGGTTGAGTGCATGGGCGTGGCCTTGAGAGCCAAAGCCAATCACAGCGAGAGTCTTCTTTTTGATGGAGGCGAGGGTGGCGTCCTTATTGGTGTAGATCTTTGCAGCCATGGGATAGGAGGGTGGTCAGGTTGAGAGAGTGCTTGTGTTCCTTCTTTAATTGCAGGGCCGACAGGGCCCAAGCGGGGCGGAACCCTGCCCATCTCGCGGGTTTGGGTCAAGTCACAAGAGAAAAAGCCGAAAATACCTCAAACCAAGGCCGCAAGCAGCTTGTCGTGGATGCCGCCAAAACCTCCGTTGGAGAGCACTGCAACGACATCGCCCTGCATGGCGCAAGCTTTGACATGCTCGACGATGGCATCCACTCCATCAATGTAGTGGCCCTCACCGCCCAACTCGGCGATGTCGGCCGACAGCTTGGCCGGATCGAGGCGCTCGGCCTCGGGAATCTTATCGAGATCGGTAAGGGCGGCAACCACCGCGATGTCGGCCTTGGCCAGGGCCTCGGCGAGCTCTTTCTGGAAGACCGAGCGTCGGGTGGTGTTGGAGCGCGGCTCAAAGAGAATCCACAGGCGACCGGGGTAGCGCTGACGCAGGCTGTCGATGGCAAGGCTGATGGCGGTCGGGTGGTGGGCGAAGTCGTCAATCACCCTGATGCCATTGGCCACACCGCGCAGTTCCTGACGGCGGGCGATGCCCTCGAAGCTAACCAGACCCGCGCGAATTTGATCTTCGGAAAGTCCGGCGAAGCTTGCCGCAGCCACGGCCATCGCCGCGTTGCGCACATTGAACTCTCCACTCATGGGAATCTTGTAATCCACGCCACCTAGCATGAAGGCGCTATTCTCGCCTTCGTAGCGGACGTTCTCGATACGCAGAGCATTGCTCTCGCCGATGCCGACCGTGGTCACGGGTGCGGGCGACCCTTCGATGACCTCAAGCACGTTGGCTTCGTCCCCATTGACAAAGGCCATGCCGTTGAGGGGCACCACGTTGAGTAGACGCTTGAAGCTGAGCTGGATTTGCGCGAGCGAATCGTAGATGTCGGCGTGATCAAACTCGATGTTGTTGATGATGAGGCATTCGGGAAGATAATGCAGGAACTTGGAGCGCTTGTCGAAGAAGGCGGTGTCGTATTCGTCTCCTTCAAGCACATTGAACTCCGAGTCGGCAAAGCTCGCACCACGCCCGAGATTGCGCGGCAGGCCACCGATCATGAAACCGGGCTCCTTGCCCGCGGATTGCAACAACCAGGCGAGCATGGCCGAAGTGGTCGTCTTGCCGTGGGTGCCCGACACCACGAAGTTGCGTTTGCCGCGCAGGAAGTGCTCCTTCATCACCTCGGGCAGGGATTGATAGAGCAGCTTGCGCTCGAGCACGGCCTCCGCCTCGGGATTGCCCCTGGAAATGGCATTGCCGATCACCACCACATCGGCGTCGGCGGGGATGTTTTCAGCGGCGTAGCCGTCACAGAGTTGGATGCCCTGGTCACGAAGAAAGTCCGACATGGGTGGGTAAACCTTGGCATCCGAGCCGCTCACCACATGACCGCGCTGTTTCATGGCTGCTGCCACCGCCCCCATGGCGGTGCCGCAAATGCCGATAAAGTGAAAATGGTGGGCGGACATCCGAAGACTCAAGGCTAGGCGGCAGACACATGACTGCCAACACAGAAACGATTCAATGCTCGTGCCCCTTGAAGTGCTCACCAAGGATATCGCGGCCGAAGTCACCGTCAAACTTGCGCCACACGGCGTGCACGTGGTTGGCGTTGTTCTGCGAGTTTGCGGCCTCCATCAGGAAACTCTTGCCTTGCACTTTGTAATACCAGGCCTCCCCTTTGTTGAGGCTGCCCGCCCAGGCGAATGTCAGAGTGTCGATGCCGTCCTCACCAATGGCTTTCATCTCCATCTCCGCCAGTTCTGGGCGATATCTTTGCAGATACACCTTGAGCAACCCGATAAGCATGGCCTGCTCCGCCTCACTCATCCTGCCCGCTGAAAGACCCTCGACCTTGAGCGGGGTCGCCTTGCGCTTCTCGCGGGTAAGAATTTCAGCCGGCGCCTTGTCGGTGTAGAGCGCTTCCTTTTTGCCGGCCTTGAGCAGAGCGAGAGCAAGGGCACGTGCCATATCTTCCTCGTCCGCCAGCACGCGCAGACCCTTGTGCTCGCCTTCTTTCACCTCGCCCGGGTTGGAGCCCATGAAGGAGGGGGTCAGCGCCACCTTGTCGCCGACGATAGTAAAATTGAGCGAGAGGTGATGGCCCTCAAACTTCCAACTCCATCCATCGGGGTCGCCGGGCGTTCCAAACACGGCCACCCAATACTTTTCGGGATCACGAAACTCCGGACGCTTCTCCAAATCAGCAAGGACCCCCTCAAGCATCATGACCTGTTGGCTCTTGAGTAGGCCCTTTTCACTCATCGCGGTTTTGAGCAGGACGAGGACCGCCTCGCGCTGCTTGGCATCCAGTTCCTTGAAAAGCAGTCCGGCACGGTCGCGGGGAGTATAGCGAAAGTTCTCGCGCTGGGCATCGGCCATGGGCGCCATCAATGTTTTTTTCTGCTCCGCACTGATCCCATGCAATAAGTGCTCAGTGGCGGCCTTCATCTCGGCTGCCGGGCCGGCAACCAGATTAAGAGGGAACATGCAAAACAATGGGATCAACCGTTTCATGGCACAAGATACTGAAATTGAGTGTGACTTCTCACAAGTCAGATCCCGCCCATCGCGCCGCGCATCATTCCATCCGCTGCATCCATGACCCACTTTCATCGCGTAACGCCTCCAATTAGTCCATGATTTGACAGTGCAGAGGGCTTGCGCTTAATAATGGGCAATGGCAGAAAATCCGGAAGAAGTCTGGTTCTACTCGCAGGCTGGACAGCAACATGGCCCGGTTCCCTTTTCGGAGCTGCAAGCCAGGGTTAATGAGCTTCACCCGGTCAATGACATGGTTTGGAAAGAAGGCATGGCCAACTGGATGCCCGTCGGTCAGATGCGCGATATCTTCACGCCAAACTCTAAGCTTGAAGCGGTGCCGAGTCCCCACTCCCATCCGACACCCCTTGCCCCTTCGGAAGCCGTGGCCACACCCGCTGCCAACGCTCAGCCTAGCCCGCAGGCGGTTGCCGTTCCCACCCCAACAGCAGCAACGACAGCTGTGCCGCAAACCAGCCCTGCGGACGACCCCAAGGGAGTGCAAGCCCCTCGTGCGGACGACCCCAAGGGAGTGCAAGCCCACAACCCCAAACCGAAGCCCAAACAGGCCATTGATGAACCGGCAATTAAAAAGGATGCGAGAAAGAAAATCCCAGAGGCAGAACTTGAGGGCGCGAACCGTCTGCACTACTTTCTGGGCGTCATCCTGTTTCCCTTTGTCTTGATGACCATTCTGATTGTTGCCGCGCCTTTTCTGGGGAAATCCATCGCCTCCATGACAGCTCTGCTCGGCACGCTGCTGATCTTCATTGTCTCGATCACGGTCACCCTGAAGCGCTTTAGTAACCTGGCGATGACCCGTTGGTGGTTTCTGGGACTCTTGATTCCCATAGTGAATTTGTGGCTCTGCTACCGGCTCTTCGCCTGCCCGGGTGGTTATGCTGCCGGTCGCAAAATGGATGGGCGGGGCATCCTTCTGGCCCTCCTCTACTGGTTATCCTTGATTGGTTTGGTTGCCTTCTTGGTCTTCGCAACCCTGAACGCTTTCACCATGATGGCTGAAGACCCGCAGATGCGTGAGGATATCAACCGGATGCTCATCCAACTTCGCAATTATCTCGAATCTCACTGAGGCAGCGCCCACTTTCTCTCATACACCGAGGTGATTCGAGATTCAAAATTGGCCGATGAACGGCGTGAAGCCGGCCCAATCGAATGTTGGTGCCTGCATGGCAGTGTTGGACTGGCCTCGGACTGGCGCGAGTTGAGCGCCAAGCTCGCCGAGGGCCAGATCAGCAGCCGCGCGGTGGATCTTTGGCGTTTTCTGGAATGCGATCCGATGCGGCTTGCGGAGTTTGCTGCCGCATTCAATGCCGATGCATCGGGCCAAGCCAATCGTGGCCAGTGCCGCATTCTGGTCGGCTACTCCATGGGCGGGCGACTCGCCCTACACGCCTTGCTAGAGAAGAGCTCACCCTGGCAGGCCGCTGTCATCATCGGCGCCCACCCCGGTCTGGAGAATGAAGCACAGCGAGCCCAACGCGCCGCAGCCGATGCCCAGTGGGCCACTCGCGCCCTAATGGACTCATGGCCAGACTTCCTCGCGGCTTGGGATAGCCAGCCCATCCTTCAAGGTGGCGCCATCCGCGATGGCAAAGAGCGCTCGCGCCTCCAATTGCGCCGCCGCGAAATTGCACGTAGCTTCGTTGACTGGTCTCTGGGCGCACAGGAGCCATTGTGGAATCGCTTACCTGAGATCAAGATTCCCGTGTTCTGGATCACAGGTGAGCAAGACGAAAAATTTGGCGCCATTGCCGAGCGCGCCTGCGCCCTAATTGCGGGCGCCCATCATGCCGTCGCACCTGCCAGCGGTCACCGCGTGCCATGGGAAAATCCGGACTGGCTGCTCGATCAGATCAGCCACTTTGCGCTGCGGGGAAATTTTGCATTCGGCGAATGAATGCAGCTTGCCCTGACTGGCCCAGCAAGACAGTCTCACAGGTGGCATGAAACCCATCCACCTGACCCTTCCCTCGCTCATCCTCGCCATCGGACTGGCCGTAGCCGGTTACTTCATCAGCGAGACTCTGTTCAAATCCAAGGTCGCCCTCAACACGGCTGATGTGAAAGGCCTCGCGGAGCGTCGAGTGGAAGCAGACCTGGCTCATTGGACCATTGGCTATGCGGTAGCGGGCAAATCCCGTGATGAGGTGCCGGAACTCTACAAGCAGTCCGAGGCCAATCGCGAAAAAATCATCGCCCTGCTCAAGCAAAACGGCTTCAGCGACGAGGAAATTACTCCCGGTATCATCACCCATTCCCACCAGGAGTATCGCAACGAAGAGCAGGTGCTGGTCTCGGAAAAACACACACTTTCGGGCTTCGTGTCACTGGAGACTCTGCAGGTCAGGCAGGTGGCCGGCGTGCGTGCCAAACTCAACGCGCTCAACACCGTTCGTCGCAATCGCAAGTTGATTGGCGGCAGGCCGGAAGAATCCAGTATCCAGATCAGCGGCAAACGCCAAGCCAGGAGCAGCAGCACTGCCGTCCTCCATAAGCATCGTGCCGTCT
>JAURCU010000052.1 GCA_030828305.1 Luteolibacter sp.
GACGGCCTCTACGTATTCAACCGAAGCGGTTCTAACTATGATCTGATCGTATCAGGTGAAGTCAAGACCACGCCTTCTCTAATAGGTTTGCCTGATACCTTCAACTATATCTCTGCTGTCTATCCGGTTGGAACGACTCTCAGTGATTCAGGCTTGGCTGATTCAGGTGGATTCCAGAAAGGCGACGCCAATAATGGTGATCTCGTTTACATGTCAAATAGCGCATCACCTGGATCTTTCCGAATTTTCCATCACACCGCGGACTCTGGCTTCGGCTCGGGTGCATGGACCGAAATCGGCGGTAGCGGCAACGGAAGCACTGAGATGACAAATGGTCTCATCATCCAACGACGTGCAGGATCAGCCTACAATGCTGCCTTGGGTGTGCCATCCAGTTGGACTCCATAATCGCATGTGCTGATTTTACCTTCTATCTCCTTCATTCCTCACTTCACATTTACAATGAAAACTAAATACCTTGCTTTCATCGGAGCCATGCTACTTGCCAACGCGCAGGCCGCCACCATCAGTGTCAGTACCACTGGTGACGGTGGAACCATTCTAGCAAATAATGGCAGAGCTGTCTTTGATCAGAGCGGTACAGCCCTTCCCTACGGTGGTGGCGTGATCTCAGTCGGATATTTCAGCACGCTAACAAGCTTTGCTGCCTCTGACGCATCTGCGATTGCAGCCGACTGGAACCAATTGGGTGTTTCTGGAACCTTCGGAGTATCCCTCGGCAGCTACAATTTGGACGGCCTTTTCTCCGTTGGTCCCGGGGCTGCTATCATTACAGGTTCTACGAACAACGATTTCATTGGTGAGAACATCCAAGTGGTTATTGGCAACGGATCAGGCATTGCTAACTCAACCCAGTTGCTGATCCTCGAATCATCCACGCTCTTTGCTGCGGACCCGGGAGGCGATTTTGGACTTGATTTGCAGACTGGGGCTGGGCTCACAGCGCTCTTCGGTAGTAACAGCTTTGATGCATCAGGCATTGCCTACTTCCAAGATCCTGGTGTGAACGGTGGCAATCCTGCTCTTGGAGCATCCAATTCCTACCAGCTTTCTACTGTCATCCCGGAGCCTTCCGCAGCTCTCATCGGTGGCTTTGGAGCACTGCTTCTCTTGCGCCGCCGCCGCAATGACTAACGGGCTCTTTGAGAACTCTCAAAGAGGCGGGCATGCAGCCCGCCTCTTTTTTTATGCACGAGCTATCGCGCAGTTCCGCCCTCTGAAAACCTTGTAAGTTGTCTTGGCTAAAGTTCAGATAGGAGCAGTATAAAACACCATGGCCAAGAAGGACGTACAAATCGGCATCAACCGCTCTGAATCCAAAGAGAAGCCTGAGGGTCTTGCCAAAGCGGAAACACGCTTGGAAGCTCAGGAGAACGTGCCCATCAAACGGCGACGTCGAGCTCCAAACCAAGTCCAAACCAAGGATCTCAAAAAGCTCACCGCCTTCATGGCCTTGGCGAGTATGGCAGTGCTGATCGTCATCATTGGCACTTTTGTCGTCTGGAGCCAAAAACATTCAAATCAGAGAGCGGACGCCAATTCAAAGAATGTGCGCCATTCTCAGGTATTGGCAGTCACCACCACCCAGCTCTTCGAGGATTTGGATCAAAATACCTCACGGCAACGAGTCGATGCAGCCTTATCGGTGGTGGATGTGGCTGGCGTGCAGGAATATTTTCACCTGGGCGAAGCGAAGGAGCAGGATGTTCTCGATTTTCTCATTGAGCTGGCATTGCCCGGTAAGGAGGACCAGGCCCTGTTCTGGATTGGCAATCCGACCCATGGCAGCAAAGCGATGGTCAATGTCGCCTTCATGTGGACGCGGGATGGCGATCTCGACAAGCGGCTCGCCATCTTGACTCCCGATCCAGCTGGTAAGTGGAAGCTGAACTTTGAGGCCTTCGCCTGCATTTGCAATCCGCCGTGGTCTGAGTTTCTGGACGGAAAGGTCATAGAAGGCGAGGCTCGTGTCACCTTCATTGAGGATCGCTATTTCAACGGCCGATTCAGCGATGATAAGTGGATTTGTTATGCTCTCACTTCGATCACATCTGATGTGCCGATCTTTGGATATTGTCGCCCTGATTCCGCGCAGCACCGCGCTTTGGAGCAGATCCGACGAATAAGCATGGTCAATATCATCGACTCACAAGCCAAGAAAGGGCTCCTGCGTCGTGCCATGGTACGACTCCAAAGAGTGGAGGGTGACATGGCCAATCAATTCGAGATCAAGCGCGTGCTGGCATCCGATTGGGTCGAAGAAGAAACGCCCTACGACGAGCGCTTCATGGCAGAGGAGTAGGAGGATTACTTGCACTATGGGGATTTCACCGGCTGGTGATGGGCTCTGCAGCACGAATGGTTACCGTTTCGTCACCAAGCCCAGCTTCTGAATAGGGCCTGCGCCACAACATCAATCTGATATTGGCATGCGTCCGGGCGCGTTGAGCTTGTCCCCGTGTTTCCGGGCTATTTTGGCCTTTGATGACAAAAAAAGACGCGTGAAAGTGCTGGGGCCGCTCTAAAGTTAACCCCAAGGGGGCTTTCGATGGGCCCTGCACTCCTGTTTGCCTGCCTTTGATCCTCAATTGACACCCCATCACCTTCCAGAAACCCTCCCTCCCGTCCCATGAGAAACCCTCCCTCTTGTCCCATGAACATCCATTCCCAACGCTTCATTCGCCGTCGCTTCCAGCGGGTCGGTTTTACTCTGCTCGAAATGGTCATCGTGCTCGGCATCATCGCCATGATCATGGGCGGTGCCATCTTTGCGATGCGTGGTCTTGCCGAAGGCGCCAAGCCGCAGCAGGCGAAGGCTGATATCAATGCCTACCTGTCCGCGCTTGAGCTCTACAAGATCAACACCAACCGCTACCCCAGCACGGCTGAGGGCCTTGCCGAGTTGGCGAGCAAGAACAAGAAGATCAAAATCGTGCAAGATCCTTGGGGCCGCGATTACATCTACCGTTTCCCGGGCAAGATCGATACCTCGTCTCCTGAGATCATCAGCCTCGGTTCCGATGGCCAGGAAGGCAACGATGATGACATCAATAGTCAAAAGATGTGAGGATCGCGCGGGCTTCACGCTGCTAGAAATCGTCATCGTCCTGATGATTGCCGCTATCATCATGGGTGGTGCGCTCGGCGTGATGGTCTTTTCCTCCGATGAATATGCCCTCAAGAAGGCTTCGCGTGAAGTCGAGGGCCTTGCCAAGCGCGCCCGCTCCACGGCCATCCTCAAGCAGATTCCCTACGCCTTGGAATTCAGTCCCGGCATGGTGCGTCTGATGCCATGGGCCGAAGCCATCGGAGGAGAAGAGCTTGCGGACTGGGAAGACCGGATCGAAATGGAGAGTGATGTCCAGTCCGGGGGAGCTGTGCGCTGGGAGTTGAGCCTCGACAATGGCATGGCATCGCAAATGCGGCGCTGGGACAGTGACGAATGGGTTGAAATTGATGATGGAACCAAGCAGTTGTGGCGGTTTGATCCTGATGGTCTCAGTGAGCCCATTGCCCTCGAATTCGCTCTGGAAGGCGGCAGCATTTCCATGGAGTTCAATCCGCTGACCGCCGCCATCGATACGCTATACTTTGAGAACCGATGACAAATGCCGCCTCCCAACCAAGGCCCCGCAAGGCTTTTCTCTTGCTCGAGATGATTCTCGCGCTGGCGGTGTTTTCGATGGCGACCACCGGTTTTGTGATCGCGCTGCACCAGATGTCGCAGGCGGCCTCCCAAGCGCGTGAGCAATTGCGGGTGACCCGCATCCTGGAGAGTGCGCTCAATGAAATCCTATCCTTGCCCGTGCTCGAGCCCGGAGAAATGAGTGATGTGGCTGGGGAAGGCAAGATCGACATCCTTGCGTCGGTGGAACCCATCGAAGATCTTGAAAACGAGGAGGGCGAAACCCTCAACGAGATGTTTCGCATCCGCATTTCCGCTCGTTGGTACGAGGCCGGCGCCTGGCAGGAGCGCGAAGTCGAAACCTGGCGCTACGCACGCCTCTATCAGCCCTGAATCCCTGCCACCCTTCTCCCGAAAGCCAACTAATTTGAAGAACCATTGCGCAGCCAAGTCGTCGGGCTTCACCTTGTTTGAGGTGATGACCGCACTGGTATTGATGGCGGCGATCGCAGGCATGGTGCTCGCCATTGCGCGTGGCTCGCTGAGCCTGAGTCAGGCCATCATCAAGTCCCAGGGCGAGGAAATGCACCAGCAGGCCTTCTTTGAGTTTCTGAGCCGCCGTTTGGCCTCCCTGCCTGGCAATGTGCGCCTAGAATTGCTCAGCGAACAAAGCGGCAATACGTATCTCTCGGATTTCACCCTGCAGGAAGCGCCCGCCACATTCAGCTGGGGTGGGCAGGATCTGCTGGCCAAGGCAATCCAGATTTCAACTGTGCCGACTCGCAGAGGTGATCTCGATGTGGTGCTGCGCTACTACGAGAATGAGATTCTGGAAGGCTCAGGCTCGTCCTTTGACAGCACCGCCACGCCGGAAGAACCTTATGCGGAAATAGTGCTGCTGCGCGATGTGGCTTACTTCGAATGGCGTGTGCTCGACAGCAACACCATGGAATGGCTCTACGATTGGGAGGAGCGGGGGCGCTTGCCCTTGCAGATTGAGTTGCAGTTGGCCATTGGCGCCGAAGGTGAAGCCATTCGTCATGTCTTCTGGCTACCACCCAAACAGAACCCCGAAGTCGTGATGCGCCAGTTGGGCGCGGGCGTGCAGCCCAATGCCCCCGGTGACGATCCGACCATCCCCGGGCATGGCGGAAGCGGCGTGATCATTGATTTGGATAACCCAGTCAATCCAGGAGGTGGCCGATGAGAAACGCCCATCCATCCCATCATCGTGGAGCTGCCCTGATGGCCGTCCTGTGGCTGATTGCCATTCTTGCCGTTGCGAGCATCACAGCGCTCAAGGTCATCTCCTTCGACATGAGTGTTGCCGCCTCCACCATTCACGGTGCACGCGCCAAGCACATGGCGGAAATGGGCATTGCCATCGGCTCGCACCCGCTCATCGAACGCACCGATCCGCTGCTTTACTTTGAAGATGAGCAAAAGCAGGAGGGCTACCAGGTAACGCTCAGTTCGGAAGGTCAGCGTTTCAATATCAATGCCATCATCGCCGGCCGCGACACCGATCTGCTCAATACCATGTTTACCCAATGGGGCATGGAGCTTGACGAGTCCGAGGCTCTGGTCGATGCGCTCACCGATTGGTTCGATGGCGATGACCAGGTCTCAATCAAGGGTGCGGAGGCCGAGCAATACGAACAAGCCGGCAGGCTTAACCAACCTTTCAACCGTCCATACTACAATCTCGATGAAATGCGACTGGTCGTTGGCATGGATCGACTTGAGGCCCTGCAGCCGGATTGGCGTGATTGGTTCACCGTATGGAGCAGCGGCCAACTCGACCTCAATGATGCCAGCGCCGAGTTCATCGCCATGGCGGCAGAGTGCCCGATTGAACAGGCCCTGCTCGTGATCGAGGCAGTGGAGGGGCGCGACGGCATCCGTAACAGCGAGGATGATGAGCCCTTCAAGGATGTCGGCAGCGCTCTTGCGCTTCTGGGAATTGACCCTACACTCGACCCTCTGCTGACGCAGCGCTTCACGATCAATGACACGACCGTGCGTATTGAGAGCATCGGCTGGGCCGGAGAGGCCCGTCGACGCACCACCCTCATCCTGCGCAACCGCAACGGCACCAAGCCAGCCTTGCTGTTAAGAACCCAAGAAATCCTTCCCTGAACCCTACTCGCAAGCCCTCGTGAGCAAATCCAACAACCATGTAATCATTCTTCCCGGCGAGAGCGGCTGGGAGATCTGGTCGCGTTCGGCCAATGGGGCCTTTGAGCTGCAGCATGCCACGGATCTCATGCATGTCGGGGATCTGGAAAACATCCCCAACGGGGACCTTACCCTGCTCTTTGCCTTGCGCTCTGTGACCACCGTGCCGATGCGCGTGATGACGGCTGACGAAGCCATGTTCGAGGACCTCGTCGCCCTGCACGCCGAGCGTCTTGGGCTTCGTGCCGATCCTTTGGCCGGCCAACTCAACGACCTTTTTGAAATCCGGCGCGAAAACGACAGTGCGGTATTGCTCTCCATCTGGCTCAAGAAGCCCGGGGAGGGGGACTTGCCCCGCGTGGGGCCCAAGGCTTTCGACCTGTCTGCTCGGGCCATTTCAGTGCAAGGCAGTGCCGTGACCGTGTGGCGCGAACTGGGCCGCTGGGTCTTTGCCGTCCACCAGGATGACAAACTGCTCTACGCCCAAGCCACCGCCTGTGAGTCCGAGCAGCCCGATGCGGCTCTTGCCCGCGAGCTCAAGTTTTCGCTGATGCAGCTCTCCATGCAGGGGCTTCATCCGACACCGAGCCGTTTGGATGTCCTGAGCGCGGACGCTTCCCTCGATCTCGGGGCCCTGCGCGACGGCTTTGAACTGCCGGTGGCCATCCGCCCGCGCCCGGCTCCCGTGCTGCCGGCTCCCGTCAGCAAGCTCCTGCCAGAGGACGTGCGTGCCGCGCGCAAGGAAGCGCAGCGCAAACAGCGCATCCAGCTGGGAGTGGGGGCGGCTGCCTTGCTCTACCTGCTGCTCCTGGGCTGGCTGGCTTACGGCCTGTGGCAGAAGAGCCGCCGGGTTGCCGACATGGAGCAGCAAGCCGAGTTGGCGGCACCCGCTGCAGAGGCCTACACCCTGCACATGGAGCGATGGCATGAGTTGGCCGATGCCATCGACATCGATCACGCACCGGTGGAAATTCTATACCGCATCCACAGTTGTATCCCAAAAAACGCAGGTGTGCGCCTGACCACTGCGGAAGTCGGCCCCTACGAGGTCAATCTCCGCGGCGAGGCCCCCAGCAGTGAGGCTGCGAACCAGTTCAAACTTAATTTGCGCAAAAACACGAGCCTGTCTCGCTATGATTGGGATTTGCCCGATTCGACACCCGGCAAGCGTGGTCGCGATTTCCAGTATCGCGGCAATGCTGCTGCACCCCATCAGGCGCCCTAGTCTTCAATCACATGTCTTCCCGTGAGAAAAAACTCCTGACCTTGTTTGCCATCGCCGGCTTCGTGGTGGTCAACCTCTTGGGCTTGTCTTTTTACAAGAAGAAGTCGGTGGAGGTGGGCGCTCGCCTACTCGCAGCCGAGCAAACTCTGCAGCGCAACGAGATGTTTGAAGCCAGCCGCGAGCAAAGCATGGACGAAATGAAGTGGTTGCAAAAAAACCTGCCCGATCCGGCCGAATACGAAAATGTCCAAACTGCGCTTCAAAGCTTCTGTGTCGCTGAGGCCAGACGCTTCGGGTTGACCTTGGTTGAGCTTCCCATGCGCAACCGTGAAACCGTTGAGGGCAATCACTTCCAGCGCGTGCAAGTCAGCTACAAGCTTAGCGGCACTGAAGAGAATCTTTACCGCTGGCTCGACCGGGTCAACATGCCTGCCCAGTTGCGTGCCGGCACTCGCGTTTTGCTCACACCCAACAAGGAAGATGACACCCAAATCGACTGCACGACGACCATTGAACAATGGTTTGTTCCCGCCAGCCCTACGGTCTGAATCCAAACCCCGACTCATGATACGACGGTTCACCCCTATCTGTCTGCTGCCGGCCTTGGTGCTTGCGCTACACGCGGAGGTGCCGCGCAAGCCCCTGCCCAGCAAATACCGCTCGCTATGGATCGACTCGCCCTTCACCGCCAAGCCAGTGACTGCTTCAGGGCCAGTCTACAACCCCCTACAGGACTACATGCTGCTTGGGGTGTCCCCCGTCAAGGAGGGCTACCGGGTGACCATCATGAATCGCAAGAATCCCGCCGACTTGCCCCTGGTTGTGGAAACCAACAGTAACACAGAAGGCTTTGAAATTGTGGAAATCTTGCGCGAGGAGGGAGACCCGATGGGGACGCGGGTCAAGATGAAGCGTGGCACCAGTGAGGGTACCGTGGCATTCGAGGAAAAGTTCCTCGCGCTCAAGGCAGCCCCCGCGCCCAAGCCGAATCCTTCGCAGAGAAATATTAGTCGCCCGAACCCCCAGGCCCAGCTGCAGGGTTCTGGTCAAGCTGCCACCAGGGATTCGCGCCGCCGCATCATCCCGCCCAAACCACCAACGCCGGGTCAGCCAAACAGCAATCAAAGTAGCAATTCCCCCAATAGCTTGAGAGGCGTTAGGACCTCCTCTGGCGGCAGCTCCGGCAGATAAGCCGGCAGAACATTTCTATCCCACCCACTCAGGTTTCCACCCACCCACCCATATCATGTCCCTCTTCCGTCTCAGCCTTCTTCTGCTCCTGGCCACGTTCGCCAGTGGGCAGAATCTCGTACCGCTCACGCCCCCGGCTCCACCCGCAGCCGCAGATCCCGAGCTGGCGGAAGTTTCCGCCCAGCCAGCTCCGGCGCCAGCAGCTCCGGCTCCTCTACCCAATCCCCTGGCCAACAAGAAAATTGCGGAAGATATCATTGAGCGCAAAGTCAGCGGCGAACGTCTTGCAGGGCTTTACCGCAGCTACACGGGAAGACGAGTCATTGTAACCCGCGCCGCTTCCGAAGCCGAATTCAACTTCGTGCAGCAAGCCAGCCCTCGCGATCCCCTGACCTTCGGTGAAGCTGCCGAGCTTCTGCGCAAGGCTGCGGTGTTGGAAGGCTTTGTGTTCACCGAGCACCCCGACGACCCAAGCCTTGACATCCTTACCATGGTGGCGGGTGGCGCGCCGCGCCCGACCAACGTGGGCGTGGATGTCTTCAACGAAGCTTCCAAGCTTCCGGAGGAGGACGTGGTCATCACCTATGTGATGTCACTCAATTACATCAAGCCTGATCAGGCCGTGCAGATTTTCACCCAGGTGATTGGTCAGCTCGGCGCCTACGGCTCCATTTCGGCTGTACCCAATGCCTCGGCGGTTGTGATTACCGAGAAGGCCTCGCTCATCAAGAGTCTGGCCAAACTCAAGGCCACCATTGACGTGCCCGGCTCGGTGCAGGCCACTCGTTTCATTGAAGTCGAGCATGCCGATGCCACGGAGGTGGCGGCCGTTCTCAATGAATTGATCAGCGCCCAGCAGCAAGCCGAGCAGACAGCTGGTGTCCAGCGCGTTCAGGATAACGGAGGTGCCGTCAATATTCAGAGCGGCGGTGGTGCTGCGGGAGCTGGGTTGAGCACACCGGTGCAGATTGTGGCTGACACTCGCACCAATCGCATTCTGACCATGGGTCGTCCAGTGGACATCGTTTTTGTTGAAAACCTGGTGCGCGAATTCGATATCCCCGCCAGTTCAAAAACCTTCCTGCGCCGAAAATTGCGCTTCCTAACGGTTTCCGAGTTTCTCCCTGTTGCCGGTGATGCCTTGTCACGTGCCTTTTCCGGTACGGGCAATGGAACAAATACGGGTGGGGCCAGAGGTAGCGGTCAATCCAGTGCGCGTCCTACCACCACCACTACCAACAACAACCGCCGCGGAAATTCGAGTAGCTCACGCAACAGCAACAACTCAGCGGCCGGTTTTGGTGGTGCCGGCAGCGGCAGTTCAGGCGGCAGCCTCTCTCTGGGTGACCCAAACTCGAGTTCCGCTCCTGAATCCCTCCTGATCGGGCGCACTCTCCTGGTGGCCGACAACATTACCAACTCGGTCATTGTTCAGGGCCCGCCTTCTGCACTCCAGATCATTGAAAACCTCCTTAACGAGCTCGATGTCAAACCCGAGCAAGTGATGATTTCCACGGTTATTGGACAACTGACCCTGAATAACACCACGGAACTCGGCCTCAACTACCTCATGGAAGGCAAGGACGTCAGTGGTGCCGGTGGCGGCAGCGGGTTCCCTTCGGTCATTGGCCCGCCCGACGTTCCCGCGGGCACCTTTCCGGCTTTCAACCCGGCTTCGATTGCGACCGGAGGCCTGCGGGTCTATGGGCAGATTGGTGACCTCAGCAGCTATCTCCGCGCGCTGAGCACCAAGACAAACTTCACCGTGCTCTCCCGCCCGAGCATTTTCACCTCCAACAATCGAAAGGGCATCATCTCCAGTGGTGAGCGCATCGCTATTCCGACTGAGGGAGGCACGAACACCGGTAACTTCTCCAGCGGCACGCGCATCCAGTATGAGGATGTCGTGCTCAAGCTCGAGGTGATTCCCTTGGTCAATTCCAACAATGAAATCACCATGGAAATCGCTCTGCTCAGCGATGAGCAGAACGGCAACCAGACGATCGAAGGCGCTGGCACCAATGGGGGCAACCTCACCGTGCCGCGCATTTCGACGCGTGAAATCCTGACCACGGCCACTGTACCCAACAACGAGACCATTGTGCTCGGTGGCTTGATTGTGGGTCGCACCAATAAGGACAAGGCGGGCATCCCCATTCTCAGTGATATTCCGCTTGTGGGGGGCTTGTTTTCCTCCAATACCAACGGTCAGGATCGTTCCGAGTTGTTGGTCTTTATCCAACCCTCCGTCGTTGGAGAGGGAGGTGAGGGCCTCAATGAGTTGCAACTCAATATGCAAAAACGCTTTCAGGTCAGCGAGCGCACCAGGGAATTTGCCGACGGGCCCACCGACGAGCCTGAGCAACAGGACCAAAAGCTCAGTCCCTCCGAGAAGCGCCTCTCCACAGGCCCACGCCATCGCCGTTGAGGCGCCCAGTCATCCGGGCCTAGCGGGTTATGCCGCGTTGCGACTTTTCGATGAATTCGATCAGCAGCTTGACCATGGCATTGTCCCCCTCATGCATGGCCTTGAGTGAGCTTAAGCCCTGCGATAAGCTGCTGTCTTTCTTGAGGAAGAGCTTTTTGTAGGCGGTTTTCAGGGCCTTCATGTCCTCCTCATCAAAGCTGCGGCGCTGCAGACCAATGGCGTTGACTCCACGCGTCGCGGCCGGATTGCCATCGACAATCATGAAGGGGGGCACGTCCTGAACCACTTTAGACAGCCCACCCACAATGGCATGTTGGCCGATGCGGCAGAATTGATGCGCGGCGGCAAAGCCTGAAATGATGGCATAGTCTTCGACCACAATGTGGCCGGCCAAGCCCACCGAGTTGGACAGAATGATGTGGTTGCCAAGCTGGCAGTCATGGGCCACGTGCGCGTAGCAGAGAAACAGGTTATGGGAGCCGATGCGGGTAGGTGTTTCAGCGACGGTGCTGCGGTGCACTGTGGTGTTCTCACGAAAGACGTTGTGATCACCAACCTCGAGATAGGTTGGCTCGCCGTCATACTTGAGATCCTGCGTCTTGCCGCCGATGCAGGCGTATGGGAAGAATTCGTTTGCCTTGCCGAAGGTGGCGGGCCCTTCCAGAACCACATGGGAGTGCAGCACGCAGTCATCACCCAAGCTCACATTGGGGCCGACCACGCTGAAGGGCCCAATGTGGACATTATTGCCGATTTCGGCATCCGGTGAGACGACAGCACTTGGATGAATCACAAGCCGATTTCGGCCCAAGCCGTGAGACATGACGAGCATAATTTTGCCATTCGCGCTCCTAGGCAGGTGTTCCGATGCGTTTGTCTCAGGGAACGATAATCACCTGACCCGCTTCCAGGCCGGAGAGGATCTCCACCTCGTCGCCAGATTGGGCTCCACGCAGCACGTTGCGGCGTTCGGTTTTGCCATCAGCCAGTTTGAGCTCAACGCTCCAGCCCATGGCGCCGTATGTGAGAGCTTTGGCGGGCACCACGATGGCCTCTTGCCGTTGATACACCAAGACGTGAACCGTGGCAGGGTTGCCGACAGCTGGTTGCAGCCCTTTGGGCCAGGTGGGTTTGAGTGAGACTTGATAATTGCCCTGCAGGTTGGGAATAAGGCGGCTGGCAGTTACCTTGAGGGCAATGGAGCTGAACTCCGAACCCTGGGTTTGGGTGCCGGCGAGGCAGGCGATGCCCTCGGTACCTGTCTTGAGTTGGCGGGCCTTGGCGGCATCGGTGTGAGCAACGAGGACAAGGTCGGCATCCTCGGGCACCAGGCTGGCAAAGGCTGTGTGGAGAGGGGCGCTACCGCCGACGCGTAGGCCACGCAGCAGCTCACCGGTTACCCAGCGGCCATCTTTGATGGCGCCATGGTAGAAAATGCCATCGGCTGGAGCCTTCAGCTCGAAGAGTTTGCGGTCGTGCTCGTGGTCGGCAAGCCGCACACGATCTTTGTCGAGGGTGGCCATCAGGGCGGCAAGCTGTGCCGAGGTTTGTTTGATTTCACGTGGAATCTGGCGTTCGGCGTATTTGAGGGCAAGTGCCGTGCTTTCGGCGGCATTGGCCAGAGTTTTGGCCTTGCGCGCTATGAGGACTTCAATCTCACGGGTGTTGTTGAGTTTGGAGAGGCGCAGCATAAACTCCGCGTGTTCGACTGCGTCGATCTGGCGGGTGAGGATGATTTCCTCGGTGTCTTCGGTCAGGTCGTCAGCCTCATACATCTGCTTGAGTTGACGCAGCTCTTCCTTCTCGTTGGCGAGGTATTGTTCACTGCGCTTGATGGAGTGCAGGGCCCTATCTTCCTCGGTTTTTCGGCCGATCCGGGTGAAGTGCTCGAGTTGCTCCTCGGCCTCAGAGGCTTCTCGCTTGGCGTCAGCCAGTCGCTGCTCAGCGGTTTGCTCCAATCGCTCGAGCTTGTCTTGGGTTTCAGCGATGGCCAGCTCATTGTTGGTAATCTGGCGCTTGATTGCCTCAAGGTGTTGGTCGATATCGCGGGCATCAAAGCTGACCAGAACATCCCCCTTTTTGACCACGGTGCCGTGATCGACCAGCTTGGTGATGGCAAAGGTTTGCCAGGCCTTTGGCGCGATGACTGTCAGCGAAACTCCGCCCGCAGGCATGACCTTGGCGTCGAGTTGGTGGCTCAGCTCGAAAGGCTTGGTTTCGATGGCGAGTTCTCCAGCCTGGACGAGACCAGAGGTCAGTAGGCTGAGCATGATGGATGGACGTAGCGCAAACACGACGCAAAACTTGCCGTGGTGCACACAGGAAGGGAAGCGCAAACACTGGCCTCATGAATGGCGCCTGCCCTTGCGCGCCAGCCAGATGGGCATCATCCGGGTGCGCTTCGCCTTGGGCGCGATAGCCACCTCGTGCTCGGCAATTTCAAAGCCTGCCTGCATCAGTGAACGATACAAACCAGGATGACGACGAGAGCCGGCAATGGCCAGAAGCCCGCCGTCCTGCAAGGCCTCGCGGGCGGAGGCAAGCCAACGTCGATCGTCGACCCAGGGGCGGTTGCGTGGTCCCGGCAGGGCCACGTCGAGGTGGGTGATAATGGCGCTCAGGTTGCCGCCCATCGGCTTGAACATGTCGGCATCTACCTTGCCGATCAGCGAAATCCGGGAGTCCCGGAGGAGGGGACTTTCCGCAATGTGCTTGCGATGTAAGTCGGGCAGTATGTCAAGGGCTTCAGCCACCAGGAAGTTGGCGCGCTTGGCCTTGAGCTCTTCGGTGGCGGTCCTGAGCATGCTTCCCAAGCCCAGGCCGAGAATCAGGATCCGCGGTTGGCGGGCGGGGCGGAAGGGGGCGCAGGCCAGTCGCGCCACCTCCTCCTCAGCGGCACGGGTGGCCGGGCCACAAACCTGCTGACCATGGATTTCGAGCGACAGGCGGTCATCGTGTTCGATCAGCTCCAGCGAGCTGCCGTCGGGCAAGGTGGTTTGAGCGAGGGTGATGCGGGGCTTCATCGTGGAGTAGGCCGCTCGACTCCATAGGGCTGGAAGCTCCGAGTCACCAACAAAAAACCCCAACCTGAACAGGTCGGGGTTTTTTGAAATGGTTATGGTCGGTGGGTTACAAGTCGCCCTTGAGAGCGGCGGAGGGCTTGAAGCCGACGGACTTGGATGCAGCGATTTGCATGGACTCGCCAGTCTTGGGGTTGCGGCCGGTACGAGCGGCACGATGTTTTACTTGGAAAGTACCGAAGCCGATAATCTGGACCTTGCCGCTGGACTTCACGCCAGAGGCGATGGAGTTCAGGACAGCGTCGAGAGCTTCTTCTGCGGAACGCTTGGTGGCGTCTTTACCGAGAGCGGATTGGATGGATTCAATGAGTTCAGCTTTGTTCATGGCATTGGGAGTATGTGCGGATTGTGCTGTGGTTTGGCAAGTGAAAACCCCATTGAAATCAGGGTTTTTTAGCGATTCAGGTCTTGACTGGCTGAGTCCTCATGGTGTTAGGCGCCCCTTCGCATGCTCATTTTGCTCGCTTGGGCATGCCGCGGGCAGTTGGATATGTGAAACCATGAAGGATCATCAGCGCCCCTCTGCCATCCAACTAGAGCTGGAGCGTTGCGTGCCCGCGCTGCTTGCCTGTGAGGCTGCTTTGCCGAGTGTCGAGGACTTGGCCCGGGAGCACGGCTTCATCGCCACGGCGGCCGAGCGGGGCTATTTCCACCCAGATGAGGAAGAAGTCGTGGTTCTACGGTATTCGCAGTATCTGGCGGTGCGCTCCACGCTGATTGAGATTCTCGAGGACATGCGTCGCCATGCCGGACGGACCTCGAGCGCCTGGCGCCACTGGCCGCAGCGTCTGCCGGTATTCATCACCGCCTTCGCGGCGGGCTGCCTGCGCCACCGCAGCGCCCGCCACCTGATTGGTCTTGCCGCTGATTGCCCCGTCCTATGGAAAAAGCTTGATGAGCAGAACCTTTGGGCCGGCCTGCCGCGCAAGTCCTTCACCCAGATCTACAAGGAGTATTCCAGGCCGTGCAACATGACCCGGATGCTGGTTGCCCATGAGTTTTATCGTCACCATTACGCCGCCATCATGGATCTGGCCGACCATCCGCTGGTCGGCCCGGTGGTCGATCTGCTGCGTCGTGAGGAACCGCGCATCGAGTTGACCAGGCGTGAGGCGCTCAAGCGCCGCTTGGCCTACCGCCTATTTTCACTGCTGCGCCGCCACCGTTCCGCCTGGAAGCAGGTGACTTTTGGCCTCTTCGAAGTCAGTGGCCGGGCCGTCGCCAGCCGCCATATGCCGGGTATCAAGCCGCGGGGAGCACCCAAGCGCATCAGTCCCGACATGCAGCGTGAGCTGCTCGCCATGATGCGTCCGGGTGACGTGATCGTGACCCGCCATGATGATGCCCTCAGCAATCTCTTTTTGCCAGGGTATTGGCCGCATGCTGCCCTCTACATGGGGGAGCTTGAGCATGCGCAGGACATCCCACCCGTACAGCGCAGTGGCGACATATCGGGCCCCTGTTTCTTGGAGGCCAAGAAGGACGGGGTGCGGGTGCGTCTGGCCGAGGAGACCTTCGGCGTCGACGAACTGCTGGTGCTGCGCCCGCCTTTGGAGCCGGATTTGATCGAGGAGCTGTTGGGTAAGAGTCTGCGCGAGCTTGCCGGAAAGCCCTACGATTTTGTCTTCGATTTTCGCGCTGCCGATCGCTTGGTCTGCACTGAGGTCGTGTACCGTACTTATCATGGAAGCTGGCCAGTGCGCTTCGAGCTGCGTGAAGTGGGGGGGCGGCTGTGCCTGCCTGCCGAGGCCTTTCTCGACCAAGCCATGGCCTGTGGATTTGAGTTGGTAGCTGCTGCCGGATTGCATGGCGAAGGGGTCCTTCAAGGGGCTGCGGCAAAGGCGGCCTCCGAACTTTTGCAGCGACCCGTGAGGGCTCCGCATTGAGGGTGTTTTGTCCACTCGACAAAAACCCGCCCTTTTTTGTGGAAAAGGGCTTGCAGCTAATCATGCACGTCTTTAAGACACCGCGCCCCCCATAGCTGGGTAAGGCCCATTTTCACAGCTATTTTCAAGGCATTTTGCCATGATTCGCCGCACACTTACCACGCTAGTCCCCCTTCTTGCTTTTGCGAGTTCCGCATTCGCTGGTGATGGCGGCGGCGCTCACAAGCTTCCGCTTTACGCCGAGCCGGTTTTCGGGCAGGTGACCAACTCGATGGTCATGGTGTGGCTTGCGGCCCTGGTAATCATTTTCTTCAGCCGAATCGCCACTCGCAAAATGGCCTTGGTTCCCGAGGGCCTGCAGAACTTCGCCGAGTGGGCCGTCGGCTCACTTTATGAATTCCTTGCTGGCCTCATCGGCGAGAAGCTCGTGAGTCGGACTTTCTGGTTCTTCGGCACCGTCTTCTTTTTCATTCTGGTCAACAACTACATGGGCCTGATCCCCGGAGTCGGCACTTGGACCTTCAATGGCAAACCAATCTTTCGCGGCGCCAACGCCGACGTCAACATGACCGCGGCCATGGCATTCACCTTTGCCTTGCTTTGGTTCTACTGGGCGATCACCGAGACCAACCCGACAAACACGACATTCAGGAACGCAAAGAGCACCTGGGGAAGAAGAACGCGAGGGTGCGGCGCGAGTGAGCGAGCAGGGAAAGCGAACGGCGGCAAGAGGGCGGC
>JAURCU010000053.1 GCA_030828305.1 Luteolibacter sp.
CGCGGCAGGTGTCCTGCATGGCCTTGGCATAACCTTCAGGCGGAACGATCACCCCGCCAGACCCTTGCACCAACTCCATGATGAAGGCGGCGACATTGTCCGCACCAAGCTCGGCCACCTTGGCTTTGGTAGCATCGTTGTAGTAGCTTTTATAGTCGACCTTGTGATTGGTGATGTTAGTTTTTTCCCTCGGCATATTGCCGTCGAATGGGATGCCAAGGCGATCGCAAAGGCCCACAAAGTGACCAATGAACCCATCATAGTCTAACACTTCATTCATCATGCAGGTAGTGCCGTCAAAGTAGAGTCTGGCATCAAGTGGTAAACGGTGAGGCTTTTTCATCAACCATTTCTCGAAAGATGGGAGAGACCTTCCTTGCCCAATCTTTTTCCAGTTATAGTAGGATACGACCTTGTCCCATGGGTTGCGCTCGAAACAGAATTTATGATAGGAATCCCAAGTGGACTCGCCAACCAATTGGCGCACACGTGCGGCTGGCATGTGTTCATAATACCAAGGCGCGATCCATTCGGAGTGACGATCAAAGAACTTTCGAAACAGCCGAGACCTAGCATAGAGTTTACCGTTCCATCTGCCATTGTGAAAGTTTCTTGGCAAATCGCTATCTGCATTTGATTCCATAGGCGTGATGATATCGTCCTTGCCACATAGAGGAGCCAACGCCATTTCCATGCTGCTACCGGCTGTTTTATGGGTTTTGATGAATATAAATTGATATTGGTGACTGATGATCATTTCGCTGGATGGGTGAGGTTTTCGTAGATCTCAACCAATGAGGAAAGCATCTTTTCCCTGGGAACAGATACTTATAATGGCCCTGACAGCTTGGGGTCGCATGCATAAAAAACGCCGGCTCCCTCACGGGTCGGCATGATTAATGAATTGTTTCCTGCCTGAGCCGACCCCCTTTTCCCCTTCCTGAAGCGAGGTCATCGACCAGCATGAGCACGATGTTCGGAGGGGGTGCGGCATGGCCGGGAATGGCTAGCAAGGTGGCGAAAAGAATGGGAGTGAATTTCATCATGGCGGCTGCAGGATTTTGCATTTTCACGCTCGGCGAGAATACCCCTAGGACCCCGCCTCAGGAAGAGGCAAGTGGAGAGACACGGACACGAAAAACCCGCCAACCCATGGGTGGGCGGCGGGTTTCGTGAATGATGGGGCTTGGGCCTCAGAGGGCCTCGTCAACGGCGATCATGGCCCCCAGCACCTCGTTCCAGGTGTCGGGGCTTTCAAGCACGGAGTTGTCGAACATGCAGCCATCCCAACAGATGTGCTTGATGCCGCGAGACTCGGCGCCTTCAAGCCAGTAGGTGGCGCACTTGGCGATGTCCAACTTGCCGTTGGGGTCGTTGGCCTGGCAGTGGCGGCCGGTCTTGTCGTGCGAACCGGTGCCGTGCACGGAGCCATCGTTCTGGGCAACGTGGAAATCGAAGGTCCACGGGCGCAGGGCGTCGGTCATGATTTTGTAGGCGGCCCAGAATTCCTCATCGCTGTAGCCTTCCTGGAGGAGGGCAGCTTCGGGAGCGTTGTAGCCCATAAGGTAGAGATAGGTGTGGGCGAGGTCGGCCTGGAAGCCAACGGTCTCGGGCATGCCGGTCGCCTCAAGGGTCTCGAGCATGGCCTTCCAGGAGTGCATGCCACCCCAGCAAATTTCACCTTCGGCAGCGAGGCGCTCACCGTTATCGGCGGCGACCTTGCCGGCTTCGCGGAAGGTCTCGGCAATGAGCTTGGTGTTGCCGGCGGGGTCCTTGGCCCAGTCTTCGACACCACCAGCGGCGTCGATGCGGATCAGGCCGCAGTCACGCACGCCGTGCTCATTGAGGATCTTGGCGATGCGGCAGGACTTCTCGATGGCGAGCACGAAGTTCTTGCGCTCTTCTTCGGAACCAAAGGCGCTGCCACCGACGGTGCCGGGCCAGACAGGGGCGACGAAGGAACCCACCTTGAGGCCCATGGAGGCAATCTTGTCGGCCATCGCTTTGATCTCGTCCTCGGAGGCATCGGGATCGGTGTGGGGATGGAAGATGAAGAGGTCGACGCCATCGAACTTGCGGCCGTTCACTTCGGCGGCAACGGTGAGCTCGAGCATGCGGTCGAGGGAGATGGGCGGGTGGTCGGTATCGGGCTCCTTGCCGACAAGGCCGGGCCACATGGCGTTGTGTAGTTTCATGTTCTTAGTTCCTGGTTCCTGGTTCTTAGTTCTTAGTGAGAAAGTTCCGCTTGGATTAGGCAGACAAGAATTTCCATTCCAGAGCCGCCGTCAATGACTCTCCGGATTCTGAGGTAATTTTCACGGCGCCCTCCCCTTCCGGGACGATGCTGGCCACCCGATCGAAGCCTTCTGGCAGTGCGGCCACGGCCTGGATCACCTTGAGCGACACCGTTTCGTCGGCCTTGAAGGAACGGACGGTGGGGATGCCGTCGGCAGCCAGCGGGTTCTTGCGGGAATCGTTCACGCCATTACTGAAGTAAGAGCAAACCTCTTCGACTCCGAGTCGACCCGCGTGGTGGTCGTTCCATGGCTCGGCACTGCGACCACCATTGGAAAGCCACAGCATGGTGGCGGGAAAGTCTTCAGGGTTCTTGAGGCAGAACCAGACGTAGCCATCGAGCACCACCGCGCTCCAGGCGAAGGGTTGGGATTCCGAGCTGGGCTCGTTGACCATCATCACCAGGTCGTCGTTGCCTTTTCTTGCAGGATAAGAGCTGAGGTCGGTCAGGGAACCATCGGCGAGTTGCACTTCCTTGAGATCGGTGAAGCGGGCACTCTCGGCGAGGCATTGGGTTTCTCCAGCCTCCGGATTGGAGAAGGCGCCGGGAAAGGTAGAAGCCCAGCGGAAGGGGCTGGTGCTGATTCTCCCCTGCCCCTCAGCGAGGCCGGAGAGATCCAAAATCGGATGGGTGCCGTAGCTGAAGTCGCCTTCCAGTTCGCTGACGGTGTTCTCCACAAAGAGCGCGTGCTGGCCGGGTTTGACACTGAGCGTCTTCACCACCTTGGCACCCGAGTCGCCGGCCTTCTGACTGAGAACCAGTGAACGCTCATCGCAAGAAGCGTGATCCCACTTGGCATTGGCAGGATCGCCATGTGGCGGGCCGTCTTGCTGACCACCGAAAGGCAGACAGAAGAAGTCGCCGCGCAACACCGAAAGCAGCGCGGGTTGGTCTTCCTGTTCGGCGGGAAGCCATGGCGCGAGTGCGTAGGGTTGCACATCTCGACCAGCGAGATGGAAGGTCACCGGCGCGTGATGTCCGCCACGCGCCGTCACCGCAAGACTCAGCTCGGGAGTCTCAAGCGTATAGGATGCTTCGCCGTGAATGATTTCCATCGATCCCACTATGATAGAATACCGCGAGTGGAGAGATTGTTAAGACGACGGGCCACATCACCCAAGCCATCGGCCATCACGTCGGTGTAAGGACGACCACCCGTGGTGTCCACTCCATGTCCGGGTTCGAGTTCACGCAAGGGAGCCAGCGCGTCATCGCTGTGATCGAACATCTCGACGTAAACCACCTTGAGGGCACCGGTCCTGGCCATGCCGGTGAGCATGGCGCCAATCCAGCCGTCATCAGTGCTGAGGCAGCCTCGGGTGGTCTTGGCAGAGGCGTGAAACACTCCGAGTTCGTTGACATCGGCAATTTCCTGCAGCAAGGCGAGGTTATCGGCAAGGGGCACGCCGGAGTCCGCGCAGTGGGCCGCATCGACGAGAATCTTGAAGAAGGGCTTGCCGAGCTTTTCGTTGATCTTGTGAATGCACTCCCAACCTTTTTTGAGGGTGGTGAAGGTCTTGAACTCACCGGGACGCAGGAATTCAATGTTCCAACTCTGAACAGTAGAGCCCTCCAGACCGGCTTCCTCATAGGCGCGGCAGTGAAGCTTGGCGATCTGCTCCATGGCTGCCTCATAGTCGGCCCCCTCGCGCGCAGGCTCGGCGCTCATCCACTCTTCGAGTGAAGTCGAGGAAACGTGACGCGCTCCATGCTGCACCGCCGACTTGAGCAGGGGCAGGAGTTGGCCGAGGACACCATCTTCGTCGGCGGGGTTCATGGGGTTGACGCCACCCACCATCAACACGAAGTCGACGTCTAGGCCAAGTTTCTTGAGGCCGGCAACCAGAATGTCGAGCTCTTCAGGCTTGGTTCCCGGAAAAAGCGAGACCTGAACGCTACTGAGGGCAACTGGAGATTTCTCGACCAACTCGCGCACTCCGGCAACCACCAGAATTTCGCCATCAGCGTCACGCGGAAATTTACCTTCCTCATCGGGCACCAAGCAGCCGACGAATTTCAAGTGGGTGGGAACGATGCCGAGTTCGACCGGCGACTTGAGCTCAATGGAGTGGGACATGGGGTGAGAAATCTAGGAAGATGGCCGTGGGGTGGAAAGGGATAAATTTGGATGACGGGCAAGAAAAAGGCCCCGAAATCCGGGGCCTAGAGAGTTGCTGTCGGATGGCTGCTTATTTCATCGCATGATCCGAGGGCCTCACGTTCTTTCTGAAAGTGTTGAAGCCATACATGATGTCCTGAAATTCCCCCACCACATCGACCTTGGCCTTTTTGGGCACTTCCATGTCAAGGCCCCAGAAAACACCGTTCACCACGACGCGGCGGAGGTCTTCGTTCTGAAGATCGGTGGCAGCTCCCATGGTGCAGGTCACGATGCGCTGCCCATCCAGCTCACGGGTCCAGATGACAGGCATCATCGGATCGTTGATGGGCTGTTCCTCGCCGGTGGCGCGGTTCTTTTTTGAATAGTCAGCTGGGCCACTGTCAGCCTTCATGGTCTTGAGGACTTGGCCCCGAACGAGGATGGTGGCGTCGGCCGGAGGAGCGGCTTCGTAGACATCGGTATCACCAAAGATGTTCTTCACGCCATTGAGCACGGGGTGCTTGGCATTGGCAGCTTCGATCACGCCGAGGGTGGCTTCCTTCTTGTGCTTGCCCCAGTGGCTGACCCAATGCTCGCCGAGCGTGTTCTTGCCCCAAGCGTTGTAGGATTTGTATGCGGTATCGCGCTTGAACTGGAAGGCGTGAGTGCTGGTGCGCAGCCCAACAACGGGCACACCGCGCTTCATCGCCGCATCGAACTTGGCCATGACTTCGTCAGGATACTTGCGGAATCGGATGGCGGTGACGATGGCATCGGCCGAATCCAGTGCTTCTGGGTGGGTCATGCTCTGCTGGTTGTTGGGGTCGATGAAACCCTCGTCGTTGACCGAGAACAGCACACTGACCTTGAAGCCGTGATGCTCCGCTAGAATACGCCCGAGAGCAGGTAGGAATTCCTCGGAACGGTATTCCTCGTCACCGGCAATAAGCACCACATGTTTGCCTTTGCCCGAACCTTCACCTCCGGCGTATTCGATATGCAGAGGCTCGGCGGCCTGAGCGATCACGGCAAGAGGGAGCGCTAAACAGAGGGAAATGAGACGTTTCATGATTTGAATCTAGCGATACGCGCGCAGTGCGCCAGCCATTTCAAGCATTATGGGATTACAGGATAGCATCAATTCTTGGAATTTGATCTTGAGGCTCTCCTGCATCTCCGGCCGATGGGCCAGTTGCAGCGGCTTCCAACTGCTGGTGGTGAGATCGCGCCATGCCGTCTGATGCGGCATGACTTGAGGATGGATCCGCATGGAGCTTTTCCTGAAGTGGGGGTTTTGCCAAAGACCGCAGGACCATCATGTCTCTTGCGGGCTTTTGCATCCTCACTTGCGTGCAGTTTCACGAACACGACCCAGGCTGCTATCACGCTTGAATCTTAAGCGCCCAACACCAAAACTCCTGACCAGATGAAGTTTCTGAAATCCGAAGCCGGAGCCATGGTCCTGTGGGCATTGTTCTCGCTGCTGGGCGCGGCCATTCTGACGCCCCCTATCCATGCAGCCGGCAAAGCCTTGGCCACCCATGCCATGCTCAATGACGCAAATGGCTTTGTGGAATGGCTGGGTGCCGCTTGCGACCGCGCCAACATAGGCCGCTACTTCAGCCGGGCGCTCATGCTCTCCGCCCTGATCATGATGCCGTTGCTGATACGCCGGGTGCGCAAGATTGGCCGCCAGAACAAAGCCGGCAGCATCATGAATCTTGAAAAGATTGGTGCCAACAAATCCATCTTGCACGTAGTCACCTCCTTTCTGATAGCTGGCGGCATTCTCTGGGCCATCGGCATGATCCTGACCCAGGCAGGGGCTTTCGCCATCGACCCCGACCCGAGGACATCTCGCTTTATTGGCAAATGCGTGGCACCCGCCATCATCGCCTCGCTTCTGGAGGAGTGGCTGTTTCGCGGCCTGATGCTGGGGCTGTGGTTGCGCACCAGCGGGCCGATCAAGGCCACCATCTACAGTTCCCTGCTGTTTGCCTTCCTTCACTTCCTCAAACCACCGGGAGGCCTCGCCGATCCACACTCCAGCCTCGCCGGCTTCGAGTTGCTAGGCAAGGTGCTACTGCACTTCGCCGAACCCAAGTTCTTTATCACCGATTTCCTGACCCTCACCATCGTTGGCATCATCCTCTGCTGGGCACGACTGCGCACCAATTCTCTCTGGTTTTCCATCGGGCTGCACGCCGGCTGGGTCTTCGCCTACACCTCCTTCAACCTGTTTTATAATCCGATAATCCATCCACTCCATCCGTGGGGAGTGGGCGATAACCTGCGCTCGGGCATCATCCCGTTGGCGGCACTGCTGGCCACGGCGGTGGTCTGTCACTACCTGATCGGAGCCCTGATGAGTGATCGCCGCAAAAGGTCCGCCAAGGGCTCTAGTTGATGGCAGGGCGTGACCATCAACACCAAAACGATGCAGCTGGAGATGCACCGGCACACTTTGCACATGACTCAACAGGCATGCGGGAGTCGGCATCGCGGGGACCCGGGTGCATGGGCCGGCCGCCGAATGATCAAATCAGAGGTGGCCAGCGAGTCCCAGTTGACCAATTTGTTGGCCGAAAACTTTAAGCCATCATGCAACATTGCTTTGTAGCGGCAGAGCTTCTCACGGAAATCCCAAACAAGCCCGTGGCTTTCAACCCCTCATGACCGCCACCACGACCACCTGATCCACGCCCGACTTGATAAGAACCTTGGCGCACTGCTCGACAGTTGCTCCGGTCGTCAGCACATCATCCACCAACACCACCCCCGCGGGCCGGAAGCGCTCAATCCAGCGGCAACCACGACGGGTCAACTCCAAAGCCCCGCTCAAATTCCTGCATCGTTGCTCGCGGCTGAGCTTGGTTTGCGTGCCGGTGGCACGCACCCGCTTGAGCATGGGCACAAGCGGCAATTGATGATGTTTGCCGACAACCCGCGCAATCTCGGTGGCCTGATTGAAGTGGCGCTTGCGCTGGCGGCTTTGATGCAGTGGAACCGGCACCAAGGGCCACCCACCCCTCAGCGCATCGGTCAGGCGCCGGTCCTCGAAGGCCTCGGCAGCGATGCGTCCCAGTTCCACGGCCAAGTGCATTTCGCGCAGGTATTTGAAGCGGTGGATGAGTTCGAGCGCTTCCTTGCTGCGCCGTAGGGCCGGGCGGGCAAAATCGTAGGTGGGCTGCTCTTCAAGACAACGGGGGCAGGTCGCCGCTGTGTCGACCCTGCCCTCGAAGGGTTCGCCGCAGCATTGGCAGAAGGGCTCTTTTAGCCGCAACAAATCCTCATCACACTTGGAGCAGAGTGCCCGGCCCTGACTCAGCGAAATGCCGCAGCCCGTACAAACAGGAGGATAGAGCACGTCCAAGATTGCGTTGCCAAGCTCTCGCCACATCTTGGTATGCATCATTGATGCTTACAGCCCGAAAGGGAAGCCTCGGCTATCTGCCTTTACTCTCGCATCCTCTGCACACGCGCCTAGAATCAAGCCATGATCATTTGTGAGCCGGTAGGCACGATCCGCTGCCAGTGGGGTGAAGGCCCGATCTGGTGGAACGACTACCTCTACTACGTCGACATCGAAGGCCATCAGGTGCATCGCTATCACCCGACATCGGGTGAGGAGATCTCCTGGAAAGTCGGCCAGAGGGTCGGCGCCGTGGTACCACGCAAGGGCGTGGGCCTGGTCATTGCCGGCGACAAGGGCTTCAGCTTCCTCGATGAGCAAAGCGGTGAAGTTACCCCCATCGCCAATCCCGAATATGATATTGCCGATAACCGCTTCAACGACGGCAAATGCTCACCGGAAGGTCGCTTCTTTGCCGGCAGCATCAGCCTGACCAAGAAGGAGGGCAGCGCCAAACTCTACCGCCTGGATCCCGACCTCAGCGTGCACGAGGCTTTCGGGCCAGTCACCAACTCCAACGGCATCGCGTGGTCGGTGGATGGCGCAACCGTCTACTACATCGACACCCCGCGCAAGGAGGTGTTGGCCTTCGACTATGAAGACGGCCAGCTGCTCAACATGCGCTCCAGCGTTGGCACGAGCCACATCGAGGCCTCTCCCGACGGCATGACCATCGACGCCGATGGTAATCTATGGATCGCCTTCTGTCATGGCGGCTGCGTCTCCTGTTTCGACCCAGCCACAGGTGACGAGCTGCACCGCGTCGCGCTGCCCACCCTCGAAACAACGGCCTGCGCGTTTGGTGGGCCCGGACTGGCCGAACTCTACGTCACCACGGGTGTGCACAAGAGCGTGAAAGAGGAGCACGCCGGCCGCCTCTTCAAAATCCACGGCCTCGGAGTGAACGGTCTTCCGGCCAATGGTTTTGGAGATTAACCCCTCACCAGATTGACCATTTTATCAGGAAATCCCCGATTCTCATTCTTACAGCACCGCGTTCAGACCACATGAAATTCCCAGCCCCCATTCTTGCCTGCCTTTCGCTGGTCCTCAGTCTTACAACTCTCCCCTGCAAAGGCCGTGATCGGGACAGCGGTGTCATTGTCTTTGATGACAAGGCCCTACGGGGAAGCTTTCATGAGAAGATGGGGGAACTGCTCAAGGATGGTAGCCAGACCACCCAAGAAACCCTCCTCGAACAACTCTCACGATCAAGCTGCAAACTTGATTTGCCACCCGTCGGCGCCAAACGCCTGACTCCCGCCGAGCTCTATCGGCTGCGTCTCGACTCAACGCTGATGATTGGCAAGCTGCACAAGTGCTCCAGCAATCAGTGCAAGAAAACCCACGCCAGCATCGCGAGTGGTGTGGTCATCCATGAGGACGGTGTTGTCCTCACCAACTACCACGTGGTCGGCAACAAGATCGACCGGACTTTGGGCATGGGCGCCATGACCCACGACGGCAAGGCCTTCCTCGTCGAGGAAGTGCTCGCCGCCGATGAGAAATCCGACGTGGCCATTCTCAAACTCAGCGATGCCAAGGGCCTGAGCGCCGCGCCGGTGTTTCGTGACGAACCCGTCGGTAAAGCCGCGACCATCATCAGCAATCCGCAGGGTCGCTTCTTCACCCTCACCCGCGGCTATGTCTCGCGCTACCACAGGAGCAGTAATGGCGCAGCCATGATGAATGTCACCGCCGATTATGCGAAAGGTTCCAGTGGCGGCCCCATCTTCAACGACCGCGGCGACATCATCGGGCTGGTCGCCAACACGGTCTCCATCCCCTATCAGCACGTTCCCCTGCACGTTGACGAGGAGAGCGAGGCCCTGGAACTCGCCGGCAAGGGCAAGAAACCCCACATGATCTCGGGCAAACCGCTAAGCATCGGAACCAATCATCAGATGACCATCAAGAATGCCGTGCCCTCACGTGCGATTCTCGATCTGATCAAGGACTAGAAACCGAATCCTCCACGACTTCCTTGGCGATCCTCTCCCTCTGCTTGGGCAGCCAGCCAAGATAATAGATCAAAGGGTCAATGGCCATAAGCGCCATGACAACAGCCCAATAGAGGAGCAATTGGAGACGCAGGCTCCACGCAAAGCCCCCGACTTGCTGCTTGGCTGCATCCGTAACCTTACTTGCAATTTCATCGGCTTTCTTGCTGAAGTCGATGGACTTGAAGACCTCAAGGCTGAAACTGGCCTTTTGCGAGTCGATGCCGGCGTTCTCAGCGGCCTTGGTGATCGCCTGATCAATCAACTTACGAATCACAAAGGCTCGCAGCTGGGATTCCACTTGGCGGCCAATCTCCGCGACCAGCCCCTCTGTCTCTTCGCCCTCTTCCAGCCCCTGGCCGAATCCCAACTTGCCGCTCAGGGAGTTATACATTTCCTCTCCGCTCATCGGTCTCGCGGCAAGTTCAGGAGGCAGACTCTCAAGCATTTTCTCTTTCACTGGCAGCACCATTGCGGTGAGCACCGGATGCAATTTTGTATCGATCACCCGGTTTCCGGCTTTCTGGAGTGATGCAATCAGGCCGAAACCAAAACCCAAAAGCATGAAAGTCGCCACCAGCGCCAGATAGTGCAATTTGGTGAGCAGGTTCCATGCACGGGGCAAGCGCGTGTATGCCCCTAACTTCTGGCAAATCACAATGACTGCCACCGAGATCACCAGAAAGATAAGGCTATGGATCAGGGCACTGGGAAGGGCGCCCACCAGCGCATCAAGCAGCCACTTGGCAGCACTGGTGGAAACTTCGTAGGTGGACTTGCTGAACTCCGGCATTTCGATGGCACAGGGGGTGACGCAATCTCGCAAGCCCGCAAGAAAAGGAAAAGCGCAAAGCTGCCGAGGCGAATTGACAGAATGTTCTCAATCTTCAATTTTTTGAGAGTCATGCAACGACTTGCCTTCTTCTTTGCTCTCCTGATTGCCAGCACGATGGCTCAAAGCGAAAACACTGCTGTCGTCTACGAGGGCAAGGAGGGCATCGGCAAGGGCAAGCACATCGTCTTTTTGGCTAGCGATCACGAATACCGCTCCGAGGAGACCTGTCCGGCCATCGCTCGCATCCTCGCCAGACATCATGGCTTCAAATGCAGTGTCGTCTTCGGAGTGGATGATGAAGGCCACATCAAGGCCGGCTCATCTTGGATCCAGGGACTCGAAGCCCTCGCCGATGCCGACCTCTTCTTCATCTTTGCTCGTTTTCTCAACCCCCCCGACGACCAGATGGCCGCTATTGAGGCCTATTTGAAAAAAGGCGGCCCCGTAGTTGGGCTGCGCACCTCATCCCACGCTTTCAAGATGCCGGACAATGCCACTTACGCGAAGCATCGCTTCAATTCCAAGGACGAGGATTTCAAACTCGGTTTTGGCCATCAGATTCTCGGCAACACCTGGGTCGGCCACTACGGCACCAACCACAAGCAGGGCACGCGGATCCAGATTGTTCCCGAGCAGAAAGATCACGTCATCCTGAAAGGTGTCGGCGACAATGCTTTCACCCACGCGGGCGCCTATGTCGGCAAGCCGCGCGAGGGCTTCACCGTGCTGGTCAATTCCCAGCCGCTGCAAAGCATGGAGCCGAATGCCGAGCCCGACCCCAAGAAGCCGGCCATGCCCTGCGCCTGGACGCGCCATTACAAGGACGCAGACGGTGACCGGCACCGCGTCTTCCACTCCACCCAAGGAGCTTCCGAGGACATCCTCGATGACAACTACCGCCGCCTCATCATCAACGGCACCCTCTGGGCGCTAGACCTGGAAGACGCCATCAAGCCTGACTTGGAAATCAGCTTTGTCGGCCCCTATCAACCCACCACCTTCTCGTTTGATGGCTGCGTGCCGGGAGTGAAGCCCAGCGATCTCGCGGGCTGGGACACTCCCATTCTGCCCAAGCCGGAGAAGTGAGGGCTAGAACATCAGCCTCGTGCCAAACCAAGCCGTGGTTCCCTGATACACATCGGCACCACCGGACTTGAGTTGCTCCCACTCCACCCCACCCAGCACAGACAGACGTTTGGGGCAGGGCCACCAGACCATGCCTGCGTAGATGCTGTGGTGCCGATCTCCCCGTCCGGTGCTCAGCGATGGAATTCCCTCGTTGGCCGTTCTGCCAGCCTCCCTGGCATAGCGTGAGGTCAGCTGAACCCCCTGCGGCCCATCGCTGGCCATGTGGCTGTAGCGCAGCACGGCCTGCAGGCGATCGGGCACCAAGTCATACTCGGGGGTGATGGAAAAGCCGTAGAAGTCGCCGCCCGTGCTTGAGTTCGGACCCTCGTTGCTGCCGTAGGCCAGACTGGCGCGCAGGGTCCAGCGGTCGCAACTCCACTTGATCCAGGGCGTGATCACCCACTCCCAGGGCGAGTAGACTTCATCATTGCCATCGACATCCTGAACGCCACCACCCAGGGAAAACTCGGCCTGATCACAGCCCCATACCTCGGAGAAGTCATGCTTCCAAGCGCCCACCAGCAAAATACCATCAGACCAATTGCCAATCTCGGGCGTAGCGTCTGTGCTGTAGAGACCCACCGAAAAGGAGTCATCGCCTCGCCCTCCCATCATCCAGGCGCCAGTCGTGCCCGTGCCAGCACGAAACGGCACCAACTGGCCGGCAAACGAGGAACGCTCCACGGTGAGAATCGAATTGATCGAGGTGTCCATTTCCTCGCTGAGCTCCTTGAGCTTGCGCTTGCCGTAGCCAAACTTCCAGGTGTCGAGGGCCTCGACTTCGGTGAGGTGCTTGAGGTCCAACTCGGCCCAAGCGAGGAAGAGACCATTGTAGTCCCACTCTTCACCACCGCCATCGCGGCCCTCGTCGCTGACCACATTCATATGGGCCAAGAGACTGAGGCAATCGAAGACCTCGGCGGTGGCACTGATGCGGGCGCGCCGCCATTCGGACTGGCGGGCGTAACTGAAATCACGACCCTCGGCACGTCCATCGACATGCGCCGAGTGGATGTGGAAGTAGCCACCAAGTTGGAGTTTTTGGAGCGGGGATGCGTCGGGATCATCGACCAGCAGGCCCGGATTGGCAGGCAAGCACCAGCCGCTCGAGTCGGGCGCGATGGGAACGACCTCGGAGTTAAGAGGCAGGCCGAAAAGGCTCAGCAGCAAGAGGGAGACATGCGGGGCTTTCACAAGTGCATCATTGGTCAAAAATGGACGGCTTTTGAAGCCCATGCGTGGATGCTGGCAGCATTGCGCAAGATTTGCGGGATTTTCGTTCTTCGTTCTTCATTCTTCTTAAAGGGGCAAGTGCCGCCTGACTGACACATGAAGCCACACCCGTTTGGCGGCCATCAATCGGCACCAGAAACAGCGTAAGACTCTTCAAGGCCATTCGGCCAAAACAAGAAACCAGAAATGCGGCGCGCTAGCGCAGCAAATTCCAGGAGCACACCAGGGCCTTGAGGCCAGCCATCTCAATAGAGGGGTCCACTCCGGCACCCCAGAGCAAACGACCATCGTCGTGCTGCACCTGAACATAAGCGGCGGCATTGGAGTCCGAGCCCCCGCGCACGGCGTGCGAGCGGTAGTCGACCACCTTGAAATCCTTCATGTCCTGGTTTTCCAGGGCGTGAACGAAGGCGTTGATGGGGCCGTTGCCCGTGCCTTCAATTTTTTTCCTCTCACCCTCGAGTTGGATGACAGCCTGGCAGATCACCTGACCGCGCTCGCCGTCATGCGGATGGAGCAGTTCATAGTCGATGACATCCATGGGTTTGGCCACATTGACGAACTCATGGAAGAAGGCGTCACGGATTTCGTCAGCGGTAAGTTCACGGCCCTGTTCATCGGCCATGTCGTAGATGCGTTTGCCGACCTGCGGATGCATGGTCTTGGGCAAATCGTAGCCGTGCTCGCGGTCGAGCACGTAGGCGACCCCCCCTTTGCCCGACTGCGAGTTGATGCGAATGATGGCCTCGTAACTGCGACCGATGTCCTGCGGGTCTATGGTCAGGTAGGGGACGCCCCAAGCCAGCGAGACATCATTGCCCACTTCCTTGGCACGGCGGTCGAGACCCTTCTTGATCGCATCTTGGTGCGAACCGGAGAAGGCAGTGAAGACCAACTCGCCAGCATAGGGCTGGCGCTCGGGAACGGTAAGCCGCGTGACGCGTTCATACACCGCGCGCAAGTCCTGCAAGTTGGAGAAGTCCAGACCAGTCTGGATGCCGTGGCTGTTCATGTTGAGGGCGACCGTCACGATGTCCAGGTTGCCAGTGCGCTCGCCGTTACCAAAGAGTGTGCCTTCCACACGGTCCGCGCCGGCCATCAGGCCGAGTTCGGTGGCAGCAACACCCGTGCCGCGGTCGTTGTGGGTATGCAGCGAAATGATGGCAGATTCACGATTCTTGAGATTGCGGCACATCCATTCGATCTGGTCCGCATGCACGTTGGGCGTGGCCCATTCAACAGTCGCAGGCAAGTTGAGAATGATCTTTTTGTCAGGCCTGGGCTCCCACACCTCCATCACGGCGTGGCAGCACTCGAGGGCAAAGTCCAATTCGGTGTCCGAGAAACTCTCCGGCGAATACTGCAGCAACACCTCGGTGTCGGGCAGGGTCGGAGCCAATTGCTTGACCAACTTTGCACCCTCCACCGCGATGTCGCGGATGGACTCCTTGGAAGCATCGCCAAAGGTGACCCGGCGCTGCAACGGTGAAGTGGAGTTGTAGATGTGCACGATGGCGCGTTTGCAGCCATCAATCGCCTCAAAGGTACGGCGGATGAGATGCTCGCGAGTCTGCACCAGCACCTGAAGAGTGACATCCTCAGGAATGCGACCTTCATCAATCAGACGGCGCAGAAAATGGAACTCGGTATCGGCCGCCGAGGGGAAGCCCACCTCGATCTGCTTGAAGCCGACGCGCACCAGCAGATCGAAGAACTCGAGTTTTTCCTCAACCGACATCGGTTGCGGCAAGGCCTGGTTGCCATCGCGAAGATCCACCGAGCACCATTCGGGAGCACAATCGATAACGCGATCAGGCCACGTGCGATCGGCAAGATTCACCGTCGGAAAGGGCCGGTATTTGCTGAGGGAGTCTGGGTTCATGGGGGCGCGTGATGATGGGAAAATGAAAAAGCCCGCCAACCTGATGAGGAGGGGCGGGCTCGCTTGAGGGGTGGAAACCAATCCGTCAACGGCCCGCCTGACTAAGTAGCAGGAGGCTGGAGTTCAGGAGTTCGAGGAAAAGTTTCACGAACAGAACCCTACATTTCAGGCCTCCGGCGTCAACTGGAACCTGCCTGAACCAAGAACGCACAGGCCGCGGTGGCAAATGAGCGAAAATACTCGTAAATTATTGGAGTATGTCTTGTGCCGTCGTCGGCCATTCATCCCGTCATCATGAACCCAAGAACCCTTCTTGCCGCCATTGTTGTCAGCGTCAGCAGCCTGTTACTGATGCAGCATGCGGATGCAAAAAAACTCAACACCATCCCGAAGCCCGATTTCACCAAGGGTGACGATATTCCCGAAGGCTCACCCAAAGACTGGAACCTGGGCGCCACCGGTTGTCGCGGCTGGATGTATTGGGAGCGCATGGAAACCACCCCCGCTCGCCAGATTCTCATCACCAAGGTGGCCAAGGGTTCGCCAGCGCACGGCATCCTAGAAAAGGGAGACGTGGTTGTGGGCATCGGCAAAAAGCCATTTGAAATGGACGCGCGCGTGGCCTTCGGCAAAGCCCTCACCCTAGCCGAGTCCGAGGCGGGTGCCGGCAAGCTGGAACTTCTGCTCTGGCGCGGCGGCAAGACTGAAACCGTGACCGTGCAGCTTCCCGTGCTCGGCACCTACAGCGCAACTGCACCCTACGATTGCGCCAAGTCGACCAAGATTTTCGAGCTGGGCTGCGAGGCCCTGGCGAAGCGGATCAGCTCGCCCGGCTATAAAGAGAGCCCCATTTCCCGCTCACTCAACGCCCTGGCCCTGCTTGCCAGCGGCAACGACAAATACCTGCCCGTTTTGCAGAGCGAGGCCGCGTGGGCCGCCAACTACTCCGCTGAAAGCTTCAGCACCTGGTACTACGGTTATGTGATCAGTTATCTCGCTGAGTACGCCATGGTCACCGGCGACCGGTCGGTCATTCCCGGCCTGCGCCGACTCTCCTTGGAAGCGGCCAGAGGACAAAGTATTGTCGGCTCTTGGGGTCACAAATTTGCGGGAGATGACGGCCGTTTGGTCGGCTACGGCATGATGAACGCCCCCGGTGTGCCTCTGACGATCTCACTGGTGCTTGCGCAGCAAGCCGGCATCCAGGAAAAGGAGTTGGAAGTGGCCATCGAGCGCAGTGCCAAACTCTTGCGCTTTTACATCGGCAAGGGCGCAGTGCCCTACGGTGACCACCACCCCTGGATCCG
>JAURCU010000054.1 GCA_030828305.1 Luteolibacter sp.
TGTCATCGCCTTTCTCTCGATCCCTTCCGAGCTTTCCGCGATCCGCAGCTATCTCAAAAGCCCTTCCTTCCGGGACAGCTTCCCCAACTCCTACGATGAGGAGAGCGTGATTGCCTGTGCATACGCTCACGCTTGGGAGTCGAGCCTGCCTCCCATTTTGAAGTGGCTCCAACCAAAGTAAGCCTTCACTCTCTCGCTGATGCAGAATCGATTCTACGGAACCTTCGACACCGAGCGCCGCTCCGGCCGCCCGCACGGAGAGGATTACCGTTCTCCCTTTCAAGTCGATCGAGACCGTGTGCTGCATACTCCCGGATTTCGTCGCTTACAAAACAAGACTCAGGTCTTCTGGAGTGGCGAATACGACTTTTACCGCACCCGCTTGACCCACTCGCTGGAAGTCGCCCAAATCGGCAAGGCGATTTGCCATTGGCTCAAATCGTGCAGTGAAGGCCCGCTCGAGAGTGACTTCTTCATCGATCCCGATCTGGTCGAGGCGGTTTGCCTGAGTCACGATCTCGGCCACCCACCCTTCGGTCATGCCGGCGAGCGCACCCTTAATTACCTTCTGCGTGAGCACGGTGGATTCGAGGGCAACGCCCAGACCCTGCGCCTGCTCACTGAGACCATTTTCTCTGCCAAACGCTCGGGCATGGACCCCACTCGGGCCTTCCTAGATGGCGTGCTCAAATACAAAACCCTGTGGACAGAACTCAAATCCTCCACCGGTCAAGCTCCTGAGCACCACTTCATCTACGACGCCCAGCAGGACTACCTCGACTGGGCCATGGGTAGCCTCGACTTTCCCGCCGAGCTTGAACCCGGTAAGGCCCGCGACAGCTTCAAGTCGATTGAATGCCAGATCATGGACTGGGCCGATGATACCGCTTATTGCCTCAACGATTTATCGGACAGTGTACGAGCCGGTTTTCTGAGCGTGGAAAAAATACGCCAATGGGCGGAAAAAAATGATCAAGCAATCAGCGAAGACAGCCCCTTGGGCCGCCTGATTGAGGCCATCATCAACGATAAAGTCGAACCTTTCGTAGGAAAGCGAATTGGCCAATACATCCGCGCCACTCATCTCGAGACAGAAACCAACTTCCTGAGCCAGCACAGCAAGCGCTATTGCTATAAGCTGGTGATCGACCCGGAGGTCAAAAAAGAAAGCTCAATCTACAAGAAGCTCGCCTTCGAAGTCGTTTTCCTTTCGCCCCAACTCAAACAGCTTGAACATAAGGGCAGCACCATGCTGCGCCAGATGTGGGATGTGTTCTACCAGCGCTATGTCGCGCCCGGAACCATTGACGGCCAAACATTCCAACTGCTTCCCCCCGACACCGCCGAGGACATTGCGCAAGCCTCCGACGACGCCGCTAAGGCACGGCTGATCTGCGACTTCCTCGCCGGCATGACGGATGGCTACGCAGCACGTACCTACAAGCGGCTGTTTTCGCCGGACTTTGGTTCGATTGGAGATTTGATCGGCTGACGCCGATTGTGCTTCGTGATAAATATAGACGAAGGACGAGGGACCAAGGACGATGGACAGCCTCGCAAAGCGAGGCTCAATCCTGTTTGAAACGCAGGACTTTTTCACCGGGCAAATAATAGCCCAGCCGATCCCTCGCATGGAGTTCCAGATACTCCGGATCCTCGCGCAGAGCTTTGAGTTCGATCTGGCGCGCATCGCGCTCACTCTTCACCTGATGCTCATTCTCACGTGCCTCAGCGAGCTTATGCTCGAGTTGTTCCAACTCTCGCTGCTCCGGAAAAGCCATGGCCACGACCACAAAACCAAGCGATAAACTACAGACGATCATTAGCGCACGACCAGCACCCTGAATGGCCCGAACTCGGGCCTCCATGCGATGTAGCTTTGGGGTTGTCGTGCGACGCTTCGCCATAAATCCAATCGAAAAACCACTAATTTAAACGTAATGTCAAGGAAACTTGATCACATGGGGTGCCATCTCACTCATGCAGAATCGGGTGCAAGACGAATTACCATGGCAATCCGTATCCAATGACAAGCAATAGGACTACCCCACAACCATTTCTGTGCCACTTGTTTTAGCGAGAGACTGCATATGCGGACATCAAGGCTCACCCCTGTGACGCTTGCTGCAACAAGCGTAGCTTCTCCATCGCCGATCCATTGTCGATGCATTCGGCAGCTTTCTTGATGCCATGGCCCATGTCGTCGGCGAGTCCGGCACAGGCAAGTGATGCACCGGCATTAAGCAGCACCATATCGCGCTTCGGGCCCCGCTCCTTGCCTGAGAGGATATCCCTGAGTATGGAGGCATTCGCTTGCGCGTCGCCTCCCTTGAGATCCTCCACCTTTGCCACACTGAAACCAAAGTCCCCGGGATTGACTTCCTCCTCAAGGACTTGATCGGCCACACCCGATTTGTAGATGAGGGTGGGGCCCATCAAACTGATCTCGTCAACACCTCCTGCATCGGCGGTTCTGCCATGAACAGCCCAGGCACAGCGACGTCCAAGTCGCTGAAGGATTTGCGCAAAGTTCAGGGTGTGTTCGCGTGCAAAAACGCCGACGAGCTGGCACTCGGGTCGAGCCGGATTGAGTAGCGGGCCTATCAGATTGAAAATGGTGCGAACTCCCTTCTCGGCAAGGGCTTTGCGAACGCCGACCACCGCCTTGAAAGCCGGATGATACATAGGCGCAAACATGAAGCCGACACCGGCTTTCTCGATGCAATCGCGAAAGCCATTGGCATCCTGATCTATCTTGACTCCCAGACTTTCGAGCACATCTGCTCCCCCACTTCTTGAAGTAATTCCGCGGTTGCCGTGCTTGACCACCACAGCCCCGCCCGCAGCGGCGACAAACATTGAAGTCGTGGATACGTTGAAGAGGTCGAGCTTGTCGCCACCCGTACCGCAAACATCCAAGGTGGGACCGCCCAGCTTCGAGAAATCAAGGTTCGGATCGACAGCGTGTTCGAGAAAAGCCTCTACAAAAGCTGCAATCTCAGCGGGCGTTTCCCCCTTACTGGCAAGGGACTCCAACAACTCGAGCTTGAGTTCATCGTCTGCTTTCAGGTCCAGCAGGAGTTCGGTAATCTCGCGTATTTGGTGATCGGAAAGTTCTGCACCTGCTTTGAGATCGGCGATGATCGCATTCATACCCAAAGGCTATCAGCCAGCATCAAGCAAGACCAGCACAACCCACCCTCAAAGCGCGCATTGACGCCCGCCAATGAGCTCCGCAAGATGACTTTGATGTCCGCCACCAAACACGTGCTTTTCGTCTGCACTGGCAACACCTGCCGCAGCCCCATGGCCGAAGGTCTCATGCGCAAGGCCATTGCCGGGCGCGAGGACATTACCACTGCCTCTGCGGGCGTCTCTGCTTTCCCGGGCAGTGTGATGAGCCGCGAGACAGCCGAAATCCTGGCCAAGAAAAACGCCGCCATCGAGAACTTCAGCAGTCAGCCGGTGACTGCCGAGTTGCTTGAACAATCCAGCCACGTTTTCGCCATGACCGAGAGCCACCTCACTGTGCTCATGGCCCACTATCCCGAACACGAGGACAGGTATTTCCTGCTGCGTGAGTTCTCGGGCATCAAGGACAGGCGCGAAGGCACCGACGTTCCAGATCCCATCGGCATGGGCATGCCCGCTTACGAAAAAGTGGCCCAGGTCTTCGAGGCAGCCATCCCAAAGATCATCGCCTATGTGGATGCTGATGGGTGAGAATCAGACCATCCCAAGCTTCATCCTGCCCTCCTCGGAAATCATATCCTGATTCCACGCAGGATCCCAAACGAGCTCCACCATGGCCTCATCAATGCCTTCAATAGTCATGATCTTGGCTTGGGCGTCCGCGGCAATCACCGGGCCCATGCCGCAGCCGGGTGCAGTGAGGGTCATCTTGACCTGCACAACTGTTTTATCATCCTTCTTCTCGAGCGCGCAGTCGTAGACGAGGCCCAAATTGACAATATCGACGGGAATTTCAGGATCGTAGACTCCCTTGAGCTGCTCCCATACCTGTTCCTCAAGTGGAGCATCCTTGAGCATCTCGGCCTTTTCATTTTTTTGCTTCTCCTTTTCGGGATCCACCCCGAGAGCATCCGCGTCCTGCGAGGAGATCCGGGCCAGACCTTGGGAGGTAGCCACGGTGTAGGTGCCGCCAAGGCGCTGGGTGATGAACACCGCAGTGCCGGCGGGCAGGGTCAGGCTGTCACCGCTGGGAATCTGGATGGCAGCGACTTCACGTGTGAGCTTGATTTCCTCATGCATGGGGACAGTAAAGAGCAGCTATCACCCACCCGCAAGAGAAAGCAATGGATCCGGCTGTGATCCCAAGCCGTAAAAGCGTAGGGGCATGCTCCTTGACGTCTGACACCTCAAAGCCATCAGTGCTCGCCCCTTTACAAGTGCTTATGGTCACAGTTATGCTGGCCTGAGCAATCCATGTGGCAATTTTTCATCGATCATTGGCGTGACGGCATCGAGATACTGGTGCTCGCCACCTGCATCTACCAGATTTACCGCGCGTTTCGAGCCACTCGTGGAGCTCAAATCCTTGTTGGCCTCGGCACAGTTCTCATTGTTCTGGCCCTGGCATCCACAGTATTCCGATTCGAAGTCATCCAGTGGATCCTAACCCGCGCCGCCGCAGTATTGGCACTCGCTCTCATCGTGATCTTTCAACCCGAGCTACGCAGTGGCCTGGCCAAACTCGGCAGTAACCGCCTCTTTCAGCTCTACGGACGTCGACGCATCGACTTCCTGGAGCGCCTTGGGGATGCCGTGCTCAATCTCTCCAAGAAACGGGTTGGAGCGCTCTTTGCCATCCAGCAGGAAATCAGTCTCAAGGAACAACTCGAGACCGGTGTGATGCTCGATGCCTACTTCTCACCCGAACTCGCTTATTCGGTCTTCTACCCCAAATCTCCCCTCCACGACGGGGGCATGATCATCGCCGATGAGCGTGTTGCCGGTGCGGCTTGCGTGTTTCCTGTAACCGAGCGAGAAATCGCCGATCGATCCACCGGCCTCCGACACCGTGCCGCCATCGGTCTCACCGAACGCACGGACGCGGTCTGCGTGGTGGTCAGCGAGGAAACAGGCTCAATTTCCATCTCTGAAAACGGCGATCTCATACGCAATCTGAGCGAAGAGGAGTTCCGCGACAAACTTTCCAAGATATTTGTAACCGGTAAAAACAATGAACCTGATAACAACCCTGACGAGCAATTGGATGGCGAAGATCCTGTCGCTGATTCTAGCGATCGCGATCTGGTATCTGATAAAACAAAACCTGACGGGTGGGTTCACGGACACACCTCCTAAAGCCATACCAGTCCAAGAGCCCTGAACTGAAGCAAGCTCATCGTGATTCGATTTGCAGTCCTAGGCAGTGGCAGTAGCGGCAATTCGGCAGTGGTCGAGTGTGGTGATCTTCGTCTGCTCATCGATGCAGGCCTCAGCGCCAAGCAGTTGGAGTTACGATTGATCTCGCTGGGTGTGGATCCGGCCAGCCTCTCGGGCATCTTGTTGACACACGAACACGGCGACCACGTGCGGGGCCTCAGGGTCTTCTTGAGGAAGTTTGCCGTGCCGGTTCTTGCTACCCCGAAAACAGCCTTGATGGTCAGAGAAAGCGGCATCGCCCACGGCGACTGGCGGAGCTTTGAGACCGGACAAAGCTTCACTCTCGGCGACACAAAAATCCAGAGTTTTGCCATCCAGCATGATGCCGTCGACCCCGTAGGCTTCGTCTTCAGCCATCAAAAACGACGTTTCGGACTGGTCTCTGATGCGGGATTTGTCACCCACAGCATGCGAGAGAGCCTGCGGGATCTGCACGGCCTCTTCATCGAAGCCAACTACGATGATGGGCTACTTGAACGCGACACCAAGCGTCCCTGGTCCATCAAGCAACGCATCAGCTCACGCCACGGTCATCTAAGCAACAAGCAGGTTGGTGATCTGTTGCGCGACATTGCTCACCCCGGCTTTCAGCAAGTGGTGTTGGGTCACCTCAGCTCGGACTGCAACCAGCCCCAAGTCGCCCTTGGTCACCTCAGGGAGTGCCTGTTGGGTGGAGGACACGGGCATGTGGTATTGGAATGCGCAAAGCAGAATGAGCCAACGGATTGGTTTGAGTTGTAGCCCCACGGGGCTTTTCGTGGTTCTTGGTTGTTGGCTCTTAGTTCTTGGTTGGCGGCCATGGCGCCTTGTAATAAATTGAACCATGCCCATCGAGAATTTCGGCGAGTTCAAGCCCACCATTCACCAAAGCGCCTTCGTTGCCGCCAGTGCGGACATAATCGGTCGGGTGACTCTGGGCGAGCAAAGCAGCGTGTTCTATAACGCGACCCTGCGCGGTGACATCAACGAGATCGTGATTGGCCCCCGCTCCAACATACAGGACAACACCGTTGTCCACCTTGCCGACGACTACGGATGCTATGTTGGTGAACTGGTCACCGTCGGCCACTCAGCCATCCTGCATGCCTGCACCATCAAGGACGAGGTGCTTGTCGGTATGGGTTCCATCATTCTGGACGGAGCCGTCATCGGTGAGCGCTCCATCATTGGTGCGGGTGCGCTGGTTACCGGCAACACCCAAATCCCACCGGGCTCATTGGTCCTCGGCTCTCCGGCCAAGGTCGTCAAAACACTCTCTCTGGACGAGCAGGCCGACATCAAAAGCTGGGCCGAGAAGTATGTGCGTGTTGCGCGGGCGTTTCTTGAGCGCTGAGGCGTCTTACCAGCCGTGTGTTTCATCGATATTCTTGAAGCCGTACTTGCCCACGTTGCCCTCGGTTTCTGGCGCCACAACCTTCAACCACAGATGATTGTCATTGACGGGTGGGTTTTCTGATTCAGGCATGATTTTGCCACTTGGCTCAAAGCTAATGACCCCATCCGGAACTTTGCTACACAACCAAGCTGGCCACGACAAGTATTGCTTGAAAGTTCATCATTGGGGTAGGGCCAACCCGAGCCATAGCACCACAAAACAACCGGCCCTCAGAGAAAAGGATTGCGCTTGCGCTCTTCGCCCACGGTGGTCGCGGGGCCATGGCCCGGAAGCAGCACGGTGTCATCACTCAAGCCCTTGAGAGCTTGCATCAAGGTGTGGCGGGCGAGTTTGTAATGCTCGGGATCGGCAGTCTTGCCAATGGAGCCGGCAAAGAGGGCATCGCCCACCACCAACACCGGCTTTTCCAGACCCTGGACGTGATAGCCCACTGAGGGCACGTAGTGACCGCTGAGATCGCAGACCCGCAGTTTGATATCTCCGAAGTCCATGAAATCACCCACACGCACCCGGCGATTGCTTGAGAATTCGGCTCCGTGAACAGCCACACCTTTCCCCAGGAGCACCTCAACACCACCCACATGATCGTGATGTCCATGGGTGATCAGAAGATCCTTGGGCAGGGCTGGCATGCCTTCGACCACATCCTCAGGACCGGTCCCCGCGTCGAAGAGAAGGCGCGTCGCCCCGCGCTCAATCCACCAGGCATTGACGCTCCACTGGCCAAAAGGCAGTTCAATTTGGGTGATACCTGCCACCTCAACTGGCTTGGGGTGATAAATGGGATGTGTAGTGAAGGCGTCCACCCTGAGCTCGAGAATTTCTGCGATCCGCATGGCCAATTCCTTGACGAAGTCCCCCGCGAGCAAGCTCTGCCAGGTGGTGACATCGACGCCAACCTGAGCCATCAACTCCGCCTCCGTGAGGCCAAGACCTACAGAGGCCTTGCGGATGACATCCGTGTAGTCGTCCTCAAGCATCGCCTTGCTTCGCTTTGGTTCGAAAGCCAACAACAATCATGATACCTACAAAAGCCAGGAAGAGGGTCGCCGCACCGCCAAAAATCAGCATGAAGCGGGAGGTGGCATTATCGACCTGCTCATCGGTGATGGCATCCGCCGGTATGTCACCGGGCACTCTGGCAAGCACAACCTGATCTCCTTCGGTGTACACTCTCGTCAGCTCGCGCATGACAGGCCCGATCACATCGTGGTCGTTGTAGCGCTCTGCCGGCCGATAGGGAGACATCTGCTGGATAAATTCCTCGGGCACTTCGGACCCATCCACCTCAATGTCATCGAGTTTGAGAACCACCTCACCCTTGAGCAGAACCGGACGTGCAACTAGCACCCCATTGAGGTAGCGCGGATCGGCGGTCAAGAAGCCCTCCTCTCCCTCTTTGGTCAGACGGGGCACTCCATTGAGTGGAAAGCTGATGCGAATGCGCATGACTTCATCATCAACGGACTCGACGTGCAAGGTAGTGCGCAGTTCGCTGAGGAGGCGCCGGCTGGCAATGAGCAGATTAATCTGCTCGGCATTCAAAGCGAGGCGCGCCTCCCCTTCCCCGGAGAGTTCCTGCCGAAAGAGCTCCATCTGCTCGCCAAGCGCGTTGATTTGGGCCTCCTTGCCTTCCAATTCCAGCACCTCGATCCGAAGCGGCTTATCCCCGGTAAACTTGACGATCTCCGAGTATTGGCGAAAGAGGGTGAAGACCGAGAAGACCACCAGAAAGATCATCACCAGCAGAGCGACGATGAGGATGGTACAGCCCGCCAGCGGAGACCGGGCAGTGGCTTGAGGCTGTTGCAGCTGCTCACTCATCCTTGGTTCTCCGGCTTGTCGTCGGACTTCTCACCTCCGTCATCGACGTCGGGCTTGCCGTCCCCGTTCACCTTCTCGTCCTTGGAGCGTGTCTTGTCCTTGGCCTCATCAAGTTCCTTGTCGAGTTCACCCTCATCCTCTTCATCTCTGCAGGATTCGGTGCCTTGATTCAACTGATCGTCTTGCTCGTCCCAGTTGTAGTCCTCGGGATCGTCTTCGTGATAGGGGTCATAGTCGTGAACATCGTGATCGAGATGATCGCGCTCATACTGATCCTCGCGGTAGGGATCTTCTTGGTCGTCGTGGTAGGCATCACCAGCCAGAGTTGTATCGCCTTCCAGAGCAATCTTGCGGCGCTCCTCGGCCTTACGGGCCAACCACTCCTCGTGCTCTTTTGCCGCCTGAGCGTCGCGCTCGCGCTGCTTCTTGCGATCAAGCCAGGCCAGCCAGATGCAGCATTCGTAGAGAAAGATCATGGGTGCTGCCATCAGGGTCAGCGTCATTGCATCCGGAGTTGGAGTGATGAAAGCGGCCAAGACGAAGATGGCAACGATGGCATAGCGGCGGGTTCTCGCCATGATATCGTAGGAGAGCAAACCCAGTTTGACGAAGAGCATCACCACCACCGGCAACTCGAAGGCCACACCGAAAAGCAGAGTAAAATTGGTGGCAAAGGAGATATACCAGCCAATGCGCCAGTCGTTGGCGACCCCGATTTTGGCCGACCACTCGGTAAAGAAGATGAGCGCGCGGGGCAGCACCAGGAAATAGGCGAAACAAACACCGGCAAGGAAAAGACCCGAACCAATCGCGAGAGCAGGCCATAGGGCCTTGCGCTCGTTGTCATGAAGACCCGGCAACACGAACTGAAGAACAAAGAAGAGCAGCAGCGGCAGGGCGAGTATGATGCCCGCGATAAAAGACAGCTTCATGGATAGCATGAATGTCTCGGTCGGTTTGAGCGAAGACATCATCTTCGGGTCACCACGACCATTGAGCTCGGTGTCGGGGTCAGACTCGATGAGTGCCAGTACCTGCTGGGTCAATTCATCGTCCAGCTTGAGCTTGCGGATGAAGTCTTCCTGCCTGTCATTGGGAAGCGCCTTGGCTGCGCGGAGCAAAGCCACGCAACGGGCATGAAAAGCAAGATCGGGGTCGCCTAGCGATTGATAGAAATTGAGCCGATCAGAGTCAGTCAGCTTGGAAGCTGCCCGCTCAATCTTTTTGGCCTTTTCCCAATCCTCAACCGAGACCGCTCGTTTGACATGATCCTTGTTGGGCAGGGTCTTTTGAATTTGATCTTCCCATACCTGATCAATTGGACGGCGCAAGACCGAGAGCAACTGCTTCTGGAAGACGAAACAAAGCAACATCGAGATCAACAGGGTGATCACCACACGAAAGATCATCTTGCGCAGGTCCTCGAGGTGTTCGAGGAAGGGCTTCTCATCCTCGGCACTGGATTGCTCCCGGAGTGAGACGATTTTCTTGAGAAGGCTCATGGAAATGCATGGGTTGGGCTGCCCGCGGGCGGGATTCAAGCCCGATAGTCCCATACGGGCAAGATTCGATCTTACTTCTTCTTAAAATTCAGGCATTGCGAGCATCCCTATCCTGCCCCAGATTGGCATTCCGACGGCGCAATTCCCCATCACCATGCCCCTCCAAGAATCCATACGACACGATTTCCCCATTCTTGATCAGAGTATTCAGGGCAGACCTCTGGTGTATCTGGACAATGCTGCCACAACCCAGAAGCCGGTGGCCGTGCTCGAGGCCTCGGCGCGTTATTACCGCCAGATCAATGCCAACATTCACCGTGGCACCCACTATCTGGCACGCGCCGCCACCGAGGCCCACGAACATGCCCGCAAGCGCGTGGCCAAGGCAATCAACTCATCCAGCCCCGATGAGGTCATCTTCACCCCAGGCACTACCGCGGGGATCAATCTGGTTGCCGACACCTTCGCCCTCTCCGGTGAGATCACCAAGGGCGACAGCATTGTCATTTCCGCCCTCGAACACCACTCCAACATCGTGCCCTGGCAGATGCTCTGTGAGCGCACCGGCGCGACTCTGGAAGTGATCCCCTGCAATGATGAGGGTGTTCTGGATCAAGACGCCTACACCAAGATACTCGAAGACAAGAAGGTCAAGCTGCTCGCCCTCACATGGATCTCCAACGCCTTCGGCACCCTGAATCCACTGGCCGACATGATCCCTGCTGCCAAGCAGGCGGGTGCGCTGGTGCTTATCGACGCCGCCCAGGCTATCGCTCATACCCATGTAGACGTGCAACAAATGGGGGCGGACTTTCTGGTCTTCTCCGGCCACAAAATCTACGCGCCTACCGGCATTGGTGTCCTTTGGGGCAGGGCTAAAGTGCTCGACCGCCTCCCTCCGTGGCAGGGTGGTGGAGAGATGATCAAGGAGGTGACATTCGAGAAAACCACTTACAACGAGCTACCATTCAAATATGAGGCCGGCACACCCAACATCGAGGGTGCCATCGCATTGGCCGCGGCCTTCGACTATGTCGAAGCCATCGGCATGGAGGCCATTCACGAGCACGAATCCATGCTGATTGCGGATGCCGCGGAAGCTTTGCAATCCATCAAGGGCATTCGCATATACGGCCCCGCCGACCGCTCCGGCTCACTCTCCTTCAATCTCGAAGGGGTGCACCACTACGATCTTGGCACCTTGATGGACCAAATGGGTGTAGCGGTGCGTACTGGCCACCATTGCTGCCAGCCCTTGATGGCACGTTTCGGGACCACTGGCACGGTGCGCGCATCCTTTGCCCTCTACAACACGTCCACGGAAGTCGGCGCATTGGCCGAGGCCATCCAAAAGGCGGCCATGATGCTGCGATAGCCAAACGCTCTTGCAGCCGTAACAGGATGTCCATGAAAGTCCTCACCCTGACCCTCGCACTGCTTGGCCTAGCCGGCTGCGGCTACCACTTGTTGGACAGGCCTTCGGTGGAAAATCCGGTTCCCTCACCGCAAGCCTGGAAGAGCGCTTCGATTGGTCATAGCGGCCAGATCTCGGGCGGTTGGCTCAAATCGTTCAACGAGCCTCGCCTGGAGGCGCTGGTCGATCAGGCCATCGCCAACAACCACGACCTAGCGGTTGCGGCAGCCCGCATGCGCGAAGCCCGTGAAGGCGCCATTGGCCAGCGTGCCCTGCTTCTGCCTACTCTCGACACTTCAGCCAGCGGTTCAGTCAGTGACATCAGGAATGCAACGGGAAGAGAGAACTACCGCCTGAGTCTCAATGCAGCCTGGGAGATCGACTTGTGGGGGCGCCTGCGCAAGCTAAGCCGGGCGGGTTCCAACACTGCATTTGCCGCCGCTGAAGACTTCCGTGATGCCCGCCTCTCCTTGGCAGCCAGCACCGCGCGCGCCTACTACAATTTGGTCGCCGCCAACCGCCAGATGGCGCTTGCCGAGGAGATTCTCGAATCCTTTGAGGCCAACCTGCGCATCATCGAGCGCAACTACAAGGGCACCGGAGAGGGCGCGCTCGATATCCAGTTCGGCCGCAACAACGTGGCCTCTGCCAAGCGCGCACTGGAGTCGCGCAAACTTGCACGCTCAGAAGCCGCCCGCAGTCTGGAATTGCTCCTCGGCGAGTATCCCTCTGCCTCGGCCCATTCCGGACTCAAGCTGCCCGATCTCAGTGCCTCTGTACCCTCCGGGCTTCCTGTGCAACTTCTGGAGCGCCGCCCCGATCTTCGCGCCGCCAGAGCCCGCTTGCTTGCCAGTGCCAACCGCGCCGATGGTGCCCGCCTGAACCTTCTGCCATCCATCTCCATCAACGGCAGCAGTAGCAACACTACCGGCGACTTCAGCCAACTGCTCGATATGGATGCGCTGGTTAGTTCCCTGAGCAGCAACTTAAGCCAACCCCTCTTTCAAGGAGGGGAACTACAAGCCCAGGCCCGCGCTGCCCTTGAGCGCAACCGTGCTGAGATCCATCGATATGCCCAAGCTGTACTCGAAGCCTTTCGCGAGGTCGAATCCGCCCTCGAGGCGGACCGCTCACTGGCCCGTCAGAAAATCTATCTTGAAGAACAGCTCAAGCAGGCGGTTCTCGCCGAGCGCCAGTCCGAACGAGACTACACCGAAGGCGTCAACCTTAACATCCTCTCCGTGCTAGAAGCCCAGAGGCGGGCCAACAACGCACGCGCCAGCATGATAAGCCTGCTCAATGAGCGCATCCGTAACCGAATTGACCTCCATTTGGCACTGGGAGGAGATTTCAACACTCTCGGCCCCTGATCGTTACGGATTTCACACTCATATAGGACAAATCATCGAGAAATATTGACTTTCTGGGTAGCGTAAGAATCTTACCGCTCGCTAATTACCCAACCCATAGCCCCTCAAACCATGTTCATTCGCATTGCCATCCCCATCGCCATTCTCCTTGCCGGAGTGGGTGGATGGTATTGGCTCGGACAACCCGTTGCCGAGCCAGAGCCTGAGATCGGTGAACGCAAGAAGGTCAAAACCGAGCGCCTTTTACTCAAGCCAACCGATTACCAAGTCATTCTCGAGAGCCAAGGCACGGTTCGCGCCCACCACTCCACCACCCTTACCCCTCTCGTTTCCGGTCGCATCATCAAGATTTATCCCGGCTTTGAGGACGGCGCATTTTTCAAGGAGGGCGAAGTGCTTGCTGAAATTGATCCGAGTGATCTCAGGGCCAAACTCACTGGAGCGGAGTCCAGCCTGGCTCGCGCGGAAGCGAACCTCGCCCGTGAGGAGGCACGCGCCAAACAGGCCAAGCTCAACTGGGAAGACATCGGATACGAGGAGGATCCCTCCCCCTTGGTGCTGCGCGAACCCCAACTCAAGGAAGCCCGCGCTCTGGTCACGGCCGCGCAAGCCGATCTTGAACAGGCTAGGCGTGATCTCGAACGTGCCAAAATCCGCGCTCCTTTCGATGGCCGGGTCAAGACGCGCAGCATCGGTCTCGGTCAGGCAGTCAACGCCACCACCCCGCTGGGCCAGGTCTTCACCACGGAAATCGCCGAGGTGCGTCTGCCCCTTACACCTAATCAGCTTCGCTTTATCCAGTTACCCGCCCATCAGGAAGATCCACCGGTGGACGTTATCCTTACCAATTCGCTCGGCAGGGACATCCCCGGGCTGCAAACCGCATGGCAGGCCCGCATTATCCGCACCGAGGGAGCCCTCGATGCCAAGTCCCGGGAGCTCTTTGCCATTGCTCGCATCGAGGATCCCTTCGGCCTCAAGAATGACACACCAGAGCTGCGTATTGGTCAGCCAGTGCGCGCCGAAATCAAAGCCGCTATCATCAAGGATGTGTTCGTCATTCCCCGTCAGGCGGTCCGTGGCATCAATCGCATTTACCTGATTGATCCACTTGAGTTACGGGTCATCCGCACTGACATCGAACCGATCTGGAGCAACGATGAAGTGCTTCTGGTGCGGGAAGGAATCGATAATGGTGACTGGCTGGCAACTTCGCGCATGCCACATGTGTCCAATGGGGCTCCGGTAGAAATCATCGAGCCCACCATGGCGGGAACCGCCGAGGGAGATGGGCAACCCATCAAGAAGGATTCCTAGGTCCCGGCTTTTTGCGCTCTTGGTTGCGCGGGAGTTTTTTCGCCTCTCCCTGGATCGACTCGCCAGCACTTTTTTCTACCAAGGGACGCTCCAGCATCTGCTCGTAGATCTCGATGTATCGGCGCGCTACCTCTTTGTGACTGAATCGCACTGCGCTCTCGCGCATCACGCGACAAATTTGTTTGTCACGGGTCGCGCCGTCAATTCCATGGAACTCCATTGCCTGATCAATAGCCCAACGGAAACCCTCGGCGCAGTAGTGATCGAAACGGAAGCCATTGCCTTGCGCCTGATCAACGCTCATCGGTTGCACGGTGTCGTAAAGACCACCCGTACCATGCACGATAGGTAGGCTACCGTAGAGTGGGGCGGTCATCTGCGGTAGACCACACGGCTCGAAGAGAGACGGCATGATCATGAAGTCCGATGCTGCGTAGGCGAGGCGCGACTGACGTTCATTGAAGTCCACGATGGCGACCCGCTCGCCGAGATTGAAGTCCTCAATGATCTTTTTGATCCAATACTGGTGGGGCCCGTTGGCGACGACAGCCACCTGCAGGTTGCGATCCCAGTAATCAGAGACGAGTTGGTAAAGAATGTCGGTAAGTAGTTGCGGCCCCTTCTGCATCGGGTCGAGGCGAGATGGCCAGAACAGCATGGGGGCGTCCCCATTCTCCTGGAGGCCCAATTCCCTTTGCAGTTGCACCTTGTTGGCGCGCTTACCCTCACGGAAATCGTCCGCACCAAAATGATGCTCAATAAACTCGTCGGTAGTCGGATTGTAGGAAGGATCAGGTGCGTTGAGAATTCCCGAAGCACAACCTGCGGCATGCTTATGACGCAACTCGCGGCGCACGGAATCCGGCACCACCGAATGCCATCCCTCTACCACCTCCCACAGGAAATGTGGGCTGACGGTATTGATGAAGTGGGCAGCAAAAATTCCAGAACTCAGCAAATCGACCGGCACATGCGAGCGTGCATCGTAATAGTTTGAGGGAAAACCGTCATAGTATAGATTCATCCAGAACTCAGCAGCGTCTATGCCGACATCTTCCACACGCGAGAGAGAGACCTGGCGGGTGTGGATGTTGTGGACTGTAAACAGGCTCTTGATGCCTCGGCGGCGGGCCATGCCCGGAATCAGGGCGGTCATCCAATCGTTGCAGTGGATGAGATCCGGGCGCACATGCGGCACGATATGGTTGATGATTTCTCGCTGGAAAACCAAAGCGATCTGCATCGATTCCTGAGCGTGGTTCGAATAAACCTGCTCGCGGTAGTAGAAGATGCGGTCTTCAGCTAGGTGGATGTTCGTATCCGGGAGAACCTCGTGGTATTTGCGCAACTCCCGTTCGTGGAGATTGAAGACATCACCCTGGAACATGCGGCGGTAGTTGGGTAGAGCGACGTGAACGTCAGCCCCCAACTCGAAGAGGGCGGAAACCAGAGAAGCCGAGACATCCGCCATGCCGCCCGCCTTGGCGCTCATCCGCTGCGACATATTACCCATGCCCGGGGGCAGATAGGTGATCTCAGGGGTGCAGATCAGGATGCGGGGACGTTCTGGCTTTGGGTCAGACATTTCTGGAGGAGAGCTAAGGTCGAACCTTGGGAGAGCGAAATCACTGAATTTCTCGAAATTTCTGCGACTGAGTCAGTTACAGCCACACATTGGGACAACCGTCTTCAGCAGACCGCTTGCCACTTGTTCACACAAGCACAATTTAGAAACTTGGTAGAACCTTTCCTTAGAGATGTACAAGGACGTAGAGGTATTACTGATTTCTCTGTTGTTTGTGATGAAACAAATAACACTGGAGAAGTGATTGATAGAAATGAATTCGTTG
>JAURCU010000055.1 GCA_030828305.1 Luteolibacter sp.
GAAGATTATCTCAAGGAGGTCAAGGCCGACGTGATCTTCGTCTTCTTTGGTTACAACGAGTCCTTTGCCGGGTCGAATGGTGTCAGCAAGTTCAAGCAGGATATGGCGGGCATGATCGATAATTACCGCGGCCTCAAGTTCAACGGCGAGAGCGAGCCGCGCTTTGTCTTGTTTTCGCCGATCGCCCATGAGGACCTCAAGGACCCGAATCTTCCGGATGGTAAGCTCAATAACAGCAACCTTGAGATCTACGCCAAAGCGATTGCCGAGGTTGCCGCCGACAAAAAGGTGGGGTTCGTGGACCTTTTCCATCCCACCAAGAAGCTCTATGAAGCCGCCAAAAATCCGCTGACGCTCAATGGCATTCACATGCTGCCCGAAGGCAACCGTTTGTTGGGCTGCTTGATTGCCTCAGCGCTCAGCGGCAAGCCGGTGCTCGCCGATGCTTCCATGGAGAATATCCGTCAGGCCGTGCTCGACAAAAACTGGTGCTGGCACAACCGCTACCGTGCCACCGATGGCAACGATATCTGGGGGGGTCGTTCCGGCCTCGCCTTTGTCGACGGCCAGAAGAACAAGGACGTGCTGATGCACGAGCTCAAGATGCTCGATGTGATGACCGCCAACCGCGATTCCGGCATCTGGGCCGCAGTCCATGGCAAGGCCTTCAAGGTGGATGACTCCAATGTGCCGCCCCCGGTCACGGTAAAATCCAATGTTGGCGGAGGCTCCAAGAGCTCGAGTGCACAGAAGGAAGGTTCCGACACCTATCTGGATGGCAAAGAGGCCATCAAGAAGATGCATATCCCCGAAGGTTACGAGATGAATCTTTTTGCCGATGAGAAGCGATTCCCGCAACTCGCCAATCCGGTGCAGATGCAGGTCGACACCAAGGGCCGCCTGTGGGCCGCCTGCTGGGGCACCTATCCCAAATGGGAGCCGCTCAAGCCGCTCAACGACACCCTGATGATTTTCCCGGATGATGATGGCGACGGCGTGGCCGACCGCGCCATCGAGTTTGCCAAGGTGCACAATCCGCTGGGCTTTGAGTTTTGGAACGGGGGAGTCATTGTCACGTCGCAGCCCGACATCCTCTTCCTCAAGGACACCGATGGTGACGATGTGGCTGATGTGCGCATCGTGCTGCTGCAGGGCATTGGCTCGGCCGATACCCACCACGCCGCCAACAACCTCATCATGGGGCCCGATGGCGCCATTTACTGGCAGAGCGGCATCTTCCTGCACAACGCACACGAGCATCCCTGGGGTCCGCCGCTCTCCAGTGGGGCCTCGGCCATGTATCGCTTCGATCCGCGTCGCTACACCATCTCCTACCACGCCACCAACCGCCCCAACCCGCATGGCACAGCCTTTGACCGCTGGGGTTATCACTACGCCAACGACGGAACCGGTGGCCGTTCCTATCAAGTCCGTCCCGACGGCAATGGCTTCAAGATGTTTCCGCTGGTCAACAAGGAAGTGCGCCCGGTGCCGGCCAATGCCGTTGTTTCCAGTGCCAACTTTCCCGAAGAAATCCAGCAGGACTTCCTGCTATGCAACGTCATCGGCTATCTCGGCATCAAGCGCTACAACCTCCATCGTGATGGCTTCAATGAGGGTAAGACGAATTACAAACAGGGCGAGGTGTGGGGAACCCCGACACCCGATTTCCTGCGCAGTGACGACAAGAACTTCCGTCCCAGCGACATGGTCTTCGGTGCGGATGGCGCGCTCTACATCGCCGACTGGCAGAACATCATCATCGGTCACATGCAGCACAACATTCGCGACCCCAAGCGCGACAAGAAGCATGGCCGCATCTACCGCATGGTCCACAAGGGCAATCCGCTTTCCAAAAACGTACCGATCGATGCGCAGCCTCTGGATAAGTTGATGAACAATCTCGAGCACCCCGTGGACGACGTGCGCCACCGCACCCGGGTCGAGCTCAGTGAGCGCGACAGCCGTGAGGTGATCGCCGCCTGCCGCAAATGGATCGGAACGCTAGATCCCGCCAAGCCCGAGGACGCGCTATCCATGCTGGAAGCTCTCTGGGTTCATCAGCAGTTCAATGTCCGTGACATGAAGCTGCTGGCCACGGTGCTTGAATCACCTGATCCGCATGTGCGCATCGCGGCTGCCACCGTGAAGCATCACTGGGGCCCCGCCGATCCAACCCAGGGGCAGGGCCAAGGCATCATTCCCGATGACGAGGGGGAGCAATTGCCGCCACTGGTGATGCCCAAGCATCTGACAGGCAAGGACGCGCAGACATACAAGAAGGGTCATGAGATCTATTTTCGTGAGGCGCACTGCGCGACCTGCCACCAGGCCAATGGTCAGGGCCTGCCCAACATCTTTCCGCCGCTGGCCGGCAGTGATTGGCTCGATGGCAATGATGAGCGCCTGATCAAGATCACGCTCCACGGCCTGAACGGCCCGATCAAGGTCAATGGCAAGGACTTCGGCCCAGACAGGGGCACGCCGCCCATGACCCGCTTCAATGAACTGCTCAACGACGAGGAGGTCGCCGCGGTGCTGAGCTATGTCCGCAATTCCTGGGGCAATCAGGGTGAAGTGATGAAGTCTGAAACTGTCGGCAAGGTCCGCAAGGCCAACGCCAAGCGATTCCAGTTCTGGGATTCCAAGGAATTGCTCGAAGCCCATCCGTTGAACCATTAGTGCGCAAAAGCGTGAGCCTGCGCGCGCTTTGAGCGGAAGTTGTCCGTGGTGCTTAGCGGGCAACTCATTGGCTTGTGGCATGTGCTTGTTGCGGGGCTTTCCGGTTCTTGAAGCCCCTTCATTGGCTCCCGCATCATCCGGGTGGCAGCCCCGCAAATGGCTGATTGTGTCACGCCGCCCGATGATCAGATCGAACTCTTGCAAAGAGATCGAGCGTGACCTGCCGCAATGCCCCGAGCGCATCAAGCGCGTGGCGGGTCCATGCCAATTCAAGGGTGTTTTTCAAGGCTTCTGGAGTTGCCATGGCAAAAAGCTCCGATCGTCGCGTGCTGGAGCTCTGGCAATGAGAATGCCCAGCAGAGAGAGTCATCCTTAGCTCAGTTCTTATGGATCAGAGCAGCTTCATCGCCTCGGAAGGCGAGAGAGCCGCATTCTCGTGCATGGAGAGGATGCTGCCCTAGTTCGGCATGGGATGGCTTTTTTTGTTGCCTGCATGCTGTGTGGTGAAAACAGTCACTGCACGCACATTACACCAAATCGCAATCCTCACCTTCCATACTTATCATGTCTGAAAAGAAACCCATTCGCATCGGTCTCATTGGTTACGGCTTTATGGGCCGTACCCACTCGAACGCATACTCCCAACTCGATCACTTTTTCGACACCCAGCATGTGCCGGTCCGTCAGGCTGTCTGTGGCCGCAACGAAGAAAAAGTCAAGGCCTTCGCCGAAAAGTGGGGCTACGCCTCCTATGAAACCGACTGGCGTGAATTGGTGAAGCGCGACGACATCGACGCCATCGATATCTGCACTCCCAACGATTCCCATGCCGAGATCGCTCTGGCCTGCATTGAGAATGGCAAGATGATCCTCTGCGAGAAGCCTCTCGCCCTCAACGGTGAGCAGGGCGAGAAGATGGTGGAAGCCGTTGAGAAGTCGGGCCTCCCCAACCTCGTCTGGTACAACTACCGGTTCCTCCCCGCTGTCTCCCATGCCAAGAACATCGTTGATGCCGGAGAACTCGGCCGTGTCTTCCACTACCGCGCCAACTTCCTGCAGGACTGGACCATCTCTGAAGATCTTCCCCAGGGTGGCGAGGGCCTCTGGCGTCTGGATGCCGCTGCCGCTGGTTCCGGCGTAACCGGCGACCTCTTGGCCCACTGCATCGATACAGCCCGCTGGATCAACGGCGACATCGTTTCGGTGTCCGCCATGACCGAGACCTTCATCAAGGAGCGCGTGCACACCGAGACCGGCGTGAAGCAGCCCGTCACCATTGACGACGCCTGCTCGTTTCTCGCCCGCTTCGAGAATGGCTCGCTCGCTATCTTTGAATCCACCCGCTACGCCCGCGGCCACAAGGCCCTCAAGACCTTCGAGATCAACGGCGAGCACAAGTCGCTGTTCTGGGACCTCCACGACCTCAACCGCCTGCATTACTTCGACCACGGTGTGCCGGGGGATCGCCGCGGCTGGACCAATATCCACGTCTCCGATGGCGACCAGCCCTATTGTGGCAACTGGTGGGTCCCGGGCCTCTGCCTCGGATACGAGCACAGCTTTACCCACGCCTTGGCCGAGTTCTTCATGGACCTCGACAACCCCAAGGGCGAGAAGCGCTACCCTGACTTCAAGCACGCACTGGGCACCCAGTATGTCTGTGACGCCGTTCTCGAGTCGGCGAATACCAAACAGTGGGTCGACGTCAAGAAGGCCTGACCCCCCCCAGAGTCTGGGCTCGCCGAGAGATTTCGGCGTGACAGTTCACGACGCATGGTTCCGTATTGGGGCCATGCGTTTTTTCGTCATCCCGCTATCCATCGTTTCCCTCGCGCTTTCGCTTCCCGCACTGGCGCAAAAGTCTACCCAAATCCAGTGGCTCTGGTCCCAGAAGCAGGCCGGTGGAGAGGAGAAGGTTTTCTTCCGCAATGAGTTTTCGCTGCCTGAAGGAGCCAAAGCGGCCGACCTAACCGTTTCCGCCGACGACTGGTATCGCCTCTTCGTCAACGGCAATGAGATCGGCATGGGCTCGGAATGGTCCGCACCCGGCAATTATGCACTGCTGTCCAAGCTCAAGACGGGCAGTAATGTGATTGCGCTTGAAGTTCGCAACAATGCGAGTGCTGCGGGCATGGCCCTGCGTCTTCGCACCACCCTCAAGAACGGCAAGACCCGGGACTGGGTCAGTGACGGCAGCTGGAAGTGCGCCAAGGAAACCAACAAGGGTTGGAACACGGCCCCCAAGGCGCCTGAGGGCTTCAAGCCTGCGGTCGTGCTGGGTAAGATGGGCGACAAGCCCTGGGGCATGGTGATCGATCACGCGAGCGCACTGGAAACTGAGGGCTTTGTCGATGTGACCAAGGACTTCAGCGTCGCCGAAGGCTTCAAGCTCGAGAAACTCTACAGCGTACCCAAGAATCAGGGTTCATGGGTGGCCATGACCATGGATGACAAGGGGCGCTTTTACTGCGGCAATCAGGGGGGCAAGATTTACCGCGTCACGGTTGGTCAAGATAGCGTTGCGGTTGAGGACACCGGTATTCCTGTCACCGGCTCACAGGGCATGCTCTGGCACCAGGGGGTGCTCTGGATCAGCACCAATGAGAACAAGCAGCAGGCAGTCTGGAAAGTGACCGACAGCGATGGCAACGACACCTTTGACAAGGCGGAGATCATCAAGCCGCTCAAGGGTGGCGGTGAGCACGGACCTCATGCCCTGGTGCCTTCTCCCAACGGCGAGTGGATTTACTTTGTGGCCGGCAACCACGTGAATATGGCCGAGATGGACACTTCCATGGTGCCTCCGGTATGGAAAGAGGATCATCTGCTACCGCGTCGCCCCGATGCCCGTGGTCACGCCCGTACTCGCATGGCGCCCGGTGGTTGGATCGCCCGCTTCAAACCGGATGGCAGCAGCTGGGAGTTGGTGTCCATCGGCTACCGCAACCAGTATGACGTGGCCTTCAACGTCGAGGGTGACCTCATCGCCTACGATGCCGACATGGAGTGGGACCTCGGCATGCCGTGGTATCGTCCGACCCGCATCTGCCACGTGGTGCCGGGCTCGGAATTCGGCTGGCGCAATGGCACGGGCAAGTGGCCCACTCACTACGAGGACAGCCTTGCGCCGATCACTGACATTGGTCCGGGTTCACCCACCGGCGTGGTCTCGGGCAAAGGTGCCAAGTTTCCGGCCAAGTATCAGAAAGCCATCTACTGCTTCGATTGGACTTTCGCCACCATCTACGCCATGCACCTCACCCCCGACGGTTCCACCTACAAGGCCGAGCGTGAGGAGTTCGTGGCTGGCAAGAAGTTCCCTCTGACCGATGCTGTTATCGGCAAGGACGGTTCCATGTATTTCATGACCGGAGGTCGCCGTACCGAATCCGCCATGTGGCGCGTGACCTACAACGGCAAGGACTCCACCGCCGCCGTGGCTTTCAAGAATAAGGAGCTTAAGCTGATGGATGCCGCGGCAGCCAAGAAAGCGATTTCCAGTGACGACCGCTTCGAGCGCTTCAGCGGCCGCGTGGCCCTGGAGGTTCAAGACCCCGAAATCTTCAAGGGCATGCTGCTTAACAAGATGAAATACGAATCAGCGTGGCCCGTGATTCAGGCTGCCATCGGCATCGCTCGTATGGGCAAGGCCGAGGATGCCAAGATTGCCCTTACGCGTCTTTGTGGCGAGAGCTGGATCAAGATGAGCGAAGCCCAGCAACTCGCCTGGCTGCGTGCTGTGGCGTTGGTCTACAGCCGACATGGTGATCAGGGAGAGGAGACCCGCAAGCAGGTGCTCGGCGTTATCGATGCCCACTATCCCGCCAAGAGTGACACCTTAAACCGCGAGCTCTGCCGCGTGCTCTGTTACCTCCAGGCACCCAAGGTGGTGCCCCGCACCCTCAGCCTGATGGACAATGCCGGACCGACTCCCACTCCGGACTGGTTGGCGCTTGCCGAGCGCAATGACGGCTACGGTGGCACGGTAAAGGCGATGATGGCCAATCTGCCACCCGAACTCGTCATTCACTATGCCTACTGCTTGCGGGTGGTCAAAGGCCCATGGAAGGCTGACGAACGCCAACGCTACTTCACTTGGATCGCCAAGCTGATGAGCAACAAGGGCGGCAACAGTTACGGTGGTTTCCTGAAGGGCATCCGCGAGGACGCGTTGGCCAATGCCACTGCCGAAGAGAAGAAGTCGGTGGAAGCGATGAAGCTGGTCGTTGCCGCCAATCCCTTCGCCAACTTGCCGCCCATCAAGGGTCCCGGAAAGGCATGGAGCGTGGATGAGATCGTGGCCCTCTCGAAGGATCTCAAGGGAGCCGACCCCAAGCATGGCAAGGACATGTTCAAGGCGGGTCTGTGTGCGGGTTGTCACCGCTTCGCGGGTGAAGGTGGTGCGGCAGGTCCCGACCTCAGTGGCCTCGCCGGCCGCTTCAGTGCACACGACCTTGCCATGGCTCTTCAAGAGCCCAACGAAATCATCTCGGACCAGTTTCAGTTTGACCTCATCATCCGTAAGGATGGCTCACAGGTGGCCGGCAAGGTGGTCGAGGAGAAGGATGAGAAGTGGCTGGTGGCCACCAATCCCTACGACATGAGCCAGACCATTGAAATCGAGCGCGGTGACATCAAGGAGATCAAGCCCTCGCCCATTTCACCCATGCCCGCTGGTCTGGTAAACCGCATGAACGAGACCGAGCTAAGGGCTCTGCTCGTTTATCTTCTGGGCACCAACTAGTGCTGCTTCGATGAAAAAGGCATTGGAGCAATTCGAGTTTGCTTGGGCCTCATGGTTGCGCCCGTCGAGATCCTGCGCTCTTCCGCCTGTCAAAGCGCAGTCGAGAGGCGATGACACCCGGCTCACGAATTGGTGCCGCGATGAGGTGGCCAGGCTTGCGCTCGCGAAACTCTCCCAGAAGGTCCAGGTTTGCTGGAACACCCGCATGCGTTCGAGCGCCGGGCGTGCCTTTTGGCCGGAATGCCTGATTGAGCTCAACCCGCGCCTCAAGGATTTCGGTGAGGAGGAGCTATGGAGCACTTTGCGTCATGAGTTGGCGCATTTGGTGGCCTATGCGAGAGCGGGGAGGCGAAGGATCGCGCCACATGGCAATGAATGGCGCCTGGCCTGCGCCGATCTTGGTATCCCCGAGGAGCGTCCCTATCACGATCTGCCACTGCCCAGCAACAAGATCAAGCGCCGGCATCTCTACGTCTGCCGTCACTGCAAGGTGGAGTGGTGGCGAGTGCGGCCCTTTCGCCAAGCAGTGGCTTGCTACGAATGCTGCTGCAAGCACAATAGGGGCAAATACGACGAGCGCTTTCGCATGATAAAGGTGCGCCTCCCGCCATCCCGGTGAAATCCCACACCTTGGTCAAGCGCACCGCCTCGCCACCCCCACCTGGCGCTGCCCCCGAAAGCCCAAAATAAGAGGTTTTTAGCGAAAAATCGGCGGATTTTTCCCAATTTGATGAGCAATCACCACTTTATACTTGCAACCACCCACCCATGGATTACCACCTCCGCCCCCAATTATGGCTAAGAAATCTTGGATCGCCCGCAACCAGCGCAAGCTGCGTACTGTTGAGAAATATGCCGACCTCCGCCACAAGCTGAAGGTTGAGAAGGACTACATCGGTCTCACCATGCTGCCTCGTGATGCCAGTCCTACACGCGTGGTCAACCGGTGCGCAATCAGCGGCCGGCGTCGCGCCTACCTCCGTCGCTTCAAGCTTTCCCGGATCTCATTTCGCGAGCTTGCTTCCGCCGGAATGATCCCCGGTGTTACCAAATCCAGCTGGTAAGCGTCGGCAAGCGACAAGGCTTTCTCGACATCCCCAGGCGCAGTATGGTAATGTCACGGTCTGCGCTTTTCTCATGCCAATTTACGAATACGTCTCTTCCGCTCCTGACGATCCTGAGAGTTCGTGTCGCGTCTGTGCCCGTGGGTTCGAGCTCAGACGCCCGGTTGATCGCGACCCGCTAGACGTCTGTCCCTTGTGCAAGCATCCGGTGCGCAAGGTGATTTCACGCGTTAATTCGCCGACCATCACCAAGCCATTATCAGTCACGGATGCGAAGAAGGCGGGGTTCACTGTCCTCGAGAAGCGCGACAAGGGCGTCTATGAAAAACTCTGAAGCCCCGTGATCGCCGACCTGATCAACAGCAGCATCTTCGCTGCCAATGTGCATACGCAATTCCCGACTCTTGCCGAGTCGCTGGCCTACATCGCGGGCATTATTTTCTTCCTGGCACTCAATGCCTTCTTTGTGGCGAGTGAGTTTGCCATCGTCAAGGTGCGCCCAAGCCAGATCGAGACCGATGCCAAGGAGAGCGGCAAGAAGGCGACCACCGCCCTGCGGGTGGTCAGCAATCTCGACAGCTATCTATCGGCCAACCAGCTCGGTATCACCATCTCCTCACTGGCGCTCGGCTTCCTGGGTGAGCCTTTCGTCACCGCACTGGTCTATCCGCTCCTCGCGCAGACCGGTATGCCGCCCAAGGCCATTTATGTCATCTCGCTTACCTTGGCATACGTCTCCTTCACCTTTCTCCACGTGGTACTGGGTGAGCTCGTTCCCAAGTCCATTGCCATCCGCAAGGCGCTACTGGTAACCAAGGTGCTCTCCGGACCACTGCATTTCTTCTACAAGTCTTTCCAGTGGGTCATTACTTTCTTCAATGGCACAGCCAACCTCATCCTCAAGTATGTCTTCCGCTTGCAGCCGATCAGTGAGGGTGACCACAGTCACTCTGCCGAAGAGTTGGCCCTGCTGGTGACCCAGAGTGGCCAGTCTCAGGAAGTAACCGAAACCGAGCGAGAAATCCTGATCAATACCCTCACCCTCAACGACCTATGGGTGCGCGACGTGATGACACCTCGTGCTGATGTGGTTGTTCTCGATGCGGACGAACCTTTCGATAAGGCGCTTGAGTTGGCGCAGCGCTCGAAGCATACCCGCTTCCCCTTGGTGAAGGGCCATATCGACAATGCGATTGGCCTGATCCACATCAAGGACATGTTCAAATTGTTGGAGGAAAAGGATCCCGACCTCATGCGCATCAAACGCGAGCTCAAGGTGGTGCCCGATACCATGCCTTTGGATACCTTGTTGCAATTCTTCCTGCGCGAGCACGCTCATCTGGCCATGGCGGTCGATGAATTCGGCACTCCAGTCGGGGTGGTGTTCATGGACAACATTATTGAGGAACTGGTGGGTGACATCCAGGACGAGTTCGACAACGAGCGCCCCGAGTTTACCAAAATCAACGACAAGGAGTTTCTGGTGGAGGGTGGCATGACCCTCAACGACCTCAACGGCGTTATCTCCGAGTTTGAGCTGGAAAGCGGTGAGGTTACCACGATGGGCGGATACATCACCCAGCAGTTGGGCCGCTTCCCAGAGCCCGGCGAGACCCTCGAGATTTTCGGTTATGAGGCCCGTGTTACCAGTACGGACGGGCGCCGCGTGGGTCAGGTGCATCTGCGCAGACTCGAGTCCGCGGCCAAGGAGTCGGGCCCAGGTGCTTAGAATCGCGGCATTCAAGATCCAATCAGATCCTGAACCATTTCCGGCCCGAGTCTGTCGATGATGTCGGCCTCTGACAGCAATCCGGCTGCAAGTCTGGCCTTGTCCTGCTGGAGTTGATGGATGCGTTCTTCAACAGTGCCTTGGCAAAGCAATTTGTGAACGAAGACCGGCTTGTCCTGACCGATGCGGTAGGCGCGGTCGGTGGCTTGTGCCTGAGCGGCAGGGTTCCACCATGGGTCGAAGTGAATGACAGTATCGGCCGCAGTCAGGTTGAGGCCGGTGCCTCCGGCTTTCAGGGAGATCAGAAAGACCGGGAATTCACCGCTCTGGAATTGTTCGACCAGCTCCCCGCGATTTTTCGATTTTCCGGTAAGCAGAAGATGGGCAACACGCATGTCCTTGAGTTGCTTCTCAATCCGGGACAGCATGGTGGTGAACTGAGAGAAAATCAGAATGCGCCGCCCTTCCTCGACGAGCACCTCGAGCAGTTCCGTTAGGAAATCGAGTTTGGCGGATCCCATGTCCGCGGCCTCGAAGTTGTCCGGCAGCATGGACGGATGGCAGCAGATCTGGCGCAGTTTGAGTAACGCATCGAGAAAGACCATCTGGTATTGGTTGCCGCCCTTGGCGGCGAGGGCTTGGCGCACCCGCTTGTTCATCATGGCGCGCACGGTTTCGTAGAGGTCCTTCTGATCACGGTGCAGCTCGATGCGGTGTATTAATTCGGTCTTGGGAGGCAATTCGGTGGCGACCTGATCCTTGGTGCGGCGCAGTATCAACGGAGCCACCCGCCGCTTGAGCGCAGCCAAACGCTTGTGGACTTCCTCCTGCTCCTCACCCCGCTTTTGATAATTTTGCTCGAATTGTGCACGGGTGCCCAGCCAGCCAGGCTGAAGGAACTGCATCAGGCTCCACAACTCGCCAAGATGGTTTTCCACCGGGGTGCCCGAAAGGCAAATGCGGTGAACGGCCTGCAAACGGCAGGCGGCTTGGGCCACCTTAGCGTCTGAATTCTTGATGTGCTGGGCCTCATCAAGAATTGCGAGGTGGAAGGCATGCTTTTCTAGGGTGCCGATGTCGCGGTGCAGCAGGGCGTAGGAAGTCAGCACGATGTCGGCATGGGGAATGCTCGTGAAGTCGTGGTGGCGCTGCGTGCCTTCGAGCACAAGTATTTTGAGAGTGGGCGTGAACTTACGGGCTTCGGCATGCCAGTTGGGGATGACGGAGGTAGGTGCCACGACCAGTGCTGGTTTGCCAAGGTGATGCCCAGAGCTTTTCTCGTGCAGGATATGGGTGAGGCTCTGCAGAGTTTTACCCAGCCCCATGTCGTCGGCAAGGATACCGTGCAGACCATGGCGTGCGAGAAAGTGCATCCATTGGAAGCCGGTCAACTGGTAGTCGCGTAGCGTGGCCAGCAGCGCGGATGGGGCTTCCACTTTCTGCATGGTGTCGAAGCTCTTGAGTCCGTTGGCGAGTTCGGCAATTTCGGGAGCCACGTCGAGTTTCAACTCTTCAACCAGTGCGGCTGCATCAAGCGCATGAACCCGGGCGCGCTCGGGAAACGCTGGGTCAATCAACTGCGAGAGATGCTCGAGGATGCGCCTGACCCGCTCAACGGGAAGTTGCAGGGCGTCTCCGTTGGGCAGAGGAGCGTAGATGAAGGCCTGACCTGCTCCCTGTAGGGCGTCTTCGACCATTTCATTTTCCAGCAATCCGGCGAGAATGGGCAAGAGGTCGTGGCTGTGGCCTCCGACTTCAAAGCCGACAGAGAGGTCGAACCAACCGCCCGCTCGCGGACTCAGAATGGTGTTCCAGTCTCCGGGGTCGGCGAGGTGGCTGTGGTGACCGACTTGCTCATCGAAGCTCAGGCTCCAGCCATTCGCTTCGAGTTGCCGTACCCACTCGCCGCGAAAGCGATGCCAGAACAGGTCGGTTTGGATGCGCTCGGGGTCGGGAAACCAGCGGTGACGTTTTGCACCACTGTCCTTGCTGCGCAGGTTGATCAGGAATTGCCAAGCCGAGTTGCTGTCTAGCGAGGAAAGCCCGCTTTCAACCAGCAGGCGTGCGGCGGTGTTCTCGGCGGCCTTGTCATGTTCAAGAACAACCGCGCGGCCGTCTTGCCGCACTTCCGAGATCCAATCCGGCCGTGACCCGCGCAGGGGCAGTCGGTGCTCGTCATAGACAGCGAAGGCGTCGGCAAAGATGCAGGTTTTGGCATCCGCCTGCCCCAGGGACTTGAGGATGAGTCTGGAGTGGGGGTCCACCGGAAGCAGAGACACATTCAACTCGAAACGGGGCGTGGGAGAGATGCGCGGTCCCGACGGCCCGGGAGGCTGTTCTTTCTGCAGACGGCCCTCGATGGCTTCGCGCACGGTGGCTCCCAGCCCGGCACCTTTGAGGCCTTCGAGATCGCGGCTTTTCGCGGCTTTTGCCAGCAGTCCCGCAGCGTGATGACAGTTCCGGCCCAACTCGCAGCTGCATAAGGTTTCCATTTCCCAAGCGGCTCCCTGATGCCAGAAACTGATCTCCACCTGCTCACCCTTCACCTCTGCGCGCAGGATGTAGGATTGCGCGCCTTGTTCTTCGAGTTGCAAGCTCCGGCACTTGCTGGCCATGGCTTTGGCCGCTGCAAGGATTTCGTGTTCAAAGAGATGCCGCCAGTCTGCGCTGCGGAGGTAATCAAGGGCGAGAGAGGAGTCACACACAGCAGGGAAACATTGCGATTTTCGCACGTCGTCTTCAAAGAAAAACGGCAGCCGGATATTTCCGACTGCCGCTGGGGATGGATTGGCTTGCTGAGGCTTACTTGACTAGTTCAGCCATTTTGGCGCCAAGGGCCAGACCGACGTTCATGTAGGTCTTGGCGTTGCCGCTGTAGTGGCCGCTCGAGCTGCTGGGAGCATCGAGCAGGGGCTTGGCATAAACGAAACCGATGTCCTCGCTGCTCGCGGCAAAGCTCTTCATGGCGTGGAGGATCTTGCCGTGGCCGGACTCGTTGTCGCTCTCATCGGTTTGGCCGAGAGAAGCGCAGACGAATTTGGCTTTGGGGGCATTGAAGTCCTTGCGCAGCGCAGCGAGCAGGAAGCCGAGGTTTTTCTCGTACATGGCTGCGTGGGCCGCATTGCGCATGTCCTTGTCACCTTGCCACCAGATGATGCCAGCAACTTCGTACTTGGTGGCCCCGGGATAATACGTGTCGAGCTCGGCGAGGATCTTCTTGGCGTTGCCGACATCATCGTCGTACTGCTTGCCGGCATACCAGCCCAGGGTTTCACCTTCCTTGTATGGCACGATCTTGCTCATGTCGGGCTTTGGCTTGCCCTTGCCTTCATTTGGCAAAAGCGCGTAGCTCTCGCCGTAGCCCGGGCAGATGGTGCCTTCGGCCTCGTAGCGGGGGGTGCCCGGAGGCAGGAGGTCCCAGCCGAGGCTGCGATTGCCAATGGAGCTCTTGAGAATCATCACAGGAGCATCAATCGCGTTGCCCAGTTGATGGCCGATTCCTTGCTCAATGCCGATCTTGCCTTTGCCTTCAACGCTTATCCATTCGTTGCGATAGACTCCCTTGCGCCCACTCATCACCGAGACGTTGCGGACGTCTTTTCGAACACTCCAGCCATCGCCCTCGGCGAGGAAGGGGTATGCAGTTTTGAGCTCGTCGGACACTTTACCGAACTCGAGGGTATTGGACTGACCCATGATCAGGAAGACCTGGACGGGTTTTGATATATCGGCGGGCTTGCCATCGGGGGCGGGTAGGTCCTGTGCGTGGAGCGTCGGGACGCTCGTCATCGCCAGAGCGAGGAGGGAGGCTTTGATTTTCATGGTTGGATTCATTTCAATGGATGGCTACCGCAAAGAGGAGTTTCTTCTTACATCGGTAGGTGGGAACTCACTTAAAGCGCGAATTCCCGCGAGGTCAACAAGGCATCAAATCCACAGAATAGTCTGGAATCCTGTGGCGGGCACGCAGGCAGCAGCCCATCCTGATCCAGATGCTCGTGACAAACAGCGAAAAAGTCCTCCGGAGTGTTTACTCGGCGTATGTCGTGCTCGAAGGGCCCTTCCAAACCATGGCTGATGTAGGCTAGGGTCCTCTTCATGGATTGAACATGGGCGAGTTCATTGAACTTCGGGCGTTCGCGGGCAATTTCCTGATAAAGTTCTCCAATGTAGCTGAGCAGATCACGCAAGCTCGGAGTGATCGGAGTGCTGCCCTCCATGGTTTGGGCCAATTGCCGGAAGATCCATGGATTGCGGATGGCCCCACGTCCAATCATCAAGCCGGCGGCATGGGTCTGCGCGAGGTAGGCGACTCCGGTGTCGACATCGACCACGTTGCCGTTGGCGATGACCGGACAGCTCATGGTCTCCACCGCCATGCGCACACATTCGGTATGGACAGGCGTCTGGTAGCGCTCTCTGACGGTCCGGCCATGAATGCTCAGGCCATCAAGGCCGTGACGGGTGAAGACTCCCAGCAGGCCATCGAACTCGCCGGGCTTATCGAATCCGATGCGGGTCTTGACCGTGAAGCGGCCCTTCACGGCATCGCGCAGACGTCCCAAAATGAGATCAATCTGATTGGGTTCGCGCAGCAGGCCGCCCCCGGCATTTTTCTTGCACACCACTGGGGCTGGGCAGCCGAGGTTCAGGTCGATGCCGGCAATGGGGAGTGCCTCCAGTTGCCGGGCGGTGCGCACGAGCTCATCAACATCCCGACCGATCATCTGCGCGAAGACGGGTCGGCCGGTTTCGTTTTCACAGATCGAGCGGACAATCTTGGATTCAAGCCGTGAGTGTGCATGAACCCTGAAGTACTCGGTGACAAACCAGTCGGGAGCACCGTGGCCGGCAATCACGCGCATGAATGCCAGATCCGTGACGTCCTGCATGGGGGCAAGGACGAGTGCGGGGCGGTTGGCGGGTAGCAGATCACGCATTCTGGAAACAAGGTCCTGTTTACGAATTTCTGGGGCGGCGACGCGAGATGATCAGTCGCAAGGCCCTCCAAGAGAGTGGATGAGCATTCACAATTGAGCAAGAACACAGCAATTTCATCCAGCATGCCCAGTGCTTCAAATCATGGCTGCATGGCCATGTGGGCCTATGTGGACTTGAGAAACATGCAGCCTCAGGGGCTGACGCCAGGAGCTTTCTGCAGCCACCCTGCGGGTTTATCCAGAATTGCCTCGAGCCGCGCAGTCTCGCCAAAGTTGTGTTCCAACACAGCTCAGGCGCTCCGGCTTGCTCAATGAACATCCAGAACGCCATCGCCGCTTCAGAAATTTGTCAACAATGCTTGAATGGATGGCTGGGCTTCTCAATGTCTATGTCATTGAAATTCATTGACCCAGAAGGTCGGAAACGTAGGCTACACTGAGACATGAAACCTCTCTATATCGCTGCTGGCTTGGCCTGCATGGCATGCAAT
>JAURCU010000056.1 GCA_030828305.1 Luteolibacter sp.
GAGCCTCCGTCCCCGCACCCCCAGGAACAGCGCCGGTCCCGGCCCCCGGGCGGCGGCCCGGCCGCGCGCGCCACCGGAAGCCACGGGCGCCTGGGCTAGCTCCGGCCGGCCGCGCACCAAGTAGGCCTCAAGGGCCGCGATCGCGGCTGCACATCCCGAGCTGCCGGCGCCGATGACCAGCACGTCAACTTTGGCGAGAGTCTCGAGTTGATCGCTGATGATGTTCATCCCTTGAGGTGCGAAAGGATCTTTTCAACCGCGGCCGCGGCCGTCAACCCATGCAGCTCACGCAGGATCTCCACCTTACCATGTTCGATGAATTCATCGGGCCAGCCAATGCGTGCGACCGGCGTGTGAATCCCCTTGTCGTGAAGATGCTCGATCACGGCAGCCCCAAAACCATTGAAGAGAACGTGATCCTCGAAGGTGCAGACCACCTTGCACTTGCTCGCGTAGCTTTCGATGACCTGCGCATCAAGAGGCTTGATAAAGCGCGGATTGATCAGGGCCACTGAATATCCCTCGTCTTCGAGCATGGCCTTGACCTCCTCGGCCATGCCGAAAAGGTTGCCCAGACCCAGCAGCGCAATATCCGCACCGTCAGCTATCACTTCGGCCTTGCCGATTTCGAGCAACTCGGGCTCATCCTTGGGCTTGGATCCGGTGATGGATCCGCGCGGGTAGCGGATGGCCGAAGGGCCCTCATCATAGGCTGCCATGGTATGAAGCATGTCGACCAGTTCCTCCTCGTCCTTGGGCTGCATCATGATGAGTCCCGGGACGTGGCGCAGGTAGCCGATGTCGAAGAGGCCGTGGTGGGTGGGGCCGTCATCTCCCGAGAGACCAGCGCGGTCCATGCACAGGCGCACCGCAAGACCCTGCAGCGCCATGTCATGGATGATCATATCGTAAGCGCGCTGCATGAAAGTGGAATAGATGGCAAGGAAGGGCCGCAGACCGCGGGTTGCCATGCCACAGGCAAAGAGAGCAGCATGCTCTTCGGCAATGCCGACATCGAAGTAGCGTTCAGGCACCTCTTTCTTGAAGATGTCGAGCTTGGTGCCCCCGGGCATGGCGGCAGTGATGGCAACCACCTTGGGATCATCCTTGGCGAGTTCGGTTACCGCACGACCGAAAATCTCCGAGCAAGTCGGGTGCTCGGCAGGACCGGTCGAGCCGTCATCAATGTGGTATGAGCCCAGGCCGTGGAACTTGCCGGGGTTTTCAAGGGCGGGACGGTAGCCGCGACCTTTCTCGGTGATGATATGCAGCACCACCGGCTCATCGAGGGTCTTGAGGTGCTCAAAGGTCCGCACCAGAAGGTTGAGGTCATGGCCGTCGATGGGCCCGTAGTAACGCATCCCGAACTTCTCGAATAACACATTGGGAAAGAGCAGGTTCTTGGCACCCTCTTCCATCTTGTGGGCGAGTGCGCGCGCCGCCTTGCCACCCACCTTCTCGACAAACTCGGCGGCCTTGCTGCGCACCGTAGCATAGGTGCTGTGAGTTTGCAGTGCGTTGAAGTAGCGGGCGATGGCACCGACGTTGCGATCAATGGACCACTCGTTGTCATTGAGCACCACAATGAAACGGCGTGTGGTGGCGGCAATGTTATTGAGAGCTTCCAGGGTCGGCCCACAGGTGAAGGCGGCGTCTCCGGCAATCGCCACGACATGCTCGTCTCCACCATCCAGATCACGGGCCGCAGCCATGCCAAGAGCGGCCGACAGGGCGGTTCCTGCATGGCCCGCGCCGTAGGCGTCATGTTCGGATTCGCTGCGCAAAAGAAAGCCGTTAAGGCCCTGATAGGTGCGTATGGTGTGGATCTTGTCCGCTCGCCCTGTCAGCATCTTGTGCACGTAACCCTGGTGGGCGACATCAAAGACAAAGTTGTCGGCCGGGGTATTGAAAACCCGGTGTAGGGCGATGGTCAGCTCAACCACCCCTAAGTTAGGCCCCAGGTGACCACCGGTGCGGGAAAGAGAGGCAATGAGGGTCTTTCGAACCTCGGCGGCCAACTCTTCGAGTTGCTCATCCGTGAGCTTTTTGACGTCATCCGGATGCCCGATGGTGCGCAGCAGCGGCCCCAGCAGCGCGGATTCGGGATCAGAGGAGTCGGATGTCATCGTTGTCGGAGTCGGAGTCGGCCCCGACATCGTCGGTGGGGGGCTGATTTTCAAGCCCCGAATCATGCTGATTTCCCAGAGTGATGAGTTCGATGCGCTCGCGGGCTGATTCGAGAACCGATTGGCAATGAGCAATTAGCTTCGAACCCTTCTCGTAATTGGCAACCAATTCCTCGAGCGGAAGTTGCTCGTTTTCCATGGCCTCAACCAATCCCTCGAGTTGCTCGAGTGCTTGCTCAAAATCGGGGACGGATTCGGTTTGCGCTGCTTTGTTGGCGATTTTCTTGCGGGCGGCCATGATGGATCAGGGTTTGGAGCGTTCAGGCTGGCGTTCACCGTAAAACACCATCTCCAATCCAAGAAGCGGAGAAATATAGGGATAATTCGATGTAACCTCGGTGATTTTGGAGGCCTTGTCGTGAATTGTGAAGCCTGATGGTTTGGTAGCCTTGATCACCCCACCATTGAGCACCAGGGCGGCGAAATCACCGTATAGATTGATGGTCTCGTTGACCGGTTGCTGGCCGTGAGAAGAGGGCGAAATCAGAATACCCACCGGCGGAGTGCCACCGCCAATGGCGACGTTCTCCAGTTTCACGAAGTCGTCCTTGGTCGGCGGCAGCCAGATACTGATGCGGTCGGCATACCAGGCCACAGCCCATGGCTGATCAGAGAAAACCACCTCATTTTCCCTCACCAAACCGCGCAAGCCACCGTCGACACGGTGCAAGACTGGCGCGTAATAAGGCGGCCAGTGGGGAACCCCGCCCTTTTCGCGGTGTTGCATGCCGATCCTCACATCACGCGGCAACTTGAGCACGAGCGGCATCGCGCAAAGACAACAGATCACGATCAGGTGGGCATTGCCCAGAATCGGAATCTGGCCGACTAGACTGAGTCGAGTCCACATGATCGAGATCAAAGCCACCCCGTATGCAGTCATGATGGGAGCAAAGAGCAAATGAATCTGGTTTGGGTCGAGAGCCTTGTCGGAGATACCGAAGAAAGCCAGGCCGAGGGCTCCCATGGCCCACATCGCCAGAATAGCCCAGCGCAACATCGCGATGTTGGCATTCTTGAAGGGATGAAGCAGGGATAGGAAAAACAATGGGGCCACGATGATGCCTGCAAGCAGGGGAACGATATCATTCACCTGCATGAGCATGGCACGCAATACCTTGCCGATAAGACCTTCCATCACAAGGGGTGTGTCCTCAAAATCAAAGTTGCGCATGACGGCCACTTCCGAACCATTGGCGAGCCCATTATAGAGCGTGAGAAAGGCCATGCCGAATGGCTTGCCAAGCACTGCGATGTTGTGGGCGATGGTGAAACCACCCGCCAGCAGCAGGAGGACCATCACTGCGGCCCCTACCAGGCCGCGCGGGCGGAAAGCGATGGCGGCAAACAGAATGTAGCCCAGCGCGATCCACACGGTTACCCAGTGAGCCATCGCCAACAGGGTGAAGAAGACTCCGGCGAGCAGGGCTGGCGTCAGCACAGGCTTCTCCTCGTGTAGCGTCTCGATGGCGCGGTAGAGAAAGTAGATCCCGCAGGAAAACAGCAGCAGCATCAGCATCTGGGGCAGCCCACTCAGCGCAAACAGCCAGAAAGTTTGGCCAAAGAGCATGACGATGGCACACACACCAGCAATTTTTGTATCAAAAATACGCGCAATAAGCAGATAGTTTACGCCGATGGCGAGTAGGAAAAAGATGGTGGAGACCGCGGCCACCACACGGTCAAGTTGGTAAATCACCTGGTTCTCCCCCATCGGGTAGGCATCCGGGTCATCTGCTCCGATCATCTTGAAGATGGCCGCATTGACCCAGAGGTTCAGCGGTGCGTGGTAGGTGTCCTTGAAGTCTTCGAGCGCCACCGCTCCCTCCTCCTTCTTCTGGGCCAAGTGATAGTTAGCAGGGCGAATGAACTTGGTGCTCGCACCATTGCCGCGGGCAATCTCACGCGCAATTTGGGCCTGATCCATGGCTGCGGGCGACTCAAGGCCGCGAAACAGAACGAAAAGATTTCCCAGCGTCAGCAATACCAAAATCAGGAAGAAGAGGCTGCGCCGGATCAGGATGCGGAAGTCGAGGTCGCTCTGGGCTTTGTTCATGGCGTGGGTATGTTCTAGTGGTGTCGGGGTAAGTCGCTTAAAGCCCCAACATCTTCAGCTTGCGCTGCAAGGTACGGCGGCTGACACCGAGCAGTTCAGCAGCGTGGGTGCGGTTGCCCTTGGAGGCGCCCAGCGCAGATCGGATGGTTTGGGTTTCAAGCTCATGCAAGTTGAATTCGGTGGCGGTATCAAGGGGCTTTTTCTCCACGCCATCCTGCGCAGGCAAGGTTTCCCCGGCAAACGACGACTGAAGCAGGAAACGCGGCAGATGGCGCAGATCGATGATCTCGTCATTACTCATCACCACGCCGTGCTCGATGGCGGTACGCAACTCCCGCACATTGCCTGGCCATGGATAGGCGACCAATCGCTGAAGTGCCTCGTCGGTGAGGGGCTTGAGAGGGCGGCCGTTTTCTTCGGCGAATTCCCTGAGAAAGGCATTGGCGAGAAGCACAATGTCCTCGGCCCGTTCCCGCAGGGGTGGCATCTCGATGCTGAGCACGTTGAGGCGGAAATACAGGTCCTCGCGGAATTTCCCCTGATCCACCATCTGACGCAGATTGCGGTTGGTGGCGGCAATCAGCCGCACACTCACCTTGATCGGCTCATTGGAGCCAACGCGCTCGATGCATCGCTCGGAGAGCACGCGCAGCAACTTGACCTGGGTGGCCTCGTCGATCTCTCCGATCTCATCGAGAAAGAGGGTTCCACCATCGGCCTGCTCGAAACGGCCGACCCGGCGCTGGGTCGCCCCGGTGAAGGCCCCCTTTTCGTGACCGAAGAGCTCGCTTTCAAGTAGCTGCGCGGAGAGTGCCGCGCAGTGCACCGTGACCAATTTGGATGCCGGGCGCCCCGACAGGTGATGGAGCAGTCCGGCAACGACTTCCTTGCCGGTTCCCGACTCCCCCTCGATAAGTACAGTTGCCTTGGCGGAGGCAATCTGCTGGATCATTTCGCCAACGCGCTGGATCTCGGGCGACTTGCCAATCAGGCGGCCAAGTTCGTTGGACTTGCGCACCTGTTGGGTGAGCACACGGTTCTCAACCTCCAAGGTCTTGTTGCGCAAGGCGCGCTTCAGGAGCATCTCCACCTCATCGAGGTTGAGCGGTTTGGTCACGAAGTGCCAGGCACCACGGCGCATCGCCTCCACCGCCGTATCAACCGAACCGTAGGCGGTCATCATGAGAGCCGTAGGCGGCTCGGAAAGAGCGAGGGCCTGCTCGAGCAAATCCATGCCACTCTCACCACCCAGGCGCAGGTCGGTCAAAAGCAACTCGATGGGCTCGCTTTTGAGAATGGCCATGGCCTCCTTAACTGTGGCCGCAGTGTAGACGTCAAACTCGTCCTCGAGTGCGCTACGCAAACCCTCACGGGTCGAGCGCTCATCATCGACAATCAGGAGAGTCGCGTTCATTCGAGATCAATCACGGGTTCGGTGGCTTCGAGCAAACGCACACTCCTCTGCTGGCGTGGCAGGTGGATGGTCACGCGCGTGCCCTCTCCTTCCTCGCTCTCAATGGAAATCTCGCCACCGTGTTCGCGCACGATGCGGCGAACAATGAGCAGACCAAGACCACTGCCCGAACTCTTGGTCGTACGGTAAGGCTCAAAGATCGCCCCCATGTGTTCGGGTGAGATGCCCGTGCCGTTGTCCTCGATAGAAAGTTCAATTTCATAATCGGTCGAGCGGCTGCGCAAGATGATGCGGCCCTCATCGCCGCTGAGCGCCTGATAGGCATTGCGCAGCAAATTGTAGAAGGCCTGTTGGAACTGGCCGGGATCAATTTCCAGAAGCGGCAAATCCTCCTCGAGGTGCAACTCCACGGCAATGCCACGCGATTCCAGCTCGGGCTGCAGCAACTTGAGTGAGTCGTGGAGGATAGCATGGAGGCAGCCGCGCTCACGGCGAGGGCTCGATGGGCGCACCGCATGTAGAAATTGCTTGAGAATGGAATCGAGTCGCCCGATCTCGTCACGAGCTGTTTGCAGATGCTCTTCCAGTGGCTTGCGCTCGCCGGGTTCCAACTTGCGCAGCTTTCGCTCGAGCAGTTGCAAGTGAATGTCGAGTGAGTTGAGCGGGTTGCCGATTTCGTGAGCCACGCCTGCAGCCAGCAGGGTCAGCGCATTGAGGCGCTCACTCTCAAGCGTGGCTTCGGCTTCGGCTTTGGTGCGGGTCAGGTCGCGCACCAGCATCACGTAGCCGAGGGTTTCACCGGCGCGCTCCTCGTCATCAATTGGCGAGAGGTAGAAGTTGAGAAAACGGTTCTCGGGGTAGAATACCTCGAGGTCGCGGCTGACCACCTTGCCGGGGCGCATGAGGCTGTTAAGATCGAGGCCACGAACTTGATTGGAAATGGCCTCGCCCAAGGTGCGCTCAGGGTCGAGTCCGAAAAAGCGGCAGGCCGCCTGATTGACGAATTCGATACGGCCCTTGGGGTCCAGCAGGATGACGCCCTCCTGCAGAGCTTCGAACACCTTCTCCAGAAAACCTTTCTCGCGAATCAGCCGCTTGACGATCTGGCGCACCTCACCCTGCTCGACGCGGTCGAGGCGCTCCACCAGTTTTTCGAGGAATCCGGATTTCACAGGTTGCTTGATTGAAAGTTAAATCTTGGCTCAGGATAGGGCCATGAGTGAGCTTCGAGTGGTGCTTTGCACTTTTCCCGACGCCGCCGTGGCGCGACAAATTGGCACAGTGCTGGTAGAAAAGCAATACGCAGCCTGCCTCAATTTGCTGCCCGCCGTGGAGTCCATTTATCTCTGGAAATCCAAGGTGGAAGCGGGCTCCGAGACCCTCGCCATCATCAAAACCAGCGCCGCCCGACTTGGCGAACTGGAGGCCGAGCTGACCCGGCTTCACCCCTACGAAGTCCCTGAGTTTGTCGCCCTGGAGCCGAGCCACATCTCCGAGTCCTATGCCAAATGGGTGCTCGAGTCAGTCGGCTGAACAAGTCCTCCGCCTCCAGGCGTATCCATGCCTCCATGACCAAGCAGCTGTTACTTGCCACCACCCTTTTTCTACCCGGCCTGAAGGCCCATGAATTCAAGCCGCTATTTGCGGATGATCTCTCCAACGCAGTCTTTGCCGAAGGCGTATGGAGCCGCGACAAAGACGGTGTGCTGAGCGCCACCAAGGATCAGATCATCTGGACCAAGCAAAATTACTCGGACTTTGTGCTCAAGCTCGAGTTCAAGAATGGTGAAGGCACCAACAGTGGCGTGTTTGTGCACGCCAGCGACACCACGAATTGGGTGACCGACTCCGTGGAGGTGCAACTCGCTGACGACTTCGCCCAGAAGTGGTCGAGCAAGCCACGTAGCTGGCAGTGCGCTGCTATCTTTGGCCGCCAAGGGGCCTTCGAAAAAGCCGTCAGAGAGCCTGGAAAATGGAATCAGATGAGCATCATCGTTTCCGGTCCCATCATCACCGTGCATCTCAATGGAAAACGCGTGAACTCCGTCGACCTCGGCGACTTTACCGATGCGAAAACCAACCCCGATGGCACCACCGCTCCCAAATGGCTGAGCAAGCCCCTCGCCACCCTGCCACGTCGTGGCAAGATTGGCTTCCAAGGCAAACATGGTGGCGCGCCCATCTACCTGCGAAATATACGGGTGATGGAGCTTTAGTAGCGTTTCATGCCCGGATCGATCTGGCGGGCCCAAAGCTCGATGCCTCCGGTCATTGAGAATGCGTTCTCAATGCCGCGCTCACGCAGGTAACGGGCAGCATGCAAGGAGCGCATGCCGTGGTGGCAGTAAATCACAAGGCCATGTTGCGAAAGATCCCTGAGTTGGCCCACGGCTGCCGCAATATCGGCCATTGGAATGCAGATGCTACCCAAGATACGGCAGATTTCGACCTCCTCGGGCTCGCGGCAATCCAGAAGACAGGGGCGCTGGTCGGCAGGCAGTTGATGCCACTGGGCCACATCAGCGGGCAGGAGCTCCATGGTCTCATCCGCCGCGGGCACATGGGGTTCACCACTCATTCGACGATGACCGGGGTGCCGATTTCCACGTGTTCAAAGAATTTCTCCGACATGTGGTGCGGCATGCGAATACATCCGTGAGAGGCCGCATAACCGGGAAGGTAGCCGGTGTGCATGCCAATGCCGCGGTAGAAACGCATGAAGTTGGGCATGGGGGCCGCGTAGTAAACCAAACCTTCAGGAACCTTGGGATAATCCCGGATGTCGACGTTGTCGTCGACCATCAGGCCCGTCTCCTTGTTTTTGAACACCCCGTAGATGGAGGACTTGTGATCCTTGCTCTTCTGGGTAATGGAGTAGCGCCCGGGCGGGGTGGCATTGTCCTCGCTACCGCTGGAAATCATCGAGACGCCGACCAAGGTGTTGCCCATGTAGAAGAAGGCCTTCTGCTGCTTGCGATTGATGCGAATGAGCGGGCTGCCTGAGACCGAATCGCCATCCCAGTAGGAGATGTCATCGGGAATCGCCGAGCTGGAGTGATGTGGGCCGTTGTCCCGAGGACGATGCACTGGCTTACCAACACCCGCCATGTAGCCGGACTTGCCGCTGAGCATGCTCGGATCGCAGGCGCCAAGCACGCATGCAAGAAGCACAACAGAGAAAAGTCTGAGCGAATGAAAGGCAACATTCATGATCTGCAGTCCATACTATTCAGCTCAGCCAGGGGGTCAAGTCAGCCCCTGTGATCAAGAAGCGCATGCCCTGATGACGGCCATTGGAGCGGCTCACTTTCAAAAGATGGCAATCTTTTTTTGCAAACGATCTCCGGTGAGCGGATTCCATTCACTCCACACTGAGGCCAATACCGCTTCGAGGAGCGCATCGAATTTGGCGCGCGCCCGGCGGCCCATGCGCTTGCTGCCGGCGCGGCGCCCGCGAGCTAGGAATGTTGAGGTGGCGGGCCGATAGTCGAGCCCTCGACAAAGCTGGCTTTGGTCAGCGTCTTCTTGCGGTCATCCATCCCCAGGGCGATGTTGTCCGCCCACTTCAACACGCGGGTGATCCAAGGCTTGGAGTCCCAGGTGATGTGAGAAATCGGCGGATGGAACCAGTCGAAGCTGGGATTCGGATCCATACTGACCATCGACACATCCCGGGGAGCGATGATACCGCGGTCCGAGAGCTGTTGCCTGGTGGATAAATAAAGGCCGGGCTCGCCGAAAATCAGTGCGGTCGGCGGCGTATGCTTGAAGAGTGACGTGATGCAGCGATTCAGACCCTCCCGGCTATTGCCCCAATCTGGCATATTGTAGCTTCCCGTATGGATGCCAAGCTTGCTGAGCGTGGCCAGGAACTCCCGTTCGTTGGCTCCGGGCTGGGGTTTGCGACGCTCTTCACGCACCACCATCACCATGCGGCGATGACCCAACTCGTGAAGCCGGAGAACAATGTCACCAATCACGGTGGTCCTGTCCGCATTGACACTGGCGATGGGAAATTCTGCGTGCCGACCAAAAAGAGCGAAGCACGGCGCCTCCTGATTGGCAAACCACTCCAACACTTTCTGTGGGCCGGAGCGAACCACCCAGGCATCGGCCTTGGTCTTTTGAGCCATGTTGGCAATTCGCACGACATCCATGCCGAGCGCACTCATGGTATTCGCGGCATAGGAGACGCGGTGACCTGCAGCCTGCAATTGGTGCACCATTTCAGTGATGTAGTAGTCCTGGGTATCGTTGGATTCATAAAGCAACACCATGATGCGCAGCGGCGTCGCCTCCTTGCGCGCCATGGAACTAACAATTTGCCGGGGCAGGCCATTGCCCTGGGATTTCACCAGTCCTTCCTTTTCAAGCAGCTTGAGCGCCTGAATGACCACACGACGGTCAAGACCGAGGTCGGCGGCAAGCTTGATGGTGCCGGGCATGGTTTCGGTCCATACCCCATTGCCGATCTCTTCGCGCAAGTGCTTGGCTAACTGTTGGGCCGGTGACTGGACCGAAAAATGTGCCATGCCCACCACTAGTGCATAAATGGGACAGGCCGCAAGCATAAGCGATGAGCATGGCAATGAGCATTTGAATCGTGAAATATCATGTGGATATTCGATAGGCTCTGGTGGGCGAGATCTTCTGGTCTGCCAACGTCTGAATACACAACCTGACTCAGAGTGTTCCAAGCATCCCTTCTTTCCCATCCATCATGCAAAGCCTCCAGATCATTTCGCGCACCGTCGCCATCCTGAACCTGCTCGCCTCTGGCACCGCCCTTGCCGACAACACGACCAAGGCGCTCTTTGACGGCAAGTCCCTGGCGGGTTGGAAAGCCGCCAAAGAGCAGAACGCCAAATACTGGAAAGTCGTGGAAGGTGCCATCACCGGTTCCAACGACGGCAAGAAGGTGCCGACCAACACCTACCTCATCACCGAGAAGGAATACGGAGATTTCGAGTTGCGCTGCAAATTCCGTATCAGTGGCGACCACAAGACGGGACTCATCAACAGTGGCATCCAATACCGTTCGGCACTCGTGCATGGCAAGATGACCGGCTATCAAGCCGACATCGGCAAAGGCTACTGGGGCGACATCTACGACGAGCATCGGCGTGGCAAACTCGTCAGGGGCGACACCGCCGAACTCATGAAGACTCTCGTCGAGGATGGCTGGAACGATTACCTCATCCGCTGCAAGGAAGGGCGCGCCCAACTCTTCATCAACGGCCACAAGACTGCCGACTACACCGAGACCAATGAGGGCATTCCCGCCAAGGGCATTATCGGCCTACAACTCCACAGTGGCGGCATCGCCAAGGTCGAGTTCAAGGACATCACCATCAAGCCACTCTGATCATCGTGAAACACAACTTTACCTTCTCCCTTCTCTGCATGGCCCTATTGGGGCCCGCCGCACTTGCAAAGAAAACCCATTCCCAGCGCACGGAGGCCCTTAGTCCGCAAGAGCAACTGAAAAGCTTCAAACTGCCCGAGGGCTACGTCATCGAACTGGTTGCCAGCGAACAGGACGGCCTAATCAATCCCATCGATATGGCCTTCGATGATGCCGGCCGACTCTGGACGCAAACTGCCAGGATGTACCCGCTCGATCCCGGCAATGACATCGGTTGGGGCCAATTACTCAAACTGATGGCCGATCCCGAGGCCCAGAAGAAGGATCCGGAACTCCACAAAGAGTTCCTACGCATCAAGGATCTCTACCAAGGCCGGGCCGCGGGCGAGGACAAGATCCTGATCATCTCCAATCTTTATGGAGGAGAACTCAAAACCCGCGTGTTCGCCGACGGACTCGCCATCCCCCAGAGCATCCTGCCATACAAGAGTGGCGCTTACGTCGCACAGGGCTCCGAGATGTTCTATCTCGAGGACACCGATGGAGATGGGGCGGCCGACAAGCGCGAGCCCATTCTCACCGGTTTCGGCTACACCGATTCACACACCATGTCGCACACCCTTGTGCGTGGCCCCGGCAACTGGATCCACTTCAGCCAGGGCGCCCTCAACATGGGCGAGGTCACCGCACTCAAAAGTGGTGCCAAGGCCCGCTTCGACTACTCCAAGATCGGTCGCTTTTCGATGGACGGAGAAAAGATCGAAGTCATTGGTAGTGGCCTCAACAACATCTGGGGGTTCTGGATGCGTGCCGATGGCGAGTGGTGGGGCACCGAAGCCAATGACTTCGGCATGTCCATTGTACCCATGGAGCCCGGCACCGGTTACAAAGGCATCGGTAACCAGCGCATTCGGCCCTACCAGCCATGGATGCCCATCCTCCACAAATTCCGCGTTGGCGGCACCGGCATCTCGGGCCTTGCCTTCAGTGATGACCAAGGCGCTGGCTTCCCGGCAGAATGGAAAGACGTTGCCTTGCTCGCCAATCCCATCACCAGCACCGTCAATGCCGTGCGCATCGTGCGCAATGCCGACGGCAGCGTGAAAGCACAACACCTGCCCGACTTCCTAAGCTGTGAGGACGACTGGTTCCGCCCGGTCAACATCGAGTTCGGACCCGATGGCTGCCTCTACATCGCCGACTGGTATAACAAGATCGTTTCGCACAACGAGGTGCCGCGCACCCACCCAGAGCGCGACAAGTCGCACGGCCGCATCTGGCGCGTTCGCTACACCGGCGCCAAACCCCGCAAGATCCCCGACCTCACCAAGGCGAATGTCGTCGAGTTGGTGAGGTCTCTCGGCTCGCCCTTCGCCTGGGAAAAGCGGGCGGCCACCCAGCAGATCACGGACCGTGGCCTCAAAGACGCCATCGTCCCCGCGGGTAAGGTAGCTGCGGACGAATCCGCTCATCCCCACACCCGCATCCATGCCCTGTGGGCCCTTGAGGGGCTCGGTCACTACGACGCCACACTCATGCAGCAACTACTTGGCGCCAAGAACTCCGACATCCGCCGCGAGGCAGTGCGCTCGCTGGTGAAGCTCGCCCCCGATCTCAAGACCTTCAATGCCGCGATGGCCGTCAGCATCAACGACGCCAATCCCATGGTCCGTGCTGCGGTCCTGCGCGCCATCGACGAGCGTGGCGAGGCCGATGGCCACACCCTAGACGTGCTCGTGACTGCCTCAAGGCCGGAGCTTTCCGGAGATCACATGGGTGGGCGTGAGGATCAGCTGCTTGGCGGGCCTTACGAGCGCAAGTTCGAGCGCTACCTCGCCCGCATGGCAATGGAGCAGTTTGCCTCACAACTCTCCACCTACCTTGGTGGTGAGCTGTCCGCCAGGCAGCCCGCCTCCAACCTTCTCTGGGCCAGCCAGGCTCTGCCCGAAAAAGAGCGCAACGCCAGCTTTGGCAAGATCTGGAAGCATAAGGATCCCGCCAAGGCCATGGACGAAGCCACCTTCATCATCCTCGCCAAATCACTCGACAATCCTGATGCCGAAAAAATCGCCAGACCTCTCCTCGCCCATGCCGTCAACGGCCCCGCCTACGTCCGCTTCGCAATCAAGAACCAGTCACAGGTGCAGTCGCCGCAACTGGCCCAACTGCTAAGCCCCATACTGGCCTCCATGCTGGGCAACCCCGAGGAGAAGATAATCGCACTCGATGCCATCGCTCGGTTTAAGGCGCCCGTCGCCTCCGACAAACTCGTGGCGCTACTCAATGACAGTGATGCCAAGGTGATCACCGCTACCCTCAAGGCCATGCAAGCCAATCCCATGGAAAACCTGGCCGCCATCGAAGCCTTGGCCAGGAACACCACGGTGGATCTCGGCACGCGCCTTAGCGCTTCGCACAGCCTGCTGCAGATTGACGGCAAGAAGGGTCATGCCCAACTCGACGCCCTCCTCGGCAGCCTGGCCGAAGACGAGAAGAAGCGATTGATTCAGGAATTCTCCGGATCAAAAGCAGGTGCCGATCTCATGCTTGCTCGTTTCAACAGCAATGTCATCCCTCTCTCTGCCTTCGACCTTTCCAGCGCCCAGCGCATCCATTAATTCAACCGCCGCAGTAAGGAGGCGAGCCAACTGCTCAACCAGATCAAAGCAAGCGAAGCCAAGGCGAAACAGGAAATGACCACGCGCCTCGCCCACCTGATGAAAGTGACGGACACGCTCCAGGGCAATGCCGAGACCGGAAAGGCCTTCTTCAACGCCTGTCTGATGTGCCACCGCGTCGGCGAGAAAGGCTTCGACATCGCTCCCGCTCTGGACGGCTCCGCCCACCGTGAAAAGGAAGCCTTGTTGACCGCACTCATCAACCCGGACGTCGCCGTTGAAGCGGGCTACCAGCTCTTCCGTGTGCGCAAGAAGGACAACACCACTCTGGAAGGCTACCGCGCCGCAGACGATGAAACCGGCGTGACCATCGCCTTCATGGGGGGCGTCACCGTGTTCATTCCCAAGAACGAAGTCGCTTCCAAGGGCTTCGTTGCCGGTCGTTCCTTCATGCCCGCCGGCCTGATCAATGGCTACACCGATCAGAACGTCGCCGATCTGCTGGCTTACATCGCCACACTCAAGTAACCTTGCCGCGTGCCCTGAAATCAGAGGGTCGCCAACCCACCCACTTCTTGAAGGTGGTGGAGAAGGTGAAGGGGTTACGATAGCCGACTGCGCGCGCGATGGTCTCCACCTTTTCCTCGGTGGTTGCCAACAGGTAGCTAGCGCGGTGCATGCGCAGGAAGATGACGTGCTGCATGGGACTGCGGCCGAGTTGCTGTTTGCACAAGCGGCGCAAATGCTCCTCGCTCATGGCAGCCAACTGCGCCAACTCTGCCAGAGTCCAATCCGCGCCGAGCTTGGCATCGACCGCACTCCACACCCGCGCCAAGCGATCGTCGGTGCGGTAGGGTTCGGCAAAGCGCATTACGTAGCTCTGGATGAGATCCACCCACAACTGCATGGTGCCCGGATCAGCCGCCGCTGCGGCCTCGGAGCGCAGACCCTCGACCGCGTAACGTAGCGCAGCATCATCGTAGGCCGCCATCACCGGCGAGTGTGAGAAGAGGATGGGCTGGCGCTCGCCATCTTCTTGGTAACGCACCCAGGTGAACTTCCATGGCTTGTCCGATTCACAACGAAAGGAGTTCATCACAAAGGGCGGCAGGAGGCATGCCTGGCCCGCTTTCATGGTCTGCCAGTTTCCATCCACCAGAACCTGACCCTCGCCCTCCTCACATGCCATCATGTAGGTGCCGGATTGGTCATGTCGCACCACTTCAAAGGGCTTGCGCGCCTCCATCAGTCCGACGTGGGCGATGTGATGTTGGGCGAGCACCGGGCAGGAAGGCTGGGCGTTGAGCCAAGGGCGATCGTCGCGGGAATTGCCGACCACGACGCGGTAGCGGGTGTGGCGGCCCAAGCGATGGATGTCCTGTGTCTGTTTGCTGCTCATGGGAACCTGGCTGGGGGATGTGGATATTCGATAGGTTGTCGTGGGGGCCATGGACTCGCAAGCAAAGAGCACTGCCGCGATACTTTGCTCCTATGCCTAACCCCTGGACCGGAATCGGAAACCCCTACACCCGCGAAGAAGTTCTGCAACGACTGCAGGCTACCCTGGATTGTGGCCAAGCCATCATCGCAGCCGGTGCCGGCACCGGCATCAGCGCCAAGTTCATCGAGAAAGGTGGTGCAGACCTCATCATCATCTACAACTCCGGACGCTTCCGGATGGCCGGTCATGGCTCCACCGCCGGACTCATGGCTTATGGCGACGCCAATGCAGTGGCGATGGAGATCGGTGAATTCGAAGTGTTGCCCGTGGTAAGGGAGACACCCGTCATCTGCGGCGTACACGCTTCCGACCCACGGCGGCGCATGTGGCATTGGCTCTTGCAGGTTAAAGACATGGGCTTCTCTGGCG
>JAURCU010000057.1 GCA_030828305.1 Luteolibacter sp.
CCGATGGATTGAGGACGGCCCCACCCCCATGGTCGGCAACGATTGGTGGGGGCGAGTGGTCCTGCACAGCGGGGGTCGTCTTGACACCAAAGCCTTCCTCGAACAATCACGTGAGTTTTTTCGCGAACAGGGCTGCTACCAACAGGGAGAACTCGCCATCCATGATGCGCCCTCCAACACCGTCTGGTGTGAGGGAGCGGTGGGCCTGATGGCAAATCGCTACGGCAAGCATCGCTGCGCGAAGGGCGAGATTCTGACCGTGCAAGCTGCGAGCTGGCAGGAGAATGTCATTCGCATCGGTGCTGGTGGCTGGCTCATTCCCATCGGCAACCATCGCTTCAAGGTGGGCGCCACTTACGAGTGGAACGATCTTGATAATGAACCCACCGAGAAAGGCCGCAAGCAGTCCGAAATGCTAGCCAACCAACTCGGCGGACCCGATTTTGAGATCATCGATCACCAGGCAGGCATCCGCCCCATCCTGCGTCGCAGCCAACCCCTGATCGGACCCTTCGGAAATCCTGAGAATGGGCAATGGATGTTCAATGGCCTCGGCTCCAAGGGCAGCCTGTACGCACCCGGCATGGCCAAGGAACTCACCGCCTGGCTGATCGATGGTCGAGAAGCGCATCCCAAATATGACATCCGTAAATTTGAAGGCTGAACGCATGCATCCTCCAAGACCAACAGAACTTGCACACACACTTCTCAGTGAAGTGATTCGCAAGGGCGACAGCGTGGTCGACGCCACCTGCGGCAATGGCCATGACACCATTGTTCTTGCCGCGCTGACAGGCGAACAAGGCAAAGTCATCGCCTATGACATTCAGGAGGCGGCCATTCGTGAAACCGCGGCGCTGGCGAAGCACGCAGGTTTTCAGGATCGCATCATCCTGCAACTCAAATCGCACGCACGGATGACCGAGGACGTGGAAGCGCAGAGCGTGCGCGCCATCGCCTTCAACCTCGGCTATTTACCCGGTGAAGACCACGGCATCACCACCATCAGTGAAGAAACCCTCAAGGCTCTTGATGCGGCGAGCCAAGTGCTCATGCCCAGCGGCGCCATTTCCATTGTCTGCTACCCCGGCCACGGGGAGGGAACAAGGGAAGCCGAGCGCGTGGAAGCATGGGTGGAGCAACTGCCCGAGAAGGGGTGGCGTGTTGCGAAATACGCCATGGTGGGAACCAGGAAGCCCGCGCCGTTTTTGTTGTTCGCGCTTAAGGGTGAGTAACTACTTCTGCTCTTCAAAAAAGGCCTTCCATTTTTCGGGGTGATCCAGCACCGGGAAACTCATTTGCTCAAAAATTTTTTTCATGCCCTGAAGGTCCCAGTTGCCTGACAAGGGGCCTTTGCCCTGTTCCATCTGCGTTTCGGTGCGCGGGGCGTATTTGTAATTCTGGCACATGAAGCAGATTTCCAAATGACCAAGAATCTGATCGTTTTCATCGTAAAAGACAAAACCGTGATGCGGCGCGTAACACAAAGCTCCCCAATTTCCATTGCGTGAACCCGTCACGCAGGATTCCAAGCGCTCCAATTCAGCTTTTGAGAGCGTCTTCGTGAACTTCTCCAAGACCCCCGGATGCACCTTGCCCGACCAGACCAATGCGTCATTAGTATTCGCCGTGTAATCGTAAAGCAAAGCATCCACCCGATGAAACTCGGGGATCCACTCCTTGAGTGACTTTGCCACATGACCGGGCGGCACCGTGGCGTCATTCATACCCGGAATGTCCTCTTTCGCTTCAGGCAAAGGATTTACCGACTCTAACACATCCTGAGTTGATACAACATTACCGGAATCATGCAGCTCCTTGGCAGTCTGATCACAAGCCGCAAGGATCAGCAAAAGACAAGCTGGCAGGAAAATCGAAATATCAGCCTTCATTCATTGATCATCCAAACGGGTTCATCACATTGCTTCATGGGGCAACAGGCAAAGAACGAGGAACAGCCGCAACGCGCCTAAGCCAGCACTCCCTTTACCACCTTTGTACCCGGCTTGGTGATATTGGTCAGACGTTGGGGCACGCCGCCTGAAGGATAGGTGAACTTCTCGTGATCAAAGCCCATGAGATGAAGCATTGTGGCCTGTAGGTCGTGCACCGAAACCTTGTCCTCGACGGCTTCGTAGCCAATGGGGTCGGTGGCACCGTAAGTGAGACCGGGTTTCACGCCACCGCCCGCCATCCAGATGGTGAAGCCACCGGGGTTGTGATCGCGGCCAACGAACTTGTTGTCGGTGCCACCGCGGTTTTCAAGCATGGGTGTGCGCCCAAACTCACCACCCCAGACTACCAAGGTATCTTCAAGCAGGCCCCTCTGTTTGAGATCCTTGAGCAGCGCGGTCATCGGTTGATCGACCTGCTCGCAGCGATCCTTGAAGCCACGGTTGAGTGCCTCTTTCTCGCCCGCACCGTGTGAGTCCCAACCCCAGTGGAAAAGCTGGATGTAGCGCACACCGCGTTCGGCGAGCCGGCGGGCGAGTAGGCAGTTGTTGGCGAAGCTCTCCTTGCCGGGCTCGGTGCCATACATCTCATGAGTGGCCTCATTCTCCTGTTGGATATCAAAGGCATCGGTGGCACTGGCCTGCATCCGGTAGGCCATTTCATACTGCGCAATACGGGTAAGCGTCTCGGGATCTCCCGCTTCCTTGGCAGTCTTCTCGTTGATGCGGTCCAAAGCGTCGAGGGAACGGCGGCGTATGTTGCGGGGAATGCCCTTGGGATCACTCAAATAGAGCACCGGTTCGCCTTCGGAGCGGCATTGCACTCCTTGGTAGACTGAGGGCAAATAGCCCGCACCCCACACCGATTTACCGGCCGAGGGATTCTTACCGCCCGATGTCAGCACGATGTAGCCGGGAAGATTCTGGTTTTCGGTTCCCAATCCATAGGTCGCCCAAGAGCCGATGGAGGGAGCTCCGAGGTTCTGGCTACCGGTGTGCAGTAAAAGCTGGGCGGGGCCGTGGTTGAACTGGTCGGTATGCATCGACTTGATAAAACACACGTCGTCCACCACTTGCGTGAAGTGCGGCAAGCGGTCGGAGACCCACGCACCGGACTCGCCGTATTGCTTGAAGGAGTATTGAGGACCCAGCATCTTGGGCACACCCTGAATGAAGGCAAACTGTTTACCCTCAAGAAACTCCTGTGGGCATTGCTGACCGTCGAGCTTCATCAGTTCAGGCTTGTAATCGAAGAGTTCGTGCTGCGAGGGCGCTCCGGCCATGTGAAGGTAGATCACCCGCTTGGCCTTGGGCGCAAAATGCGGGATATCAGGCGCCATCGGGTTGGCGGGATCCTTCTGGATCACGCCTCCGGCACCCCATGCGCGCCCAGCTACACTGCCCAACCACATGGCACCCAGACCAGTGCTGCACTTCGAGAGGAAATGGCGACGGGTCAGGTTTTCGAGTTGAGAGTAGTGAAGTCGCTTTTGGAATTCGGTGCTCATGAATAGGGGCGTGAACGATTATCGTGTCAGGGCGGAGTCCAGATTGAGGATAGTGTTGGCAACCAGCACCAAGGCGGCTTGCTCAGGAGAGTCGGCGAGATGCTTGGCCTCTTCTGAATGCTGTTTGTAGTCCCGGGCGGCATCAATGTAGAGGGTCTTCAACTCCTTGATCACGGTGTCGTCCGCGACATCCTGGGTCGCCAACAACATCCCATGGGAAAGTTGCTCTGCAAGCGTTTCCGAATGGGCTCGCATTCTCTTTGCCAGGCCCTGCGCCGCCTCAATGTGAGCGGGATCATTCATAGTCACCAGAGCCTGCAGCGGCGTGTTGCTGTTGATGCGCCTCGCCGTGCAGATATCACGATTTGGCGCATCGAAGGAGAGAAATGCAGGATAGGGCGCAGTGCGCTTGTGGTAAGTGTAAAGGGCACGACGAACGCGGTCCTCGCCCTTTGACTCCTTCCATTGGGCGCCACTGTATACGGACTTCCAGACACCCACAGGTTGGGGCGGATAGACCGAAGGACCATGCATTTTTTCAGAGAGAATGCCGCCGACAGCAAGGGCCTGATCACGCACCATTTCCGCGCTGAGGCGCACCCGGGGTCCACGTGCCAACAGACGGTTGCGTGGGTCGCGCTGCAACATCTCAGGCGTGGCTCGGTGGGATTGGCGGTAAGTGGAAGACAAAACCATTTCACGCAGCATGGCCTTGATCGACCACTGGTGCTCGAACTGGAAGCGCATGGCCAGATGATCCAGTAGTTGAGGGTGGCTGGGCATGGTTCCCGAAGTACCGAAGTCCTCCGCCGTCTCAACAATTCCCAACCCAAAGAGGTGCGCCCAGAGACGGTTGACCATCACACGTGCTGTCAGCGGATTATCCTCACTGACCAGCCACTTGGCCATGTCGAGGCGGTTCATGTCCTCGCCGGTCTGACCACCGAAAAGCTCGGGCAGGCCCGGCGTGACCGCCTGCTCCTTGGAGAGACGATTGCCGCGCGCAAACACACGCATCTCACGCGTGGGACCTTCGACCATCACTGGCACTGTGGTCCCTTGGATGGCGTTGTACTGTTCCTGGAGTTTGGCTCGCCGTTGCCAGCTGGCGATCCGCTTGGGATCCTCAACAAGCTTGCGCCATGAATCCGAATTGGAGAGCTGGACCGTAAAGCGGCGTACCGGCGTGGCTTGCGAGCCGGTAGTGCTGTAGCGATGCTGCAGCTTGAGCTCGAGGCGATCTCCTGGTTTGGCGACCACCGGTTGCTCAGCAACCGCCACAAACCAGCGTGGCTCATGCAGTTTGGGATAGGATCCGAAGTTGCCGTCTGCCTGGAGTTCTTTGTCACCTGTCAATTCATCGGCGAAAGCCTCCCTAAGCTTGATCGGAGTTCGTTTGCCTTGCTTATCAATAAGAACCACATCCATCTTCTGGACCATGGAGCCACGCTCCGGCCATTTCTTGGGATCGTCGCTCTCGGGAAGTATATCCAAACGCAGCGCCTGGAAGTCGCTGGCGGGTCCCGAGAACTGATGAAAGGAGCGCACCGGCAGCGTACCGGAAGCTCGGATGGTTCCGTCACTCGTCAGCTGCAACTGCCCATGGCTGGGCGCAAACTCATCGGGACGGAAGGATTGCCACACGTCCTTGAGTGCCAGCACACGACCGGCCAGATTGAGTTCCTTGCGGATGTCTTGCATCTGCAACTCAAGCTTGGATGCCCGCTCGCGCTCAGCATCATTGGCAGCGATTTTCATCCGCGGATAATCGTTGTCGAGATCGTGATCCTCACCGTTGTTGAAGAACGCGGAAAATTTGTAATACTCCTCATGTTCAATGGGGTCGTAGGGATGGGCATGGCATTGCACGCAACCAAAGGTGGTCGCCTGCCAAGCCGTCCAGGTGGTGGCCACCCGATCCATCACTGCCGCCACGCGAAACTCTTCGTCATCGGTGCCCCCCTCGGTATTGTTCTGAGTGTTGCGGTGGAAAGCAGTCGCCAGACGCCGGTCGGCCGTCGGATTGGGCAGGAGGTCACCCGCCAACTGCTCGATGGTGAACTGATCGTAGGGCATGTCCGCGTTGAAGGCGCGAATCAACCAATCGCGCCAGGGCCAGATCGTGCGAGGGGGATCCTTCTCGAAGCCGTAGGTGTCGGAGTAACGGGCGAGGTCCATCCAGACGATGGCCCAGCGCTCGCCATAATGAGGTGAAGCCAGGAGCCGATCGACCACCTGCTCACGGGCCGCCTTGGGGTTATTGGGGTGAGCAGTTTCAAAGGCACGCAACTCTTCGACGGTCGGTGGCAATCCTGTGAGATCAAAGGACACGCGGCGCAACCATTCGGCGGGCTTGGCTTCTGGAGACGGCTTTAGCTCCTCACGATCCAGTCGCTGCATCACGTAGCGGTCCAGCGAACTGCTCGGCCATGTTGTGTCAGAGATCTTGCCCGCCTCCACATCCTTGGGCGCCACGAAGGACCAGTGTTCCTGCCATTGGGCTCCCTCGCGGATCCACCGCTCTATGAGTTGGATCTTCTCTTCGGCCAGAGGTGGTCCGTGCTTGGGCTTGGGCATCACCTCATCGGGATCGCTATGGCGCATACGCCGGATCATTTCAGACTCTTCGGGCTTGCCCGGCACGATGGTGCGTTTGCCTGAGTCGCCTTGCGAGAGGGCGAGCTCACGATAAATGAATGACAGTCCGCCAGCAGCCTTCACCCCACCGTGACAGGCAGTGCATTCCTTGGTCAGGATGGGACGGATGTCACGGTTGAACTCGACTTGCGCGGCCGCCATGCAAGTGAGGGCGGCCATCAAGGCAAGTGTGGGGTGGGAAAACTTCGAATTCATGAAACGATACTCGAATTCAGCATACGATGGACCACCCCGCAACCTATCTCGAATCGACGCAAACAAGCCTTAATCGGGAAAGCCAGCGGCATTCAGTCAAAGTAGGTGTCCTCGTGCGCATAAGGTGGCGCACAACAGCACAAAAAACGCAAGCTCTCGATTGCCTCGATTTGGTGCCAGCAACCCGCTGGAATCAGGATGGCGTCCCCTACCCCGACCTCGCACTGCTCGCCATCCATTTCCATGCGCCCTGTACCCTCCAGGATGTAGTAAAACTCCTCGCTGCGCTTGTGGTAGTGGCGATCGGTTTTTGCCCCAACAGCCAAAGTTGCCTCGGCCAAGCTCTGTCTGGCGACCGGCGCATTACTCAAATCGAGTAAGCTACGGATGGTTGATCCATCCTTGGTGGTAAAGGGCTCCTGTTGGTCATACTTTCGGATTTCCATGACCTGCAGTGTTGCCGGAGCGCGCAGCATTCCAAGTTGATTTCGGCTTTTTGCTTCGTGCTTTCTGCTTTATGTCTCCCCCATGCCCATCGTCCGAGTCGATCTGGATCAGCGCGCTTACGACGTCATCGTCGAGGCAGGTTGCCTCACGTCTGCGGGTAAACTCATCAAACGCGCCGGCCTTGATCACAAGCGGGTGGCCGTCATTAGCGACTCTACCGTGGCGAATTTCCATGGAGACGTGCTTTTGAAATCTCTCGAAGCGGATGGCCATGCCTGCACCCTTCACAAAGTTCCGCCGGGTGAAGCCTCCAAGAGCCTGACCCAGGCCGAAGGACTCTGCCGTGAATTGACCCAGGAAGGGCACGATCGAAAATCCATGATCGTCGCACTTGGCGGTGGCGTGGTCGGCGACTTGGCCGGCTTTGTCGCCGCGATTTTCTATCGTGGCATCCCCTTCGTTCAGATCCCCACCACCATCGTTTCTCAGGTCGACTCTTCGGTCGGCGGCAAGACGGGCGTCAACATCTCAGAAGGCAAGAACCTCGTCGGCGCCTTCCATCAACCCAAGCTGGTGCTTGTCGACCCCGATACCCTCAAAACATTGGGCGATCGGGAATACCGCGAGGGCTTTGCCGAAGCGATCAAACACGCCGCCATTCGTGATGGTGCCATGCTTGCGGATCTCGCCGCCCTCGATCCATCATGCCGCGAGGTTCCTGCAGATTTGATTGCTCGCAACATCGCCATCAAGGCCCGGGTTGTCGAGCAGGACGAACAGGAAACCAGTGGGATGCGTGCTATTCTCAACTTCGGCCACACCATCGGACACGGCATCGAAGCCAGTGTGCCCTACGGCAAGTTGCTGCACGGAGAGGCGATTGCACTGGGCATGCGTGCCGCCCTGCATCTCTCAGTAACCCGAAACGCGCTAAGTCCAAGCGATGCCAAACAAGTGCTCGGCGTTCTCAGTCACTTCGGTCTACCCTTGGTATTGCCCGAGCACATCGAAACCGACCTGGTGCTAGCCAAACTCGCCCGCGACAAGAAGTTTGAACAGGGCGCGATTCGCTTTGTGCTGCTGGACGCCCTCGGCAAGGCCGCCGTCCACGACAACATCAGCCACAACGAGCTGCGCAACGCCATTGAAGAGCTGCGCAACGCCTAAAAAACCGACGGATCCGACGAAAATCCGTGCATTGGTTGCAAGTATTGGTCATGGATACGAAACCTCATCATGTCCACCGCCGCCCAGCCCATTGTCCACCCCGAACGCATTCCCGATTACGGAGTGCTCGTGATTCCCGGACGACTTGATTTTGAGCAACTTCTAACTCTGGAAAAGCAGTTTTCCCGGCGTCCAGTCACTTGGCTCATCGAGGAGCAAGCCCAACACGATGCAGCCATGCGCTCTTATCTCGAGCAATCGGCATCCGGTGCCATGTTCTCGGCCTCGGACACCAACTTGGAAGCCGCCGGCAAACAACTCGAGAGCTACCTCGAGGGAGGCGGCGTGATCATTCACGTGCCGGGCCGGGCGGCAGTCCGCAATTCTGCTTTCAACCACACTCCGGCCGTTGAGCTCGAAGCACTCTGCGGGCTCAAGCTTCCAGTGCTGCCGGTCGCCATCGACTGCCCGCGCAGCTCCAGCGTTTCAGTAGAAAACCCACACAACCTGCCAGACTTCGTGATGAGCTTCGCCGAGCCCATTGCCGTCGAAAAACTCAGCGTGGCTACCTGGCAACAGGCCATGCTCGAGGCTCACGAGGCAGCCTACCGCTCTCGCTCGCTATTTGACCAATCGCTGCCCATGACATTACTTGCTGGTCTCAAGCGCCACGCCAAGAACAAGGTAATTGACGGCGCGGACGACAGCGAATTGGGCTACGACAAGGTCCTCGCTGCCGCCATTGCCCTCTCCAAATACATCCGGAAGGAAACCGACGAACCACGGGTTGCCATCGTACTGCCGCCGGGCAAGGGCGGGCTCATCGCCAACCTCGCGGTGATGTTCGCCGGCAAAACACCCGTAAACCTCAACTTCACCGCCGGCCCAGATGCAGTGCGCTCCTGCATCCAACAATCCGGCGTCGATTGTTTGATCACGGCCGACCCCTTCGTGCGCAAGGTGACCAGCTTCCCCTGGCCGCCCACCCGCGACCTCATTTTGATCGAGCGCGTCTTGCCCACACTCAAGAAAAGCATCATCACCTGGGCCATCCTGTCCAAACTACTGCCCACCGGCCTCCTGGGATCCATTCTTGGACTGCGCAAGCGCAAGGGCCGCGATGAAGCGGCACTTCTCTTCACTTCGGGTTCCTCAGGCGAGCCCAAGGGCGTCGTGCTCAGCCACCGCAACCTTCTTGCCAACGTTACCCAGTTCAGCACTCGCCTGAGCCTTCCAGAGGGCTCCTCGGTGCTCGGCTGCCTTCCGCTCTTTCACTCTTTTGGCTGCACGGTCACCCTGTGGTATCCGGTGATTGAAGGCGTCAACCTGGTGACTTATCCCAGCCCGCTGGAAACCAAACGCCTTGCCGAGTTGATTGCTCTCAACAAGATCGACCTGCTGCTTTCGACTCCAACCTTCCTGCGCGGCTACATGCGCCGAGTCGACCCTATCCACCTCGCATCGCTCAAACTGGTGGTCACCGGTGCCGAGAAACTTCCTCAGTCCCTTGCCGACAGTTTCGAGGACAAGTTTGGCATCCGTCCGATGGAAGGATATGGCCTCACCGAAACCTCCCCAGCCACTAACGTCAACCTGCCCGACCCCGAGGCACAGAAAAATGCCGTAACCATCCCCTCCTCGCGTCCCGGCTCGGTCGGCCAGTTGCTTCCCGGCCAGGCACTACGTATCACTGACCCGAGCAGTGATGAGGAACTGCCCATCGATCAACAGGGCATCATCTGGTTCAAGGGCTCCAACGTCTTTTGCGGCTACCTCAACAACCCCGGGAAGACTCAGGAAGTCATCACCGACGGCTGGTTCAAAACGGGAGATGTGGGCCGCCTTGATGCCGACGGCTTCCTCTACATCGAAGGCCGCATCTCACGCTTCTCCAAGATTGGCGGTGAGATGGTGCCGCACGAAACCGTCGAGGCCGCCATCAACAAGGCCCTGGGACTGGACAACGAAACCGAACGGCGCATTGCCATAGTCGGCATTCCCGACGAGCAAAAGGGTGAGGCCATCGTATTGCTTTCCACCCTCGAGAGTACCAGCACCGATCAGGATTCCATCGACTTGCGCTACAAACTCCTTGATCAGGGACTGCCCTCGCTGTGGTGCCCCAAAACCGACCTGCCCGTTAAGGAGATCCCGGTGCTCGCCTCGGGCAAACTCGATATCAAGGGTTGCGAAGAGCTGGCGGGTAAGAAATAAGTCCTCACCGAATGTCCGACCGACTTAGCAAAACCTTCGCTGATCTCAAGGCTGCCAAGCACAAAGCCTTCGTGGCCTACATTGCCGCAGGTGACCCTGACTTCGACAAGTCACTCGAGATCATGAAGGCCCTCGCCGATGTGGGTGCCGACATTCTCGAACTCGGCCTCCCCTTCTCCGACCCCCTGGCCGACGGTATCGTCAACCAGATGGCCGCCGACCGTGCGCTCAAGGCCGGAATGAGCACTGCCCGCTCCATTGAATTGATCCGAGAGTTTCGCAAGACCCACGAAACACCTATCGTGCTCTTCACTTACCTTAATCCCATCTATACCTACGGTTTCGAGAGATTCCATGACGACGCCGCCAAAGCGGGTGCCGATGGCATCCTACTCCTCGACCTGCCACCCGACGAGGCCACCCAAAACGCGGATCTCGCCAAGTCCAGCGGCCTCAAGCCCATCCGCCTGATTGCACCCACCACCCCAGCCGAGCGCGTGAAGCTGCTCGCCGAAAGTGCCGACGGTTTCATCTATGCCCTGTCGAGAACCGGAGTCACCGGTGCTCATGGTGCCCCCTCCGAGACGATTCCCGAACTGGTGGCGGGCATCAAACAACATACCGACATTCCGGTGTGTGTTGGTTTCGGTATCACCACTGCTGAGCAGGCCCAAATGGTGGCCAAGTCCGCTGACGGCATCATCGTGGGATCCGCGATCGTGAAGCAGGTTGAGCTCAACCCAAAAAGCCCTGCGCAAGCTGTCGTCGCCTTTGTGCTGCCTTTGATCGAGGCGATCCGCTAAGGGAGGTGCTCCAGCAAGCCGCATTGGATGGCAGCTTGAGCCCCGTTGAGTTGACACCTCACGTTGATCACAACGCCCCGTCACTTCGAGACTGACGAACTGCCAAAGCGCTTCTCAAGCAGTTTGCGCCTCTCGCCAAAGATCCACTCGAGCTTGCGGCGCACAAACAGCGCATGCGGAATGCAAGCCAATGGACCACCGGGCAGGCCATAGTTCACCAGATCGGTCATCTTCACTCCCTGCTTTACCTCTTCAAAGTGATGACGATGGTGCCAGAAGGCGTAGGGACCGAAGCGCTGCTCGTCAACAAACGCCACCCGCTCTTCCAGCGCCTTGATTTCGGTAACCCAGTTGACCCAGATCAGGGGCGCGATCTTGACCTGGTAGGTGATGATCTGGCCCTCATGCATGGGGCCCACCTCAGGGCTGGTTATCTTGAAACCCAGATCGTCGGGCGTAATCGCATCGAGGTTGTGCGGCGAGGAGAAGAATTCCCAAGCCTCCCCCATGCGGATGGGTAGCAACTGTACCTGCTTGAGTTGGTAAAGTTTCATCCGATGAGTTTTTCGTAGCGCTCGGAAACGGCACCCCAGTTCACCACCTCCCAGAAGGCACTGATGTAATCTTTACGCCGGTTTTGGTAATTGAGGTAATAGGCGTGCTCCCACACATCCAGAGCGAGGATGGGTGTGCCAAGATCCTCGACCAAACCCACCATCAACGGGTTGTCCTGGTTCGGGGTGCTCGTGATGCTGAGTTTGCCACCCGAGACCATCAGCCAGGCCCAACCGGAGCCGAAACGGCTGGCCGCAGCCTTGGCAAAGGCCAACTTGAATTCTTCCATGGAACCGAAGGCCGTCTGGATATCCTGAGCGAGCCTGCTGGAGGGTTTGCCGCGCTTGCCGGCGGGAGCCATCAATTTCCAGAACAGGCTGTGGTTCCAGTGGCCTCCACCATTGTTACGCAGCGCTGCCTGCAGGCTTGGGTCCTCGATGTTGCGCAGCATGATGAGCAGTTCCTCCAGGCTACTCAGTTCGATGCTCGCCGCATCGAGTGCGACATTGAGATTCTTGGCGTAGCCGGCGTGATGCTTGCTGTGGTGAATCTCCATGGTGCGCGCGTCTATGTGGGGCGCCAAGGCATCATAGGCATAATCGAGCTTAGGCAGTTGCACACTGAAAGGCTTGGCTGGCTGATTTTGGGCACTCACCCAGGAGGGCATCATGGCCGCACCGGCGGCGAGACTACTCAACTTGAAGAAACAACGGCGATCGACAATCAGAGGTGAATTCATGGTTCCATGCCTAAGCCGGATAGACAGAAATGCAACTCAATCCTATACCAAGCGGCTTGCAATGAGACGCAAGCCTTCCAAGGTCAGGTTGCGATCCACCTCGTCAATTTCCTGCACCCCGCTGGCAATCAGTTCCGCATCCCCTCCGGTCGCGACCACCTTGACCTCGCCCTCAAGCTCGGACTTCACCCGAGCGATGATCTCGCGAACCAGGCCCCTGTAGCCGTAAACCGCCCCAGAGAGCATGGCCTGCCTGGTGCTCTTACCGATTGCCTTGGAAGGTTCCTCGAGCTCAATGGCTTCAAGCAGTGCCGTTTTTTGCGCTAGATAGCCGCTCATCGCACCCAGACCCGGGGCAATGACCCCTCCACAGTAGGCGGGCTGTCCGGAAATCACGTCAAAGGTCACAGCTGTGCCGAAATCGACCACGATAACCGGAGAACCGTGATGCTCAAGCACCCCGGCAGCGTTGGCGAGCCTGTCAGCGCCGATGGCTGCGGGCTCGGGATAATCGATGGCCATGCCAATCGGGCTGAGTTGATCAACGAAGTGCCTCCGCGTTTGGGCAAAATAGCGCTCCATCAGCTCGCGCTTGGCAGGAACCACTGAACAAATCACCACGAAATCATAATCGAGGCCCGACAGGGCTTCATTGAACGAATCCACACTCAATTCTTGCGTGTCAATGACTGATCGCCATTCATCAAGCCCACCAGCGTCACCCAAGGTGAGCTTGGTGCGGGTGTTGGAGTTGTCGAGGAGCAGCCAGGACATGCTAGTCAGGGAAGAAAATGGATCACCAGCGGTGGGTGACAAAATAGCGACTGCCATCCGGACGCAGCTTGGGTATGCCTCTCCCGCTACGCACGCTCAGGGTCCCTTCATTGACTTGGAGGTGTAAAGGACCCGTCAAATCCCTCTCATGCAGCCAGAACTTGAGCCAGATCTTGCGGATATTTTTTTGCTCATTTCCCTCTAGCGTGGTGTCCGCCGCCTGCAACTTGCGGCCATCACTGAGCACCAGACGGATGGGCTTTTGCAAATCGTGCTGCTGGCCATCACTCACCACAAGCTGCAGATTCAACCAGTAGTAGGAATGATCATGGACCAGCTGCGCACCGGTGATCACGCAGTCCGCCTTGGCATCCGCGGACCATTCGTATGGGCGCAGCCAGGACCAGGCGGCAAATGCGCCCGAAATCACGAGCAAGGCCACCAGGATGATGCGAAAGGTCGTGCGGCTCACTTCCACAGGGGAGCCCATCGGCCGCCCCGCTGCAAACGAAAACGAGCGGACCGTTGCCGGTCCGCTCGTGAATTCAATGGATCTCAGTCAGAGACGATCAACCTTGGCTATCGCTGTAGGCAGGAGCACCATGCTCGGCCACATCGAGACCCTCGTGCTCCTCTTCGTCGCTGACACGAACGCCCATGATCAGCTTGAGGATGAAGAATACCGCGAAGGCGAAGACGAAGGCGAAGGCGCTCATGGAGAGGGTACCAATGAGCTGGGTGCCAATAGTATGCTTGGGATCGAAAGAGAAGATGCCAACGGCAATGGTTCCCCAGATACCACACACACCATGCACAGAGACGGCACCGACGGGATCGTCGATCTTGATCTTGTCAAAGGCCAAAATGGAAATCACCACGATGGCACCGGCGATCAGGCCAATGATGATGGAAGCTCCCTCACCCACGGTGTCAGCACCAGCAGTGATGCCAACCAGACCGGCGAGAATGCCATTGAGCGCCATGGAAAGATCGGGCTTCTTGAGCACCACCCATGAGAGGAAGATCGAGGCGACAGCACCCGCACAAGCAGCCAGAGCAGTGGTGGTGAAAACATAAGAAACAGCCTTGGGGTCTGCGCTCAGTGCGGATCCACCGTTGAAGCCGAACCAACCCAGCCACAGCAGAAACACACCGATGGCAGCCAGCGGCATGCTGTGGCCAAGGATGGGCTTGATGCCACCCTTCGTGTATTTGCCCTTGCGGGGGCCAAGAATGATCACGCAGGCAAGGGCGGCAAAACCACCGAAGGCGTGCACGATGGACGACCCAGCGAAGTCGTAGAAGCCTTTGGCGTCAAGCCAGCCGGTGCCCCACTTCCAAGAGCCAGTGACCGGGTAAGCAAAGCCGACGAGAAGCACGGCAAAAATCATGAAGGTGGAGAGCTTGACGCGCTCAGCCACGGCACCGGAGACGATGGTGGCCGCGGTGGCAGCAAACATCGACTGGAAGATGAAATCACCCCACCAAGTATAGCCTGGGTTGTAGGCAGCGGATGTCAGGCTGGTGTCGCCCAGGCTACCACCGAACCAGCTACCCATCGCGAAGTAGCCATTCCAGTCTGCTCCCATGTCACCGGGATACATGGCGTTGAAGCCCCATGCGGCATAGAGGAGAATACCGGAAGTGATGATCCAGACGTTCTTAAAAAGAATGTTAACCGTATTCTTCTTCTGGGTCAGGCCGGACTCCAGGGAAGCAAAGCCAAGGTGCATGATGAACACCAGAGCAGCCGCAATGCAGATCCACAGGTTGTTCACGGTGAACAACTCAACCGACGAGCCAGCCTCGACGGTGGCGGCGATGTCGGCGTCCGTGGAATAAGCGGACTCAGGTTCTTCAACAGCGGGGGCTGCCTCTTCAACGGCGGGAGCCGTGGGCTCCTCTTGGGCGTAAGCAGGCATCGCCATGGGGAGCACTGCAAATGCAGCTGCCGCAGCCATGAGAGCCCACGATTTTTTTAGATATCGACTGGTCATAATGTAGGGTTGTCGGTTGGTTGTGTGCTGCTGCCCTGAACCGGATGGTCGGAAGCGCAAGCAAAACACAGAAAGCAAACGCCGTGCCAAGTTTCAAAACCGAGACAATCGCGCAGGGACGGCACTCCCATTCTTTGATTAAAGAATGGATACAATGCCTCGACCCATCCTAAGAAACTGCATTTTCCTCCTTGCTAAGTGATGGCTGACTTTCTATCCCTAATTCCAAGAGCATTTACGTCGTTCAATTTCATGCTGGACAATACTTCACAAACGTGAATCATTTGCGTTACGAAAGTATTTCAAGCATGCCTTTGGCATACGAGATGCTCTCATCAATTCGTTCCTGCCTGCGCCACCAACGGCGACAGCCACGGACGCAGCAACCGAAACCAACACAATAATAATGCAAAA
>JAURCU010000058.1 GCA_030828305.1 Luteolibacter sp.
TTATTATTCGTCAGAGACCACGGCTGCGCCAGAAAAAGCCAGCGTAGAGCGATAACCGCACCGAGGAGGTCCGTCGGCCAGAAGAGTAGCAAGTTGGCATTATGATGCAGATCTTCATGGCCTGAAAAAAACCAGCTACCAAGCATCAGTAAGCCAAAACCCATGCGCCCAGTCGACGCACTCATTGATCATCTAAAGTCCGAAGTGGCACGCGGCAAAACCCACGTCCTGCTCGACGAGGAGGCGCGCGAGGGCCTGCGTGAACTCTTCATCAAGTCGCGCGAAGCGGCCAAGTCCAGCACTGCAACCAGTAAGCTTTCAAAGCAAGCTCCAACTGCTGCAGCTAGCCCTGCCATGCTTCGCTTGAAGACGACCGCGACAAATACGGCCACATCCATGCCTGAGAACATGCCCTTACTTAAGGTCCATGGCGAGACACGCGAAGAGAGCCTCGAATCTCTGCGCCAGCAGGCCGAGAACTGGGCGCCCGTCAAGGCACTGGGAAGCCTGCGCAGCACCATGGTCTTTGGAAGTGGCAGTCCCCACGCGCGCCTGATGCTTGTCGGCGAGGCGCCGGGGCACGAGGAGGAACGCCGCCGGGAGCCCTTTGTTGGTCCGGCTGGGCGCAAGCTGGACGATATTCTCAAGGCGATGGACCTGAGTCGCCAAGACGTCTATATCAGCAACATTCTCAAGTTCCGTCCGCTTGCCCCACGTCAAACCATCAACAACCGCACGCCTACACCAGAAGAAATAGCCAGTTGCCTGCCCTTCGTCCTGAAGGAGATCGAGATCGTCAAACCCGACTGCATCATCGCTCTGGGTGTCACAGCGGCAGTAGGACTACTCAAGCTGCAGTCAAGTGTCGAATCCATGCGCGAGCAATGGCACTCACTAGACGGCATTCCCACGCGTGTGACGTATCACCCGAGCTATCTATTACAAAGCGAAGCCAACAATGACATCAAACGCAAGCTCTGGGAAGACATGCTCGCTGTCATGGACAAACTCGGCTTACCGATCAGCGACAAGCAGCGCGGCTTCTTCCTGACCAAATAAGCCGCAGGAAGCGGAGTCACATTCCTTGCTCGCCCAGTAGGCGACTTGGCTTCTGAATAGGTCTTCGACGCAAACCGAACTGACGCACCGCATGGCGTTTCAAATGCGCAACAGCTTCCTCAACATCATCGGTGAAAAAGATGAGATCCGGATCATCGGGACTGATCGTACCCGCTTCCGCCATCTTGTAGACAAAATCCATCAGAGGTTGCCAATAATCCTTGCCCATCAGGACGATGGGGAAATTCTTCAGCTTGCCACACTGAATGAGCGTCATCGTCTCGAACAATTCGTCCATGGTTCCAGCACCACCCGGCATCACCACAAAGCCGTAGGAGTACTTCACCAAAATCACTTTTCGTGTAAAGAAATAGCGCATTTCGACTGAGCGTTGGACGTAGGGATTGGCCTGTTGTTCGAAGGGCAATTCGATGTTCACGCCGATTGATCGCCCACCTGCGTCGAAGGCTCCCTGGTTTCCAGCCTGCATGATTCCCGGACCACCTCCTGTCACCACCGTAAAGCCCAGTTCGGCACAGGCCGCACCCATCTTGCGGGCGAGTTCATAATGATCCGTGCCCGGCTTGGTTCGAGCGGAACCGAAAATGGTGATGCATGGTCCAGCAAAATGTAGCGCCCGAAAGCCCCGCAGAAAATCCTTACCCACACGCAACAGGGTCAATAGATTGTGTATCCGCGAGCGATTTCCGGAAAGCAGCGTATTATCCGCCGTTTCCAGCTCGAAGACCTCCTGCTGACGAATCTCTTCCTCAGTAATCTCGTGCTCATCGGAAACATCCGGCTGATCTGGACACCTTTTTTTACTCATACCCAACAAAATAAGCCCTCTTGCGCCCTCCCTGCAAAATGAAAAAAGCGTGATCGCAAACACGATCACGCCTTCGTGGAACGTGACGATTAAATCAACCGGCGAAGTTCTCAGCGACCACATCCCAGTTCACCACATTCCAAAATGCAGTGAGATAGTCGGGACGACGGTTTTGATACTTAAGGTAGTAAGCGTGCTCCCAGACATCACAACCAAGGAGCGGCTTACCATCACAGCCGGCGATTGCGGCTCCCATGCAGGGGCTGTCCTGATTGGCGGTGGAACAAACGGCGAGCGAACCGTCATCCTTGCTCACCAGCCAGGCCCAGCCGGAACCGAAGCGAGTGGCACCGGCGGCTTCAAACTTGGCCTTGAAATCATCGAAGGAGCCGAAAGCGGCATGAATGGCCTGGGCTAGCTCACCGCCAGGGGCGGAGCTACCTCCTGGAGCGATGACTTTCCAGAAAAAGCTGTGGTTGGCGTGGCCACCACCGTTGTTGCGGACCGCGGAGCGAATGTCCTCAGGCAGGGAGCTAAGATCAGCAACGAGTTCGCAGATGGGCTTGGACTCCAGATCGCCTTTGCTGGAAATGGCATCGTTTAGCTTGCTGACATAGGCGTTGTGGTGCTTGGAGTGGTGGATTTCCATGGTTTGTGCATCGATGTGGGGCTCGAGCGCATCGTAGGCATATCCGAGTTCGGGGAGTGAGTGGGCCATAATTTCAGTCTGTATTGGGTTCTGGGTGAGGAGTTAGGTTTGCGTACGGCAGCCGGTTTGATAGGAAAAAGCCGCGCGGCACGTGTCCAAGAAACCGAGCACAGCCCGGCGAGCAAGCGAAAATCTAAAATCATGTACGAAGACCTGCATTCCTACGCCCTTCCCCTCGTCACAGCGGCCCTCGGTCTATTGCTCGGCTGGCTGATCACCTGGCTGGCGGCAAAAAGCCGAATATCGACTCTCAACGAGCGGCTGAATGCCGAAAAAGTTCGCGTAGATGGCGTCGGTATCCGTCTTGAGGAGAGCATTGAGAAGGAAAAAAGACTGGAAGCAGAAATCCAACAGATGCGCGACGTGGTCACTCGCAGCGAAGCGCAACTCAAAGCGGAGCTGAAAGCCGCCGAAGAAAAACAGGCTCTCCTCAACCGCGCTGAGCAAAAACTGACCGACACTTTCCGAGCGCTCTCCTCGGAAGCCCTCAAAGTCAGCTCCGAACAATTCCTGCAACTGGCAAAAACCTCACTCACCACACAGACCGAGCAGGCTAAGGGCGAGCTGGAAAAGCGCAAGACTGCCATCGAAAACCTCATCAACCCGGTCAAAGAATCGCTGGGTAAATTCGACTTGCGCATCGGCGAGATCGAAAAGATTCGGGAAGGCGCATACGCCGAACTCAAAGAGCAGGTGCGCAACCTCAACGAGGGCCAACTCGGCCTTCAGCGCGAAACCGCTTCGCTGGTACGCGCACTCCGCCAACCCACCGGCCGCGGCCAGTGGGGTGAAATCCAACTCAAGCGCGTTGTGGAACTCGCCGGCATGCAGGAACACTGCGACTTCGATACCCAGACCAGCACCACCACCGACGAAGGCAAGCGCCTGCGCCCCGATCTCATTGTCCATCTGCCGGGTGGCAAGACTATCGTGGTCGACTCCAAGACCCCGATGGATGCCTACCTAGATGCAATCGAAGCCACCGATGAGGGGCAACGCCAGGAAGCCCTGATCCGTCATGCTCGCCAAGTGCGCACGCACATCCAGCAACTCGCCTCCAAGAACTATTCTGCGCAATTCGACCAAGCGCCGGAGTTCACCGTATTGTTTCTCCCCAGCGAGTCGTTCTTCTCTTCGGCCCTACAGACTGATCCGGGTCTGATAGAGCGCGGTGTTGACGAAGGCGTCATCCTAGCCACCCCAACCACACTCATTGCGCTACTTCGCGCCGTATCCTATGGCTGGCGTCAGGAGGCCGTGGCAGAAAACGCCCGTGAAATTTCCAAGCTTGGTCGCGAACTTCACGAACGCCTGGCTATACTCGCTGATCATTTCACCAGTCTTGGTAAATCACTCAATAGCGCAGTGAACAATTACAACAAGACGCTGGGATCCTTTGAAACACGCGTACTTCCCAGCGCACGGCGCTTTGAGGAGCTCAAGGCGGCACCAGAAGCAAAGCGTATCGAAACTCTTCAGGCCATCGACTCTCAGGCCCGCGATCTACAACAAATATCCGCCGATATCAGCACATCGCCTGAGGCCGGCGGAGACTTCAGCGTCGAGGACGCCACGTCGCAGAAGGATATGACCTCAGATGATGACACCGAAGACTTCGGCTTCGTACCTTGATTCTAAACCCTGCCATGCTGCCTTCCCTATCCGGTCTCAACTCCGAGCAACTCGAGCAGTGGTTTGAGCAGGCGGGAGAACCGTCCTTCCGAGCCAGACAGGTGCTTGACTGGGTGTGGAAGAAGAAGGTGAATTCCATCGAGGCCATGAGCAACTTGCCAGCCGCTTTGCGTGTCAAACTCGCCGAGCAGTTCTGCCTATCTCCTCTTCAACACAGCCAGACGCAGGGCTCTGAAGACACCACCCGCAAGTTTCTCTTCCGACTACAGGACGGCCGTTACGTGGAAAGCGTGCTGATTCCGGCCAATCCAGCTCTCTACGGAGAACGCGCCGACCGCCTCACGCTTTGCATCTCCTCTCAGGTCGGCTGCGCCTACGGGTGTAAGTTCTGCGCTTCGGGACTCGCGGGCTTCAACAGAAACCTCGATGCAGGTGAAATTGCCGGCCAGGTGTTAGCGGCCGAACAACTCTCCGGAGAACGCGTCGACAATCTGGTCTTCATGGGCATGGGAGAGCCGATGGCCAACTTTGATCACCTGATGGCTGCCATCGAGTTGATCACCGGAGCCAAAACTCTTCACCTCGGCGCGCGTCATCTGACCATTTCTACTTCTGGGCTGGTTCCCCAAATCCGTAAACTCGCCGAACACCCGCAACAAATTCGGCTGGCAATTTCGCTGCACGGCGCCACCGATGAAGTGCGAGAGCAGATCATGCCCATTAACCGCAAGTGGCCGCTGGCCGCTCTGTTCGATGCGCTCGACTACTGGAACAGCCACAAGAAGCAGAAACTTACCCTAGAATACATCCTGATTGAAGGTGTCAACGATGCCCTCGAGCAAGCAAGTATCCTCGCCATGCACGCCAGCCGCCTGAGAGCCAAGGTCAACCTCATCCCCTACAACACTGTTGAAGGTCTGGATTGGAAGCGTCCCAATGAGGATCACTGCCACAAATTCCGCAACATCCTGCGCGAGGCAGGGGTATCCGCGACCCTGCGACTCGAAAAGGGCCACGATATCGACGCCGCCTGTGGCCAGTTACGTCTAAAGCAAGAAAGCGAGGAGGGCAAAGTTGTATTCAAGCCCTCAAGATCGTAACACCCAACAAATTTAGCGGCTTGGGATGCGCACGCCTTACCAGTTCAAGTCCAATCCATCTGCCTTCATCAGCCATTATCTTGAGCTGGAATCGGTATCGCCTCGCACACATCCCGCCAACCGGGGAAGTTCCACTTGTTGGGAAAACCCGCGCACTGGCCGGGCTTCACGTTTTGAATAAGGCAATCCTTGCCATCGAGCATGATACATTCGTGGTTGTCTTTCTCGATCAGAGACAAACCCTGGCGGTTGGTGCGCAGGCGCGTATAACAGGCAATGAAATCCAGCAGATCCATACCCAAATGATCAGCAATGGGCTGCAGCTCATCTTCTTCAAGCCTGACATCACCTGGCCATTTGCAGCAAGCCGTGCAGCGTTGGCAAACGTAGTGGAGCGTTGCATCGAGGTTTAGCTGACGGTTGGACGGGGTGCCGTAATGCGGCTCTTGCATGATGGGTCTTAGTTGTTAGCTATTTCCGCGGGCACAGGGGGCGGAGGCGAGTATTTTCGGTAGTAGTAATCGACTCGGCTCAGATACCATTTCCACTTACTACCGGGTTTGCCATTATTGAGAAGAATATGTGGGCAGTCCTTGTTGGGAGGATTCTTACCACGGCGGGGCCAATGGTAGTGTGGCACAACATTGCGAAGCGCAATATTATGCTCATGCATCAGGGCAGCACATAGCATGGCGGTGCGTTCAATGGTCTTACGTTGGTTGTTGCCGCGGTTCTCACACATCTCGACACCAATTGAATAGCGGTTGCCCGGACCGTCGAAGTCGGCATGTTCACCCTGCTCATATGTGGGCATGTGTTGCACAACGCGATGCTCATCAATTGAGTAGTGCCAGATGAGGTAGCCGATGCGATTGCCTCCACGGCGACGTGGCGAACGCAAGGCTCCACGCTTCAGCGCAATCGCGTGACGCAGTGCGTCGGCATCACGGCTGTAATTCTGGGTACTATGCACAGTGATATAGCGCGGTGTCATCGGCCTCACCACCCGGCGCCCATGACGGCCCTTGGGCACCATGTCCTTGACAAGGTTGATCTCCTCCCAGAGTTGCTTGGGGGTATTCACACGATTGCTGATGGCTGGATAGCTCACAGGAAATTGGGCGCCATGACCCCTAAATTGTCCCTGCACGATGGGCACCGGCGCACACTGACATGTGAAGAGCACAAGCAGCAGGCCAACGAGGTATCGACGCTTGAGCAACATGACAGGAAACATAGCACAGATTGGGTGGATTTCCGCAATGGATAATCAGCATCACTGAGTTGACTCCATTCTTGGGCTTTTCAAGCTCTGAAACGCCATTTAGTCTTAGAGGAGCATGTGCAAAACCCTCGTCCCCATACTGACAGGCCTAATGATGGGCCTGGGAGGCCTGTGCGCCCAGCAGTCAAGCGCCCCAGACATCGATCCTCAGGACGATGGCGTGCGGGTGTCTGTTCTCGGCTATCACGACTTCACCCTCGATGGAGAAGAGACTGAAATGTGCATTCGCATCGACAAATTCCGCAGGCAGATGAAACTCATCCGGGAACTTGGTATCAGCGTCATCTCCATGGAAGAATTCCATGACTGGAAACAGGGCAAGAAAGCCATACCCGAGAAATCCATGCTGATCACCGTGGACGATGGCTGGAAGTCCTTCCACAATCTGGCCCATCCAATTCTCAAGGAGTTCGACTACCCCTACACCTTGTTTCTATACAACAACTACGTCGATGGCGGAGGTCGCGCACTCACTTCGAACATGATCCGCAAGCTTATCAAGGAAGGGGCCACCATCGGCAGCCATTCCGTCAGCCACCCTTACCCGGTCGTCTTCAAGCAACAGCAGCGCAAGGGCGAGGAAAACTACCTCAAATTCCTGCGCAAGGAGATGGGCGAGTCGAAAACATTTCTCACCACCCGCTTCCGGACTCCCGTCACCACTTACTCCTACCCGGGTGGATATGTCAGCAAAGAGATGCTACCTCTTGTTTTGGAAATCGGCTACCATTACGCCTTCACTACAAAACCGGGGAAAGCCATGCTGAGCTCACCGGACACACAGATTCCTCGCTTCATGATTCTGGGAAACTACGACCGTATATTTGAGTTCGCCACCAACTTTGGCGAACGACCGCCGGGAACAACCGCCGGTCTACTCGAAAGACCCGCCCATCCAGTAACTCCGGAAGCCGGATCGCTCATTTCTTCACGCTTGCCTACCATCAGCGCAAATCTCAGCCAGGTGGCAAATATTGACCCCGAAAGCCTCATCATGCGCGTCTCAGGATTCAGCAAGGTGCCAGCCATCTACGACCCTGAAAGCAAGTCTTTCAGCTGGAAAGTTAACCGCCCATTGCGCACTCCCACCTGCTCAGTTACCGTAAGTTGGATCGATTTAGAAGGTAAGACTCCCGAAAAACCCCTGCGTTGGAGCTTCCGTATCGACCGGGAGGCCGCCTATGTCGATCCGAACTTCGAGCCTTAGATTGGCCCCATCCCGGGCTTGGGCACCCACCACCGTTTCCATCATGTTCAACATACTCAGCGACAAACTCGACAAGACCTTCCGTGACCTTCGCGGAGTTGGGCGTATTTCGGAGAAAAATATCTCCAACGCACTGCGCGAAATCCGCCTGGCTCTGCTCGAGGCCGATGTCGAATTCTCGGTTGCGAAGGACTTCATCGCCAAGGTGAAAGAGAAGTCCATGGGCGAGAACGTAATGAAGTCGATCAAGCCCGGTGAGCAGATCGTCAAGATATTCAACGACGAACTCACCGCACTCCTTGGCGCTGATCAGGCGCCGCTCGAACTCAACCCTCCGGCTCACATCCTGATCTGCGGTCTCAACGGTGCGGGTAAAACCACCACGTCCGCCAAGCTCGCCCGCCGCCTGAAGAAAGAGGGGCGCAAGCCAGTGCTCATTGCCTGCGACCTCTATCGCCCCGCCGCCATCGATCAATTGGCCTACCTTGCCGAGCAAGCCGAAGTCCCCTGCTACACACCGGATAGCACCGAGTCGAACGTGATTAAAGTCGCCAAAGAGGCTGTCGTCTGGGCCAAGGAGCAGGGTGCTTCCGTCCTCATATTCGATACCGCTGGTCGTCAGGAGATCGACGAAAAACTCATCGAAGATCTCAAAAATCTCCATCAGGTGCTTGAACCCAGAGAGACCCTGCTCGTTGTCGACGCAGCTACTGGCCAACAGGCCGTGTCTGTAGCCAATCACTTCAACGATGCGGTGGACATCAGCGGCATCATCCTCACCAAGCTCGATGGAGATGCCCGGGGTGGCGCCGCCCTCTCGATGCGTGCGGTTACCGGCAAGCCCATCAAATTTGTCGGCGAAGGTGAGAAGCTTGACGCACTCGCCGAGTTCCACCCCAGCCGCATGGCGGACCGCATTCTTGGCATGGGGGATGTGGTCGGCATGGTCGAGCAGGTAGCCGACAAGATCAATGAGGACGATGCCATGCGCTCGATGGAGCGCATGAGAAAGGGCCAATTCGACTTCAACGATTTCCTGGATCAGATGCAGATGATCCAGAAGCTCGGCCCCCTCGAGGGCTTAATGGGCATGATGCCCGGCTTCAGCAAGATCAAGAAGCAGTTGCCAGGAGGAGCTCTAGACAGCTCGCGACTCAAGCGCACCGAAGCGATCGTGCTCTCGATGACACCCGAAGAGCGACGACGCCCTGAAATCATCCGTGGCACCCGCCGTCAACGTATTGCTGCGGGCTCCGGCAACAACCTGATGCAGGTCAACCAACTAATCAAACAGTTCGGCCAAATGCGCAAAATGATGAAGTCTCCCAAAAAGATGAAACAGATGATGGGAGCCATGGGCAACATGGGAGGTATGGGCGACATCATGAAAGGCATGGGTGGCAAAGGCGGCAATTTTCCATTCTGAAAAAGCTGGAATATGGACTCTGACTGTCGAACGCCTACCCATGTCCGAAAGAGCTAGTACCACTGAAGTGGTGCTCCATGGGTGCCGTTTGAAACAGCTTGTCGTTCATTCAACGCCGCTACAATACCATGCCAGATCCCATTTACATCTGCGGTGCGACCGCAACTGGCAAATCAGCCAAGGCGCTTGAGCTGGCTTGCGAATTGGACGGCGAAATCGTCAACGCCGACGCCTTCCAGCTTTACCACGGAATCGAAATCATCACTGCTGCTCCCAGCGAAGAGAACAAAGCCCGAGTCCCCCATCACCTTTACGGAGTACTTGAGACCACCGAGCGAATCGACGCCGGCCGCTACCGCGAATTGGCGCTTAATGCGATTGAAGACATTCAAAGTCGTGGCAAGACCCCTATCATCACTGGTGGCTCGGGCCTGTATCTCAAATTTCTGACCCATGGGCCAGCCCCCCTGCCGAGGGGAGACCAGAAGATGCGCGCCGATCTGGACGCCCGACCGCTTGAGGACCTGGTGGCCGAACTCCGGCAGCTCGACCCGACAGAAGCCAATCGAACCGATTGGAAAAATCGCCGTTTTATCTCCCGGGCCCTCGAAATCTGTCTGCTGACTGGACAAAAGGCCTCGGAGCTGCGTGACCAGTGGGAAAGCCGTACTGCAGAAATATCCTCCAGCCTCAAGGGTATCTGGATACAGCGCGGCCGTGAGGAGCTGCACAAGCGGATTGCCGCGCGCACCCACTGGATGCTCGAAAACGGCGCCATTGAGGAAGTGGCCGCCATTACCGATCTCTCCTCGAATTGTGAAAAAGCCATCGGTTTGCGAGAAATTAAAGCCCTACTCTCAGGGGAAATCGATCGCGCCTGCTGTGAAGAAAAAGTCACCGCAGCAACCCGCCAATACGCCAAACGTCAGGAAACCTGGTTCCGGCGCGAAAAGTGGCTGGAGCCCTGGAAGCCAGAATCACCCTAAGGATGCCCGATATCACTTGCGACAGTTCACGCACGGTCCTAAAAGTCACGCGTTTCCAGCCCCACTCATCATAATGCGCCTGTCTCTGATTCTCTCCCTACTGTTGCTCCTGCTGGCCCCCATCAGCTTCGCTGCAGGTGAAGCTCACGATGGCTACGAAGCCCACTATCCCGAGCTCAGCAACGGCACCACCCAATACGCCCCCTTTCCCATTCCTGCGGAGTATGCCAAGGAAGTGGATGGCAGCCTGCTTCATATACTGAAAACCCGGATCGAGGAAGACCCCTTCAACCTCGCCGCCACCATTATTTTCATCTGCGCCATCCTGCACACCTTCATGTCGAGCATGTTCCTCAAGATAAGCCACCGGCTAGAGCACGAACACGACGAAATGATCAAACGAAGAGGGATCAAGGACAAGCTTCATCCTGATGGTGTTCCGGAAGTTTCATTCAAGGCCACCCTCTTCCATTTTCTGGGTGAAATTGAAGCTGTCTTCGGCCTCTGGGTCATAGCTCTCGCAGGAGCCGCCACCTACTTCCACGGCTGGGACGACTTCAAATACTACATTGCCAAGGATCGCAACTTTACCGAACCCCTCTTTGTCATGGTCATCATGGCCATTGCCGCCAGCCGTCCCGTGTTGCGCTTTGCTGAAAAGCTCATGTCCAAAGCTGCAGGCCTCGGCAAGGGCTCTCCGACCGCCTGGTGGCTCAGTGTTCTCATCATCGCCCCCATTCTGGGTTCCTTCATTACAGAGCCTGCAGCCATGACCATTGCGGCCCTCCTGCTGGCCAAGAAGTTCTACCGCTACAGCCCGCCAGCCACTCTCGCCTACGGCACTCTCGGCCTGCTATTCGTCAATATCTCGGTGGGCGGCACCCTTACCCACTTCGCCGCACCACCCGTCCTGATGGTTGCCGGCACGTGGGGCTGGGATACCCCCTTCATGCTCGAGCATTTCGGATGGAAGGCCATCATCGGCATCCTTATTGCCACAAGTGCCTACTTTCTCTACTTCCGTAAGGCCCTCTTCAAACTCTCTGATCAGGCTGATGGTGCTGAAGACGGTGTCATCAACTCTAACAGCTGGCTCGAGCGCGAAAACCCCATTCCCGTATGGGTCACCATCGTACACCTCTTCTTCCTTACTTGGACCGTCTACAACGCTCACTACCCGGCGATGTTTATCGGCGGCTTCCTCTTCTTTCTCGCCTTCAGCACCGCCACCCAGCATCACCAAAACCCAATTTCACTGCGTAGCCCCATCTTGGTCGCCTTCTTCCTAGCCGGCCTGATCATCCACGGTGGCTGCCAGGCCTGGTGGATTTCACCCATCATCACCTCGCTCAACGACCAGTTGCTGATGTTTGGCGCCACGGCCCTCACCGCCTTCAATGACAACGCAGCCATCACCTACCTCGCCGCACAAGTTCCGGCCATCACCGAAGGCGCCAAGCACGCCGTAGTCGCGGGTGCCGTCACCGGTGGTGGACTCACCGTGATTGCCAACGCCCCAAACCCCGCAGGTCAAAGCATCCTCTCCAAGTTCTTCAAGGACGGCATCTCGCCACTGGGCCTCTTCCTTGGCGCCTTCATTCCAACTGTCGTCCTGTACGCATGCTTCACTCTACTGCCCACTGTCGACCCTGACTACAACCCCGAGATGTTGGACTCGAATACCAAGAAAAAGGTTGAGCAGATGCATCATCACAAAACCCCCTGAGTCATGTTTACCGGTCTGGTTGAAGCCGTTGGTCGCGTCCTTTCCTTAGAAGTCAAAGGAGATCAGGCCCAACTGTCGCTTGAGGTCTCCTTCGGAGGTGAACTCAAGCTGGGTGACTCCGTGGCTGTGAATGGCTGCTGCTTGACGGTTAGCTCAACCGACGAGGCCATTGTGAGCTTTGACCTGCTCAGTCAAACTCTGGAGGTCACCTCTCTCGGAGATCTAGTAGAGGGCGACTTCGTCAATCTAGAGCGTGCCATGGTCGCAGGAGACCGCTTTGGCGGCCACTTTGTCCAAGGCCACATTGACGTGACCGGTCAGATCCTCGATATCACCGAGCATGGTCAGGATCACGTGCTGAATATCTCGCTATCCTCCGAGATCAAACATCTGGTTGTCGACAAGGGATCGATTGCCATCGAAGGCATTTCGCTGACCATTGCCGAGCTTGAAGATAAGCATATGACCTTTTGGATCACACCACACACCTGGGAGCATACCACATTGTGTTATGCAAGGATCGGCCAGCGCATGAACCTAGAGGCCGATATGCTTGCGAAGCACGTGGCAAGGTTGATGGAATCTCGTATCTAGCTGCCAGAGCTGTGGCTTCAACCGCGGTAGTCGCGAGGGGGGCACAAAGTCGAAATTGATCCGGCGAAGCGGGAAGACGCTACACTTGGAGTTTTAGAGTTTCGCCTGACATTAAGAAATCCCGGTGCCGGATAAACCAGCACCGGGATCTTGGATCATATCCTGAAGGCTTATGCTTGAAGATCGAAGCGATCGAGCATCATGACCTTGTTCCAGGCGGCAACGAAATCCTGTATGAACTTATCCTCATTGCCGCTTTCGGCATAAACCTCAGCAAGCGCGCGTAAGATGGAATTGGAACCAAAGACCAGATCCGCTCGCGTACCTGACCACTTGGCCTCCCCACTCTTGTGATCGATTCCCGCGAAGGCGTTGCCGCAGGGCGATATTGACTTCCACTCGGTTTCAATATCGAGCAGATTGACAAAGAAGTCGTTGGTTAACTGACCGGGTTTGTCGGTCAGCACTCCGTAATTGGAACCATCGAAGTTGGCTCCCAAGACACGCATGCCACCAAGGATTACAGTCATCTCGGGCGCAGTGAGAGTCAAGAGCTGGGCCTTGTCGATAAGTAGCGCTTCAGCCGCAATATTCACGGATCCTCCAAGGTAGTTGCGGAAACCATCCGCCACTGGCTGCATGGGCATGAAGGACTCGGCATCGGTTTGCTCTTGGCTGGCATCCATGCGGCCGGGTGTGAAGGGAACGCTGATATCCTTGCCGGCAGCTTTGGCGGCTTTCTCGATGGCTGCACAACCACCCAAGACAATGAGATCTGCCAGAGAAACCTGCTTGCCGCCAGACTGGGCCGTATTGAATTCGCTCTGCACGCTTTCAAGCACTTCGAGCACATGCGCCAGTTGCGAGGGGTTGTTGACTTCCCAATCCTTTTGCGGCGCCAGACGGATACGGGCCCCGTTGGCACCGCCCCGCTTGTCCGAGCCACGGAAACTGGAGGCCGAAGCCCAGGCAGTGAGCACCAACTGGGAAACACCCAATCCACTACCAAGGATCTTCTCCTTTAAACCGGCAATATCCGAATCGTCAATGAGTGGGTGATCGCAGGCGGGAATGGGATCCTGCCAGATCAGATCTTCTTCGGGGACTTCGGGGCCGAGATAGCGCGACTTCGGGCCCATGTCGCGGTGGGTCAGCTTGAACCAAGCGCGGGCGAAAGCATCTTCGAACTCCTCGGGGTTTTCGAGGAAGCGGCGCGAAATCTTTTCATAGGAAGGGTCGACGCGCAGGGCGAGATCTGTTGTCAACATGGTCGGCTTGTGCATCACCGCGGGGTTGTGGGCGTCCGGGATTTCTGCGGGGGCACCCTTAGCGATCCACTGGTTCGCTCCAGCAGGACTCTTCATCAGTTCCCATTCATAGTTGAACAGGTTTTCGAGGTAGTTGATGCTCCATTGCGTGGGTGTCTTGGTCCATGTGACTTCAAGGCCAGAAGTAATGGTGTCGCCGCCCCTGCCACTTTTGTAGGAGCTATTCCAACCGAAGCCTTGGGCCTCGATTCCAGCCGCTTCGGGATCGGCACCCACGCTCTCCGCTGGGCCGGCGCCGTGGCATTTACCGAAGCTATGACCACCAGCAATCAGCGCAACAGTCTCCTCGTCATTCATGGCCATGCGGCCAAAAGTCTCACGGATGTCATGAGCGGCTTTCTCGGGAATGGGCTGTCCCTCTGGACCCTCAGGATTGACATAGATCAGACCCATATGAGTAGCGCCGAGAGGCATTTCCAACTCGCGATTGTCCAAGTCAACTTGCGCAGTGGCGGGCGCGCTTCCCTCAAGAGGCGTAGCATCGCTTATGTTTGCCTTGGCAGTCGTGGCCGAGCGCCCATAGCGCTCATCGGTGCCGAGCCATTCGGACTCACTGCCCCAATACACGTCCTGATCAGGCTCCCAAGTGTCCACTCGACCACCGGCATAACCAAAGGTCTTGAAACCCATTGTTTCGAGAGCAACGTTGCCGGCGAGGATCATCAAATCAGCCCAGGACAAGCTTTTGCCATACTTCTGCTTGATGGGCCATAACAGACGGCGGGCTTTGTCGAGATTGCCGTTATCGGGCCAGCTGTTCAGGGGCGCGAAGCGCTGTTGACCTCGACCTCCCCCACCGCGACCGTCCGCCGTGCGGTAAGTTCCCGCGCTATGCCAAGCCATACGAATAAAGAAGGGACCGTAATGACCGAAGTCGGCGGGCCACCAGTCTTTGGAGTCCGTCATCAATTTAGCAAGGTCCTTCTTGAGTTGATCATAATCGATGCTCCTGAAGGCCTCCGCATAATCGAAGTTCGCATCCATCGGATTGGACTTGCTGGAGTGCTGGTTGAGAAGATCGACTTTCAGGCGATTGGGCCACCAGTCGTCATTGGTGGTGGCGGCATTGCCGCTAGCGGCGGCGGCTCCGTGGCCAAAAGGGCATTTGGGTTCGTCAGGCATGTTGTGTGTTATTGTTGTTTTTGTGTTTGTTTGTGAAAATGAGGATGTCTTCGCGAAGAGAACAGGGTAATTACTTTGTGTCCCTCTAGCTCTTGTTTTGGCAGGCTGGGCAGACGCCCCAATAAATCACCTCCGCTTCATCAATGGAATACCCATGATCATCGGCAGCATGTAGGCAGGGCGTGTATCCAACCGCGCAATCAACATCCTCCATCGAGCCGCAATTCCTGCAGACCACATGGTGGTGGTTGTCTCCCGCGCGGGTTTCGTATCGGGCTGCGTGGCCGGAGGGCTGCACGCGATTGAGCAAACCACGTTCGGAAAGAAGGCCGAGCACATTATAAACCGCTTGGCGGGAAATGGCA
>JAURCU010000059.1 GCA_030828305.1 Luteolibacter sp.
TCATCGTCATCAAACCCCCAATCTTGGTTCCCGATCTCGCTGCACGCCTCGGTCTCAAGCCGTTCAATGTGATGGCCGACCTGATCAAACTCGGTGTCTTCCCCGCCCCAAACCAACCTCTGGAGCCTGAAATCGCCGCCCAAGTCTGCGACATGCATGGATTCACCTTTGAGCGCGAGAAGCGCGACAAAGACAAGGGCGTGCACAAGGTGGAGGAAGTCATTGCCGAACCCGAAGTGTCGGCCGACGACCCCGAGGATGAACTCAAGACCCGCCCGCCCATCGTCACCATCATGGGCCACGTTGACCACGGCAAAACCACCATTCTGGACCACTTCCGCAAGTCCAAGGTGGCCAGTGGCGAAGCTGGTGGCATCACTCAGCACATTGGCGCCTACCAGGTCATACACGATGGACAGGAAATCACATTTCTCGATACCCCCGGTCACGCCATCTTCACCCAGATGCGCGAACGCGGTGCAAACATCACTGACATCATCGTCATTGTGGTAGCTGCCAATGATGGCATCAAACCACAGACCAAGGAAGCCATCGAGCACGCCGCCAAGGCCGGAAAGACCCCCATCGTGGCCATCAATAAATGTGACCTTGACAGCGCGAATGTCGACATGGTCAAGAGCCAACTTGCTGAAAACGGACTCCAAACCACGGACTATGGCGGTGACACCGAATTTGCTGAAGTCAGTGCACTGACAGGTGCAGGCATGGATGACCTCCTTGAACTCATCGCCCTGCAGGCTGAGGTCCTGGAGCTCAAGGCCAACCCAACCACAACCACCCGTGCCGGTGTCATTGAAGCCAAAGTGATTTCGGGTCGTGGCACCACGGCTACCGTGATTGTCGAAAGTGGCACCCTCAAGGTCGGCATGCCCTTCATCTGCGGGCCCTTCTCCGGCAAGGTTCGTTCTCTTATCAACGACCGTGGCGAGTCCATTCAATCTGCACACCCCGGCATGCCGGTGGAAGTGGTCGGTTTTGAGGAGCTACCCAAGGTCGGTGACAAGCTCACCGAGATGAAGACTGAACGTGAGGCCAAGAAACTGGCCATCGAACGTCAGGAAGCCGAGCGCATCGAGCGGCTCAAGCCACAGGGTCGCAACCGCATGGCCGATCTTCACGCCATGGTCACAGAAGGGGCAGGTAAGGCCCGCCTGAACATCATTCTCAAATGCGATGTGCAGGGTTCCGTAGAAGCCATCAGAGGCGCGGTTGCCGACATCGAAAGTGACAAGGTGGAAACCAACTTCATCACCGCAGCCGCTGGCCCCATCAGCGAATCCGACATCGACTACGCAGCCTCCACCGATGCCGTGGTGATTGGCTTCAACGTCAAGGTGGAAACCAAAGCCGTGAAGGCCGCCAAAGCGGCGGATATCGAGGTGAAACTCTACTCAGTGGTCTATGAACTCATCGACCAGGTACGCGAAGCCATGCTGGGCCTGCTTGATCCCCTTACCCGTGAGGCCATCATCGGTCACGCCGAAGTGCGACAGGTCTTCAAACTCAACAAGGGGGCGCGCGCAGCCGGGTCCTTTGTGACCGACGGCAAAGTCCACCGCAAGGCCCACGCCCGCGTCATCCGCGATGGCGTCCCCGTCTTCGATGGCAAGATGTCCACCCTTCGCCGCTTCCAGGACGAAGTGGAGGAAGTCCGCACCAACTTCGAATGCGGTATCCGACTCGGAGAATTCAACGAGTATCAGGAGAACGACATCATCGAGTGCTACACTCTGGAGAAAGTCGCCCAAGAACTCTGAGGCAGATGTCCCAACGCATCCAAAGAGTCAATGAGTTGATCCGCCGTGAAGTAGGCAACATCGTCCAGCGCGACTACGAATGGCATGGCATCCTCGTGACCATCAGCGGAGTGGAAATCACTCAAGACCTCAAGGAAGGCAAGGTCTGGACCAGTGTGCTTGGCGGAAGCTCCGATCCGGTAATCAAGAAACTCAACAAGGATCATGGGGCAATTCAGTCCAAAGTGATGAAGCGCGTGGTTCTCAAATCGACTCCCGTGCTGCGCTTTGTGTGTGACACCTCCGCCGAGCGCGGCGTGGACATGGTCAACCTGCTCGACGAAGTGGACAAGATTCCCAAGGCTCCAGTTGAGGAGTCAGAGAGCGAGTAAGCCTAGGCGGCTTTTAGCGCAGGGGCAATGAGATCGAAGAGTTCACAGAGCTCAACTTCTGCTATTTTAATGAAGTTCTCAGCTCACCCGCGCCTAAAATCACTTTGCGTGACCAACTTCCCCCCATTACCCTATGGCCACGCCCATGTCCGACAAGCCCTTCGTTTACCAGGATCCCTACCCTCTTGCCGAGGACCCCACCGAATACGAATGCATCAGCACCGAGGGTGTCTCGGTCTCCGAGTTCGAGGGCAAGCCCGTCCTCAAGGTAAGCAACGAGGCCCTCACCCTGCTCTCGCAGGAGGCCATCAAGGCCATCAATTTCACCCTGCGCACCAGTCACCTGCAGCAGGTGGCCGCCATCCTTGACGATCCCGAGGCCTCGGAAAACGACCGCATGGTGGCGCTAATGATGCTCAAGAACGCCGAGATCGCCGCCAATGGCATTCTCCCCTTCTGCCAGGACACGGGTACTGCCACCATCATTGGCAAGAAAGGCCAGCAGGTGTGGACCGAGGGCAATGACGCCGAGCATCTCTCCAAGGGCGTCTACAACACCTACACCAAGGAAAACCTGCGCTACTCGCAGACGGCCCCCCTCACGATGTATGAGGAGCAGAACACAAAGACCAACCTGCCGGCCCAAATCGACCTCTACGCCACGCAGGGCGATGCCTACACATTCCTGTTCGTAACCAAAGGTGGCGGCTCCGCGAACAAGACCTTCCTTTATCAGGAGACCAAAGCCCTTCTCAACCCCGAGGCCCTCAAGGCCTTCTGCCTGGAGAAGCTCGCCTCACTCGGCACCGCCGGCTGCCCGCCCTACCACCTGGCCTTCGTCATCGGCGGCACCTCGGCTGAGGCCAACCTCAAGACCGTCAAGATGGCGACCACCCGCTACTACGACGAGCTTCCCTCCAGTGGCAACGAGCACGGTCGTGCCTTTCGCGATCTGGAACTCGAAAAGGAGTTGCTCGACCTCGCCCGCCAGACAGGTATCGGTGCCCAATTCGGTGGCAAATACTACGCGCTGGACATGCGCGTGATTCGCCTACCCCGTCATGGTGCCTCCTGCCCCGTCGGCATTGGCGTTTCCTGCTCTGCTGACCGCCAAGCCAAGGCAAAGATCACCAAGGACGGCATCTTCCTCGAGAAACTCGAGAAGAACCCCGGCCAGTTCATCCCCGAGAAATACAAGGACTGGAAGTTCAAGGGCGTGTCCATCGACCTCGATCAGGGCATGGAGGAAACCCTCAAGACCCTCGACAAGTATCCCGTGACCACGGCATTGGCCCTCAACGGCACCATCATCGTCGCCCGTGACATCGCACATGCGAAGCTGAAGGAGATCCTCGAGAAAGAGGGCGAGCTGCCAGACTACTTCAAGAAATACCCGGTCTATTACGCCGGACCCGCCAAAACCCCGGAAGGCATGGCCTCCGGTTCCTTTGGCCCGACCACGGCCGGCCGCATGGATAGCTATGTCGATCTCTTCCAATCCAATGGCGGATCAATGGTGATGCTCGCCAAAGGCAACCGCTCCGATGCGGTGACTGTGGCCTGCAAGAAGCACGGTGGCTTCTACCTCGGCTCAGCCGGTGGCCCCGCGGCCTTGTTGGCCACGAACCACATCAAGTCCCAAGAAGTCATCGCTTTCCCTGAGTTGGGAATGGAAGCCGTGTGGAAGATCACCGTGGAGAACTTCCCTGCCTTCATTCTGGTGGATAACAAGGGTAACGATTTCTTCAAAAATCCCAATCAGTGTCCGGTGGCTTGAGAAATATCATCAGCCAGGTATTTCAGACATTTCAGCATACTCTCGTCTCGTATTGCTCACGATGCCTTTGCGGCCAAGGCGATGGATCCGGCCAGTCATAGACCGAGCCCACTTCGCCACCTATTGTCATCAATGCGTGTTGGCCAATCTCATTTCTTGGAGCGTGGTTTCATGAAGACCACGCCGGAAATCGCCAGGCAAAGCAGGACCGCGAGCAAGGAAAACCCGCCAGATGCCTTTTCGAGCTGGATCTCCAGGGTCATGGCCTCGTCACTACCAACCTGCACACTGCGGTTGAAGCTCAACACCGTACCGTTCTCAGGCAGAGTGATATCGAGGGCTGCTGGGGCGGGTTCTGCGGCGAGTTGCTGGGCGACCACACGGTTAGCGATGGCTTTGAGTGCGGCGTTCTCATCCACGCTGTTGCCATCGAGGAAGCGCTCGAACTGATTGGGATCGAAGTTGTATTTGCCCTGTAGCACCGGGTTGAGCGCGGCGGCCTGATCGATCTGTTGTGCGGCTTGGCCCTGCTGCTCGGCAGCGCGGTTGTCGATGATAAGGCGCTGGCGACGGGAGTTAAGACCAAGCACGGCTTGCTGCGTCTTAAGCTTGCGCAATTGCACCCGGGCATCCTCGGTCGAGGCCTCGTCCAGGTTGCCACTATTGAGGACATTGCTGTAAGCCATGATGGCCTTTTGCTGGTCACCCTCGGCTGCCCACTTGTTGCCCTGATCGAAGAGCTGGACCGCGGACTTCTTAAGCACCTCGTTTTTGCTGATGACCACTTCCTGGTAGCTTTCCGTCAGCATCAAGCTGCCACGCTCGGCCTGCTGAAGGTCGAAGTCCCCACCGTATCCGGAGAGGCGATAGCCCTCAGGAACCAGCACACGCCAGGTAAGGTTTTCCATCGGCACGTCGAGCACCGGGCCTTGCATCACCTTGCCCTTTCTCATGGACGCGGCATATGTGAAGCGCAACTCGGAGCTCCTGCCATCCGGGCGAGGAAACACATAAAAAAGCCATTCATCACCCACACGCACCATTGGCGCACCCTCACCGTTGATGAAAACGTTGAAGAGTTCGGCACCCTCGGGCAGTCTGAGACGCATGGTGCTCTTGGCGACCACTTCCAGACGCATGGTGGCGGTTGTCAGCACATTGCCACCCCGAGATAACAGTGATGTCAACGAGCCTTCGGAAACGCGGATCTTGCGCAGATTAGCCAGATCGTGACGTTTCATGATCACTTTCAGAGGGCCATCCGAATCAGCAACCTTGAAGATGAGATGCGGAGCCTCAACACCGGAATTGCCGCCAATCTGACCCTGCACCGCAGACCAGTCGACGGGCTGCCATCCGCGCGGAGGGCTCTGGGCTTCGAGTTCCAGGCGTCCTCCGGCACGTAAAGCCACCACTGTATTGGTTTGGCGAACATCGATCAATTCAATGGGCGTGATGGTTTCCATACCCATCTCCGAACTCGGACGCTGAAATTCGATCGTCACTTCACTGTGGCCGGCAATGCCGCGGCGGAAACGGATTTCCCACAGTTCCTTCTGGCCTTCTACTGGCACGAAATCGGCGACAGCCGGACCCGTGGCACGCAGGGTGGCAGCGGCCTTTTCATCGAGACCTGTAATCTTCACGCGGCGCGATTTCACCGCCGCATTGTCGATTCGGTAGCTGATGGCCGCGCGGGTCAAAACCTGGCCCTCGCGAATGGTAGCATCCTGGAAGAGATTGGCAGTCACCCAGGGCTCGAGGCGGCGGATGGAAAGACCCAACTCCCAGTCGCTTTGCAGGAGTCGGTAGGATAAGGCATCGGGACGGACTGCGGCACGCGATACGGCGTTCTTCTGGCCCGCCAATTGACGCGGATCGAGCTGGGCAATGTTCTTGCGCTTGATGGCGCGCACCCGCAGCCCACGTTCTGGCACCACCGTGAGCACACCGGTTTCACGCGAGGCATCCTGGAGCATCACCTTGGGCACCATCCATTCCTTGCTCTCGGTGACCGGACGACCAACCAGCGCCAGGCTGAAGCTGCGGCTGCCAATGCTCTTGCCATTGAGATGAAGCGTCACCACCCGCAGGCCATTCTCACCTTTCATCTGGGTCCAATGACTGAGGCCTTCGCCAGTGGCGCTCTCGACCTCGAGTGCGTCGGCAATCTCCAACTGCAGACGGAATACCCCGGAACGGGTGATCAACACATCGATGTCAGCAGTCACCAGCAAACGGTCCTCACCCAACGAAACCAGCTGCCAGATGTTGGCACGCAGTTCGGGAGCAACCGGATTGACCCGCAGGCTGAGTGAAGCCTTGGCCACTCCGTAACGGAAGGCATGGAGAAGCACAGCAACGGGTTGGTTGCTGGCATCAACGGGAATCAAACTGGAGTTGAAGTCGCTGGGATTGACCTTGGAAAGCCCCTCGAGCTTGAGACCTTCAGGCTGAACCTCCTGACCAAAGGCCATGCCGATCAAACCGACTTCTCCCGCGGCCCCATTCACACGCAGAGGTGTCACCGTGAGATCCACCGGAAGATCGCCGGCACTGCGCTGGGTCTCAACGACGAATCCGAAGTGGCTGCTCTGGGCCGGCTTGATAATCACGCGCAACTCACGGCTATCGGGATCGAAACGCCAATTGCCGACCGGGCCATTGACCACATCACTCACGGTGTAGCCTTCCGGCACCTTGAGGGTGAGTTGGCGCACCTGACCCTGAGCCGGACGGATGGTCACCAGATGGCGACCGTTGACCACGCCGGGCCCGGGCATGAAGAGATTGGAAACCTCGCTATAGAAGCGGGTGGTTTCAGCGGACACATCACGCTGGCGAGCACGGGCCTGAATCGTAACCTGCTGCATGGGCGTAAGCAGCATGCTGGCCGCACTGACATCCTTACCGGCAACCGCAAGCGGCTCGACTTTCACTGCCGAAGGGCTGGTAAATTCCCAACCGGACTCATCCCACTGCACCTTGAGCTTCTGCATGGCCGCAGGGCCCGTCGGCAGATCCCAACCCTGGGCGGGATTGACCGGCATTTCGAATTCGGCGCTACCGGTCAGTCGGCCGGATTCGGTCGCCACCAACCAGTAGGCACGATTCTTGCCATACACTCCATTGATGACCTTGAGGCCGTTTCCGGTGAACTCGTTGAGCACCGCCGGATGTTGCAGGAGCAGATAGCGCTCTCCCGCCTCAGCACTGAGCGTGATCTCGACACTGCCATAAAGACGGCCGTCACGAATGTCCCAATCGTGAGTAACCGACTCAGCAGCATTGAGCTCCGGCTTGGGCGCAGCCTCAGACGTTGCGGGAACCATCCACATCATGAGGGCAAGGACAGTTGCGCCAGCAGCCGAAGCCGTGGCATTGGCTTTTTCCCTGGCCCTCTGCTTCGCATTTTCGATGCGACGCTTGTTCCAGTGGGAAATCTCCTTGATCAGCTTGGGCAGCCACCAGATGCCAAGCGTCATCGCCACCAATACCAGGAAGGGAGCCGCACCGCCTTGAATGCACAACACGCTGCCAAGGATCACGGCCGTACTACCAGCAAGCCACATCCGATCACGCTTCATGATCCCATGAACAAGAAGGCCGATTCCCACAATCAGGCCGACCATCACGAGTAAGCCGAAGCGCGAGGCGAACTCACCCTGATTGGCAAGCTCCACGGTGATCGCCTGATCTGCGCCCACCACCGGGGCGGCATACTCGAGCAGATCACTGCCGGGGTCTGTAGTTACCAGCGCAAGTACGCTGGAACCGAGGGCAAAGCAGACACCCGCCAAGGCTAGCAGCAAACCGAATATGGAGCACACGCTGCCGGTTTTGGACTGCAATAGCATGACTGCCGCGACACTTAGCACAAGCAGCACCACCACAATGGGGGTATTGAGCGCGAGCCACTCCCAGCCATTCTGCATGTCGACGGGCGCGATCAAATTGGCGGTTCCTCCGCGCGGGCTGAGGCGCTGGCCCTCATCTCCCGTAACCTGCCACCTGCCGATGACTACCGGCACTTCAAAACGAGGCGCAGCAAGAACCGGGCGTTTGGCCTTGTCGGCTTGTGCGCCGTAACGCAGCGAGATTTCAAGGGACTGGTTCGGGTCGATATCTGTGGCGAGAGGCACGAGGATTCTGCCGCCATCAGAGCGGGCATTCACAGCTTTGTCTTCCACACGGGCCTCCCACAGATTTGAGCCCTCGGGCAACCTCAAGGACAGCACACTGCGTCCCTTGGATTTAACGAAGATACTGGCATCGGTGACCCATTGGCCGTCGCGCGAGACATGGGTACTGAGCTCCTGGAAGTCAACCAACTGGCTGATGGTTTCACCGGGTTCAAACCACTCGATGTCCATGTCGATCTCGAAATCGCGCGCGGTGTATTGCCAAGCCTTGAGGGTCGGAGCCGAACTCAGCAACTGGAACTCGGTCGGGATTTCAGTGGGGTCAATTTCCAGCAGCGAACCCTTGCGGGTGGACCTGTGGTTGACCTGTTGCGGGCTGACCACCTGAATCACGCCTCGCTCACCCTGAATATCGAGTGGAACGACGGCACCTGGAAACAGCTTGCCACCCTGCGAACTCATGGGCTGTTCAAATGTCAGCAGAACAATGCCGGCACCCAGCACGGGACGTGAAAGCGGCACCACCACAGTGTTGCCGTTGCGGCGCCAATCGCGGCCGACATTCTGGCCAGTGACATCAATATTGCCAATGCCATCGGGGACCTGAATCTTCCACTCGGAGGCAGGAGCACCGACCACAAAATAATTGATCACGACACTGCCATAGATGGCGCCCGCCTTAAGAGAGTAGAGATGGAAGACGTCGGCTTGGACACTTTGACCCAGCGCCTCGACCTTGAGATCGAGAGACCAGTCCATTTCACGTAGACGGAAGGCTTGCTGAAGACCAGTGGCACGCCCGGGGAAGAAACTCACCGGAATTTCAGCCAGACCATCACTCTTTTGCGCTTCCAGCCGATAGCCGGGGGCAGTCAGCGCGCCGATATATCCACGGCGGGATTTCACATCCACAAATCCAAGCGGCTGGATCTGCCACAAGCCCGCTTTGGGAGCTTGGTTGCGTGCCATCACGACCTGCACCAACTGGCGGTTCATGACGGGGCCCTTGAAGAGAATGGTCAAAGAGCGCATGCCCTCATCCACATCACTGCCTACGGCGTAGTCCGCCACCTGGGCACCGGTCACCGAAGACACGGCGTGATCTGCGGGAATCTTGAGAATCCACTCACGCACCGGGGCTTCGCGGATATCGAGTTCAATATCGCTCTGAATCTTGCGATCAGACTCGCCCAGTTCGTAGATGGTCACCTCATTGACCGAAATCTCGGGCAGAACCTGCGATGCATTAACCTTGTAGGCATAGTCCGCAGACGGGAATCGGTAGACCACCGCCTGGCGCAGCGACTTGTCGATACTGCCGGGGAACTGGTCAGGTGCAAGTTGGATTAAACCACTGGTATTCATGACTTCAACACGCACCGACCCTTGGTTTGCGACGCGCAGAAATCCACTGTGGCGCAGGGCACCGACGGGTGAAATACGGATAGCCTGAGCTTCGAGGGGCTTGCCCTCCATGCCAACCTGAGACTCGATGACGATCTGCTTTGACTTCTCAACCGGACGACTGAGGCTCACTTCCAACAGGCGCTTGCCGTCCTTCTCGCTGACCTTCCAGCCAACCACGGTGGAGTCACCATGCACCGAGAGGATCTCGCCCTTGCCGGCAAGTTCGAAGGCCAATTGGTTGAGCTTTCCTTGCAGCACCCGCAGATTGATCACCGAGCTTTGGCGCATCAGGCCACTGCCAACGCGCACATCGGTGGTGCCCGTACTGGAGAAGAACAGTGAGCCGTCCTTCACTTCCTCAGCCTTCTGCCATTCCATGGCGGCCAAACCAGTGGCGGGAAGGAAGCCATACAAACGGCCACGGCGCTCACGGGGCACCAGCAAATGCTTGGTGGAGAACTCCACACCCTTTTCGAAACCTTCCAACTCAATGGGAACCACCACACCGGCAAGCATGGAGAATTCCACTCTGCGCCAGTCCCCATTCTCGATCACGGGTGTCGCAAAGCGCAGACGGATTGGAAACTCACCGGCACGGGTCGCAATGAGTTCGTGAGCCCACTCTCCACTGGCAAGTCGGCGAAGTCCGATTCTCCAACCGTCACCGGAAGTCTGTTCCATGACTGCCACCGCACCTCGCAGCAGTTCGAGTTTGGAACCCTCTTTTTCGGAGCGAAGCAAACCATCAAGCTGATAACCGACACTTCGGCCATCCTTTTCCAGAGTAGCCAGCAGGCGAATGTTGGCCATTTCAAGACCATCCACCTTGAGCCCCGAAGGAGCGACCTGAAGCCTGAGTTGAGGAGACTCATTGCCAATGTAGCGCAGGATTTTTGCACCCCGCGAGTCTTGCGTATCGATCTCGGAGAGACCTGAAATCTGCATTACCTCGACATTGACCGATCCGTCGTGATCCAAACGTAGATCAATGCCATAGCCCGTGCTTTGAGAGGGACCCACAAGCAAGACCTGGGTTTCGTGACCCTTCCACTTGGATTCCACATTCACGACCGCTTCAAGCTCAGTTGGATACGTGTCCCCTGCCCCAGGTTGAGTGTGAATATCGAGAAAGCGCTGACCACTGGTTTCCGTACGCAGCGCCCATCCCTTGATGCCTCCGCCTTCCACGCCAAGCACCTTGCCTTCACCATTCAAGTCTACGGTCAGGGTCTTGGCCTTGCCCTGGTGAACCTTGAATTTGAGTCGTTGGACCGAAGTCATCTGTTCGTGCTTTAGCGCAACCCGCACATCAGCACTCACCGAATAGAACACAGGCACTTCCTGTTTCGGCCGCAACCGCGGCAAGACAATCATTCGATCCGATTCGATATCGTTGACATCAGCCTCTTGAGCAGTCGAGAGCCCAAGCAGCAGGGCGCTGGTAATCAGCAGCGTCAGATATCGAGTGATGCTTGGCCAGGCATTGAAACCTTGCAGCGCGAATGGGGTTGATGTCGTTTTCATGGGTATGCGGCGTTTGGGGCAATCATGCGACAGGCCCTGAGTATCAGGACAGGTAGCAAAAAGTGGTAAAGGCTTGGTAAATTGGATTGCGGCTGTGAATCGGAGAAATATCTAAAAGCTTAGGTTTGGGTGCGGGGCTCTTGTGATGTGCACATTCAATTCACTTCAGTTGCTCGACCATATGCATCATCTCGGCGACTTTGGGATCACCCTTGAAATGCTGGTTGACCTGGGCAATCACCTCACCCATCTCGTTGAAGTTGACGCAATCCGATAACGGCCCACCCTTGAGCTTCTCGCCGGCCAACATGGCAAGGGCGGCGAGCTGCATGACAGGACCGGCCTGATCAAGCGCCGGAGTCGCGATCTCATGGGAGATGGTCCAGCTGCGCTCGACCATTTCACCGCTCGCCAGGTCGCGGAAGCGCACACTGACCTCACCGATCTCGCCATTGCCCTCGGGCAGGGTTTCCACCTGATAGATGGCGACACCGGCTTCCTCGGCGGCGAGCTCGGCGGCATCGACGGCGTCGTTGCGGAAATCCTCCTTATTGAGGCGGTCCTTTTCGAAGCCGATCAGCTTGTAGCGTCCAATCCGCTCGGGATTGAAATGAACCTGCACTTTGACGTTCTCTGCCGCCGGGCGGAAGGCGCCTGCCAACTGTTCGGCGAAGCGATCCCTCTCACCCTTGCCGACTACGTAATAACGACCGTTTCCGTGGCGGGCCATCTCACCGAGAAGTTCGTCGTTGAGACCCTCAGCCACGATACCTGCGACATCGAAGGCGATTGCCTTCTGGCGAAGGTCCTTGATCTTTTCGGCCAGCGACTCGGGATCTGCATCACCCAGATTGGCGGCACCGTCGGTGAAGAGCACCACCCGATTTTGGGCTCCTTCAAGCAAATGACGCTCGGCGAGTTGCTCGCCTAGCTTGAGGGCTTGCTCTAGGTTGGTACCACCTTCGTTGGCCTCAATGTTGACCAGATTTCCAAGTTGACCCTGATTGCCCTTGATAGCCTCACCGAGCAGGCGTGCAGTGCGGGCAAAACCAATCACGTTGACTTGGTCGTTTTCTCCCAAGAGCCCGCGCAGGCCGTCGAGGGCCTCGACCATCGCTAGGCGGCGGTCTTCGCGTGCCATGGAGCCACTCTGATCGATGAGCAGGGTTAGGCGCAGGGGCTGGCCCTGATTGCGGCCTTCCGAGGCGGTTTTGAGGGCCACGCGTACCAGATTGCGTCCGGGAATCACGGGGTGTGCACTTTGCTCGATGCTACAAGCCACGGGCTGGCCGGCTGTGGGCGTGGGATCGCCATAGTCCACGGCATTGTAGAATTGCTCGACCTTGATGCCGGCCGGATCCGGCATTTCACCGCGAGCCAATGCGGCTTGGGCCACGCGAAAAGACGCGTCGTTGATGTTGAGGGAGAAGGTCGAGTAGGGTTCCTCGGCGGCGGCGATTTCATCACCCGTGGGAATGGGGCGCTTGCGCGGCTTCTGCAGGACTTTCTTTTCTCCCTGCTCGATGAGCGCTTGGAAAACACCGGATCCGTCAGATTTATTAAGCAACTCGCCAAGCTCACGCGCTTCATCAAGCTCCTTGGCGTCATCGCGCGCTTCATCCACAATCATGGCCTTTTCGGCACGGCGATACAGGTCTGCTCTGCGTTCCCCATTGGTATTGCTGTCGATCTTGTCCTGGGCGAATTTGGCATCCACCGAGCGAACGGACCCCCCCCTCACGGTGGACTCATCCCAATCCATGCCATTCTGACGATTTGGACTCAGCTGGCCATGTAATGAATTCACATCATTATCCAGCTTGTGGAGTTCCCGCCCCTTCATACGCCCAAGTTGATCATCGGCTCCAGAGGTCGCCGACCAGCCTACACCGGAAACAGGTGCAACTTCGGCAGCTGGAATTTCGCCAAGATAACCACCACCGCCTGCATCGCCATCGGCCAGGAGGCCTTCCCCCTCAGCAGAAGACTGAGAGGCGGCTGGCAAGTTAGAGTCCAGAGACGCGTCTCTGGTAGCAAAGCGCTTGTATTGCTCTTTGGAGGGTTGTTCTTGTAGGCGCTGATGCTTGCGATCGGAGATCACACCCATATCAAGGGCATTACTCGCCATATCAAGGGCATTACTCGCCATTGGCCTGGCAGCAGGAGGGCTCGCAGGCGCGGCGGAGAGGTCAGCTGCAAAGGGATCCATCTGAGCGGGCTCAGAAAGTGCCTCGACTTTACTTCCCACAACACGACCTTTGTCAGACTCGCGCATTCCATCACTCACCATTTTTTCGCTGTCGCTGGCGGACTCCTGACCCATTAGACTCAACGCGATGGAGTGGCCACCCACCGTATTGGTTACGGATGCAGATATTTCTTCGGAAACCAGCAGGCCATCCATGCCTCTCATGGCATCTGAATGGTGAGCGCTATCGGGGCTTGCAAGAGCCCGCTCTTCATTTTTCAACTGCCTGAACATGATCGGTGACATCACCGAAGCCACGACTACGGTCATGACCACACAGGCCGCAATAGCCAGCAAGGCGCGGTGCCCACTGCGGCCGACGCGGTAATCGCGCTTGATGTCCTCGTGGGCTTGTTCCTCGATGCCAATCAGCTCTTCAATGGAAGCTCGCTTTTTTGAAGGCAGCTTCCATTTGGCATCATCCTTGTCGAGGTGTGCTTCATGGGCAAGACCATGGACGGCCTCGATTCGGTGCTTGAAGATCGCCAGTTCGGGCTTTTCCTCGCAAAGACGCTTGAGCTCCTCAACCTCGAAGTCCGAGGCCTCACCGAGCACCCAAGCCACAATGCGGGCCTCGAGCGGCCCATTGCCGTAAGTGGTGAAATTTTTTTCAGACATGGTGATACGGGGTGAAATTAGCCCTGCGGACTCTCGATGCCTTGGCTACGAAGTGAGTCGGCCAGGTCCTTGAGCAAGTGGTGGAGTTTGTAGCCAACGTTACCGACACTGATGCCGGTGCGTTCACTGATCTGGGAATACTTGAGCCCCTCATTGTATTTGAGGGTGATGAGTTCGCGATCCTCCGGGGCCATTTCAGCGAGCAGAAGCTGAACCGTGCCAACCGCCTCCATGCGGCCGAGGAGTTCCTCGGGGACATCGTCCTTGCCCGGCGTATCGTGTTCAGGATCGAGTTCGGTTTCACGGCGGTGGTCACGGATGTGGTTGAGTGCGAGATTGCGAACACATCGGTAGAGCCAGGCTCTGGGCTGCTTCACTTCCTCCCAGTGACTGTGGAGTTTCAAGAACGCGTCCTGCACAAGGTCTTCGGCCGTCTGCCGCTGACCCACGAAACCGTAGGCAAAACGGAGCAGTGGAGATTCCTCCGCCAAAAAGACCTCACGGAATGTCGGTTTGTCATTCATCGGGTCTTTGAGCGGAATCACCTCCCGGCGTTTGGCCTCAGCTTCAGGCCTCGTGCTGGATGTTTGAGTTTCCACAGTATGGGAGGACTTGGGTGAAGTCCCTGTGTTCATATAGGGAAGACACAGGGTCGGCAAAATCCTTAGTAAATTTTATTGCTTTCCCCCCACATACGGAGCGTGGAAGCTGGGAGCATGCGATATGATCGAGCATTTTCATTCTAAAAAAGGCATCGGATTCAATAGTTTCATATTGATAATCAATGGGTTTTAAAGATCAAGAGCCCCCTCCAAGTATCGGAGCTTGTCACGGCAAGGCCTCTCCAGTAATTCCGTATACCCATTAACAAACCAACCACCCATCTATGAGTTCCGACGCATCCGAAAAACCGAGTCAAATGCTCTTCTGGGGCTGTTTCATTGCCCTGATTACCACGGCTTTCGCCTTCATCACCCGAGCCTTCCTGGTCAACGACCCCAACCTCTGGCCTGCCGCCTTCGGCTTGGACGGCGTGCAAGCCCAGCAATTGTTCGGCGCCGGCATCTGGCCCTTCGCCATCTCCATCATCCTCTTCTCCCTGATCATCGACAAGATCGGTTACAAGACCGCGATGTGGTTCTCGTTTGCCTGCTACGCAGGCTACGCGGTCCTCGCCCTCAAGGCCCACGGCACCATCACTGCCGATCCCGAAGCCAAGGACACCGCCTATCAATACCTCTACTGGGGTTCAGTCATCCTCGGTCTCGGCAACGGCACCGTGGAAGCCTACATCAACCCGGTGGTCGCCACCGTGTTCAGCAAGGACAAGAGCAAGTGGCTCAACATCCTTCACGCCGGT
>JAURCU010000005.1 GCA_030828305.1 Luteolibacter sp.
CGCGGTTTGCAGTTCATCCTTGCCCATGGGCACGATGCCTTCAGGTCGTTTCTTGAGGTTGGTCTTGCGACCCAGACCCTCGGCACAACCACCATTGTCCTGAAGATAGAGAATCAGGGTGTTGTCGAGTTGGCCGGTGTCTTCGAGCGACTTCACGATGCGCCCGATGCCCTGATCCATGGAGTCGACCATCGCGGCATAGACCTCCATGCAGCGCAATTCCCAGGCCCTTTGGTCTTCAGGAAAACTTGCCCACTTCTGCGGCGCATCGCTTAGTGGCCAATCCTCGATCACCCCGAGTTGCTTCATCTTCTGGTAGCGCGCCTTGCGGATCGCTTCGTAGCCGGCATCGTAGCGGCCTTTGTATTTTTTGATATCTTTCTCAAGCGCATGCATTGGCCAATGCGCGGCGGTGTAAGCCACATACATGAAGAAGGGCTGATCGGCGTGGTCCTTTTTATGCTCGCGCACGTAGCGCGCCGCGTAGTCGCTGATCGCATCGGTGTAGTACCACTCTTCGGGCTGATAATCGGGATCATTGTCCGGAGTGATGGCCTGATTGCCTTTGGTCAAGGTCCATGGGTCAAACAGACTGCCCGCGCCAATGATGGTGCCGTAAAAACGATCGAAGCCACGTTGCAGCGGCCAGTTGGACTTGTCGCCATCAGGCTTGAGCTGCTTGGTCACATGCCATTTGCCCGACATGTAGGTGCGGTAGCCAGTGACCCCAAGCGCCTCGGCAATGGTGACGGCATTGCGCGAGAGATCACCCCGGTAGCCAGGCTGGCCGCCATCGCTTGTCATCTGACCGATGCCGGCCTGATGGGCGTAGAGGCCGGTGAGCAGCGAGGCTCGGGTCGGACAGCAGCGGCCGGTGTTATAGAAGCGGGTGTAGCGCAAGCCCTTGGAGGCGAGCTTGTCGAGCACGGGTGTCTCGATCTCACTGCCATAGCAGCCGATGTCCGAGTAGCCCATGTCATCGGACATGATGATGATGATATTGGGTCGCTCGGCAGCGTGAATGATCACCGATAGAGTGAGGCCGAGAATGGCAGCAAGGACGCGCTTATACATGGTCAACAGGATACTCGGGACTGAGCGGCTTTTATCAAGCACGCGGCTGTGGGAATCGGGTATTGCCAGCCGGTGGGTAGTTAAGGCATGTTTACCATCCAAGCGCCTGAGCGTCCGAATCCCTCCAGAGTCCATCCGTCCATTCTCAGTCCATGCAACCCACCCTTCTCGTTCTTGCCGCCGGCATGGGCAGCCGCTACGGCGGGCTCAAGCAAATGGATCCGATGGGTCCCCACGGCGAGACCGTTTTGGATTACTCGGTCTTCGACGCCATCCGTGCCGGCTTCGGCAAGGTGGTCTTTGTCATTCGCGAGGACTTCGCCGAGGCCTTCAAGCAGGGTATTGGTGAACGCTTCGTGGATCGTATTGCAGTCGACTACGCTTACCAAAAGCTCGACGACCTGCCCGAGGGATTCAGTGTTCCCGAGGGTCGGCAAAAACCCTGGGGAACCTCGCATGCCATCCGCGCCGCCCGCAATGCCATCAAGGAGCATTTTGCGGTGATCAACGCCGACGACTTCTACGGCCGAGACGCCTATGCCCGTGCCGCGGATTTCTTCTCCATGCTATCCGGGGAGACCCGCGATGAATTGGCCATGGTCGGTTACCCGCTCGCCAACACCCTGTCGGATTACGGGCGCGTCAACCGCGGCATTTGCGAGCTCGACGGCCAGTCTCAACTCGCAAGCGTGGAGGAAATTCTCGACATTGAACGTGAAGCGGACGGCACGGTGCGTGGCACCAACGCCATGGGTGAAAAGGTTGAAATTCCCACCACGGCAGTCGCTTCCATGAACTTCTGGCTCTTCGGTCCCGATTTCTTCGAGCAGCTGGAAAAAGCCTTCAGCGAATTTCTCGACAAGAGCGGCGGCGAACTCAAAAGCGAATGTTACATCCCGAGTGTGGTTGACGAGCTCATCCAATCAGGGCAGAGCAGCTGCCCGGTGCTGCCCACCAGCGGCCGCTGGTTCGGAGTCACCTACCCCGAAGACAAGCCGCACGTCGTCGAAGCCATCAAAGCTCTGAGTGTAGCCGGTGAATACCCTTCCCCTTTAGCCTGATTCATCTAAGCTAGCAGCCCGCGCACATGCCGACACCCCGCACCAACCACAACATCGAAAAAGTCGCCGAGATGTTCGATATCCGGGCCGACTTCATGGAGTCACGGCCCTATGGCAACGGCCACATCAACGACACTTACCTGGCGCGCTGCGATCAGGCCGGCCTGCAGACCCGCTTCATCGTCCAGCGCATCAATCACCACGTCTTCAAGGATCCGGTCAGCCTGATGGAAAACGTCAGCCGGGTGACCGAACACGCCCTGGAAACCCTGCTCGCCCAGAATCATCGGGAAGCCCACCGCCGCACCCTGACCTGCATTCCCGCCCTGGATGACAAACCCTACGCGGTCGACGAAGACGGAAACTACTGGCGCGTCTACCCCTTCATCGAGCGCGCCCGTGGCTACGATGAACTGACCTGCAACAAACAGGCCTATCAGGCGGCCCGGGCCTTTGGTCGCTTCCAGAACCTCGCCGCCTCACTCGGCGGCAGTCGACTGCACGAGACCATCCCGGATTTCCACAATACCGCAAAACGGCTCGAGGCACTTGAGCAGGCCATTGCCGATGACCCCGAAGGTCGCGCCAAGAACGTGCAGGCCGAAATCGACTTTGCACGCGCCCGCGCCGATGACTGCCCGGTCATCGTTGACAAGATCGCCAAGGGCGAAATTCCCGAGCGCATTACCCACAACGACACCAAGATCAACAATGTGCTGCTCGACGAGGTCACCTCAGCTGCCATCTGCGTGATTGATCTGGACACCACCATGCCCGGCTCCGCCCTTTACGACTTCGGTGATATGGTCCGCTCCTGTTGCCCGACAACCCCGGAAGATGAGACTAACCTCGCAGCCATTGACATTCAACTCGACCGCTTCGAGGCACTGGTCAAGGGCTACCTGTCCGCAGCCCACTTCCTCAAAGCTGCCGAAATCGAGTTGCTGACCTTTTCCGGAAAACTGATCACCCTCGAATGCGGCATGCGTTTCCTGACCGATTACCTGCAGGGTGACCACTACTTCAAAATCCACCATCCTGAGCACAATCTGGAGCGCACGCGTAGCCAATTTACGTTCGTGCGGGTGATCGAAGAGCACCTCTCTCAAATGGATGGGATCGTCGAGAAATGCATCGACTCGCACCTGAAGGCGCGACCCACCCCGGGCCACTGAGTGGCGCCTACCACCTTCCAGGACCGGAAAAGGTAGATTTTTTGCTGCCAAAATGGGTCATTCGGCCGCTATGCTGCGTCTCAAGTTTGGGTTTACAAAACCTTTGCACGAGGGAACTTGAAGGAAATACCAATCCTACGAAATTCCTCTGGATGTAGGGACGTTCTTTTAGTGGGATACCAGCTACGCCTTTTGCCCGAAAATCCTTAGAAAATGCCCGACTCTCCTGCCAAAAAAGAGGAACCTGCCTTGCAGACGCAAGAACTGCAGATTGCCATTCCAAACTCCTTGCGAAAGCAACTTGACGACTTTCGCCGTCAACTCTGGCGCATCAAGTTGATCGAGGCGATTGCCGCCGGCCTGATCGGCCTTATGGTGAGCTTCCTGTTGGTCTACGGCATGGACCGCCTGACCCCGACTCCCGGCTGGCTGCGTCTTGGTCTGCTTCTCGCAGGCTTCTCCCTCTTCGCCGGATTCGCTCCCTACTGGCTGCACCGTTGGGTTTGGCGGCGGCGACGCCAAAACCAACTCGCACGCCTGATTGCCCAACGCTACCCCGGACTGGGTGACCGACTGCTCGGCGTCATCGAGCTACAGCATCAGCAAGGTAGCGAGGACAGCCTTTCTCCACGTCTTCGAGAAGCCGCAATGACCGCGGTTGCCGCGGAATCCAGTCGCCACGATTTGAGAGGCGCCATGCCTACCCCGCATCACCGCCGCTGGTCACTGGTGGCTTTGGCCCTGCTCGCCGGATCGGCCGCAGTGCTTGTCGTCACTCCCAAGGCCGGCATCAACGCCCTGCAACGCTGGCTGATGCCACTCTCCGACACCCAGCGCTACACCTTCACGACTCTGGAAAACCCGCCGAGCTATCTGGCAGTTCCCTTCGGCGAGGCTTTCAAGATCTCGCTGACCTTATCCAAGAACTCCGAGAGCAAACCCGGCAGCGCCACTGCTCGCTACGCCATGCAGCCTGTTCTTACCAGCAAGCGAGAGCGGAACAGTTTCCACTTCGAATTTCCCGGTCAGCAGGAAAAAGGCCGAGTGGTCTTCAAGCTCGGAGACCTGCGTCACGAGATGATTGTTGAACCCATGCAGCGTCCCTCAGTCGAGGACGTCTGGGCCATTCAGACACCACCCGCATATCTCTGCCTGCCCGAAAAGCGCATCAATCTGTTGACCGGTTCGCTCAGCGCAGTCGAAGGCAGCACCCTGAGCTTTGGCATGACCATGACCAGCGCCCTGATTGAAACGAGTAGCTACGGGCCTATCACCTATACCCGCATCGACCCGGAAACCGGGGCGGTTCAGGTCGAGAAATCCGCCGAGAAACACGCTCTCCAACTCAATGGACTCGAAGCCCTCACCAAGAGCTTCACGCTCGACACACGCGATTTTGAAATACCCTTCTATTGGGCCGACAAAAACGGTCTTGCTGGTGAGCCCGGCTTTAAGCTGCGCGTCGACGCCATGCAGGATGCTGCTCCCAGCTGCTATCTGCAAGGCATCAACCGCCAGCATGTCATGCTGCCCGAAGAGACCATCGATTTTGAACTGCTCGCCGAAGACGATTTTGGCATCAAGGACAATGGCATCGAATGGGTCGGCCAGTTCAGCCGTCCCACCGGCGAAACACCGGCCAAGGGCGGGCTGGATCTCGAATCGGGTCAAGCTGGACAGAGCCGCTTCACCAGCCCCATCGCTTTCTCTCCCAAGTCTTTTGGCATTGCGCCCCAGAGACTCATGCTTCGGGGCTGGACCACCGATCATCTCCCCGGCCGCGAGCGCGTCTATTCCGAACCCATTATCATCTATGTGCTGACTCGCGACGAACACGCTCAGATGCTCAAGCAGCAGTTCGACCGGGCCATCACCGAACTCGAGGATCTGACTCGCCGCGAACTCAACCTGCTTGAAGAGAACCAACGCCTCGATCGCCTCGATGGCAGGGAGCTGCAGGAGGAGGAAAACCGCAAGCGGATTGCCGAACAGGCCGGTGAGGAAGCTGAAACCCGTCGCCGCACCGAGGAACTCACCGACAAGCTGGAGAAATTACTCGAGGACGCCGTGCGCAACGGTGACATCGACAAGGATACCATGAGGAAGATGGCCGAAACCTTGCAGAACATGCGGGAGCTCTCCAATCAGGACGTCCCTGAAGTACAGGAAAACCTGGATCAGGCCGGCGACCCCTCAAACACCGAGCAAAAGAGCGACTCCGAAATGAAAGAGGCTGTCGAAAAACAGAAGAAGGTCGTCGAGAAAATGCAGGAGACTGTCGAAAAAGCCAACGAAGCCAACAAAAGCTTTGAGGCCGGCACCTTCGTCAAACGTCTGCGCAAGGCCGCAGGCGAGCAAAATGGCATCACGGGCTCTTTGGTGCGCGAGTTTACCACCGCGTTCACCCAACGACCGGGTAAGGATCTTATCGGTCTCGACAACAAGAATATCGACCCCTCCGGCATCACCCTTCTCAATCAGAATATCCGCCAGCAGTCCGACACCTCGGCAGACGTGCGCTGGATTCAGGAAGACCTCGCCCACTTCCACGCCCGCACCCAAGGCGCCGAATTCAAGGAGGTTCTCGACGAGATGCGTGATACCGATGTGACTGCCAAACTCGAGGACGTCCGCAACAAGCTACTCCAAAACCACTCTTATAAGGCCGCCGAATTGTCCAAACAATGGGCTGACAAGCTTGAGCAATGGGCCGCCAAACTCGATAGCGCTCAGGATGACGGTGGTAGTGATGGCGGTGGTGGCGGCGGTGGTGGTGGCGGCGAAAACGAGGACTTCGAATTCATGTTGCGCGTCATGAAGATGATTCAGACGCAGCAGGACCTGCGATCGCGCACGCGCGCTCTCGAACAATTCAAACGTGACAGTTCCACGGGCGCAAACACCCCCGAGCGCCCCGTCATCATTCCAACCAACTGATTCTTGCAGCCAACTCAACCCCCTTGCGTATCATGAAGACCTATCCTCTTGTCATTAGCCTCGGACTTCTGGGTTTCACCCTGCACGCGGAGATCAATCTCGAGCAATTCGATCTGGGCCCCGAACTCAAGCCCGAAGAAAAGCATGCCAAGGGATCCGAGGAAGTTGCCGTTGATCAGGATGAACTTTCCGCCGACGTCCAGCAACTCGTGGTCGAGCAAACCAACCCCAAGGTCATCGAGTTACTGGGTGAGGTCGAGAACATCATGGACGAGGCCACCGAAATGCTTATCGAGCACGACACCGGCGGCAAGACCATCGCCGCCCAAACCGAGATCATCGAAAAGATCCACGCCGCCGCTAAGGAAAAGCAAAAGAGTAGCGGCAGCAAATCCGGAGGCGCCATGATGGACATGATGGAAAAGATGATGGGCAAAGGCCAAGGTCCGGGTCAGGGCAAACAACCCGGCCAGGGTGAAGGTGAAGGCCAAGGCGAAGGTGAAGGTGAAGGCCAGGGCGGCAAGGGCCAGACTGGTGAGTCCGAAACCGCCAACACCGACCAGAACGGTATTGGCACCGGCCCCGATGAAACCCGCCGCGTCCCAAAAGCCAGCGGAACCGGACCCACCAGCATTCCGCAGGAATTCCGCGATGCCTTCGACGCCTACAACCGGGGGGCTGAAAAGCTTGTCCGCTAAACCACACTCCACCATGAGAATGCGTTTCCAAGTCCCCATCATTCTTCTTGGCCTGAGCGGCCTCAGTCCTCTCCCGCTTCCGGGTCAGGGTCTGCTCGAGCGCCGCGCCGACGTCATCCCTGCACAGGCGGAGCTCGTCTATGAAAAGGGAATGAAATTTCTCGCCAACAGTCAGCTCGAACAGGGCCAATGGTCAGACGGCAGCGGCAGTGACCCCGGCGTGGTTGGCCTCTGCGCCATGGCCTTTCTCGCTCATGGCGAAGACCCTGTCAACGGACCCTATGCCCAGCACATCCGCAAGAGCATTGACTACATCATCGGGCAGCAAAACGAGGGCAACGGCTACATCGGCAATAGCATGTATAATCACGCCTTCGCTACCACTGCTCTTGCTGAGGCCTACGGCATGATTCCCAATCAAAAAATCGCCCCCGCCCTCCAGAAAGCGGTGAAACTCATCCTCAGTGCGCAGGAGCGCAACAACTTCGGCGGCTGGCGTTACACCCCAGACAGCCGCGACGCGGATACCACCGTCAGCGGCTGTCAGTTGGTGGCTCTTTTCGCCGCACGCAATGCCGGTGTGGAAGTTCCCGACAAGGCCATCAAGAAAGCGCTGACTTACCTCAACAACAACCGCTCTGCTGAAGGCTCCTACGGATACACATCCGGATCCGGTGGCAAGCCGACTCTAACCGCGATCGGCGTGATGTGCCTCTCCATCGCCAAGCAAACCGACTCCAAGGGTTTTGAGAACAGTGTCAACTACCTGAAGAAGAACCTCGATTACCGCGACCGTCACTATCCCTATTACTTCGAATATTACATGTCGCAGGCCCTTTTCCACGCGGACGAGTCGGCATGGAACGAGTGGAACCAGAAGAACATCCGCTACATGTCCACCATTCAAAACAGCGACGGCTCCTTCCCCGGCAATCACGGCACCGCTTTCAGCACGGCCGGCGCCCTGCTATCGCTGGCCCTCAACTACCGCTTTCTGCCAATCTACGAAAAATGATCCGCTCACTCGTCATCACTGTCGCCGCCGTGCTGCCCATGCTGCACGCCGACCACCCCCCCGACCTCCTGCGCTTCACCAACGGAGACCAACTACACGGCAGTTTTCAGGGCATCGCCGAGGGCCCAAGCCTGGTCTGGAAGCGCCAAGATCTGGATGAAATCGCCAAGTTCGGGGTCAACAACCTTCGCCATCTGGTCATGCGTGGAGGCAACCCGGCAGTGCCCCTCAAATCCATCTCACTGGTTGAACTGGTCAACGGCGACCAGATACCGGGTATGGTTACTGCACTCAACGACAAGGAGATCACCATTGAAACCTCATGCGCTGGCAGCCTGACCCTCGAACGCAACAAGGTAGCCCGCATCGCCCCCCAACCTCTCGGTGGACGTCTGCACTACCACGGCCCCTTCTCTCCCGAGCACTGGGAAGTGACTTCCTACAACCGGGACGAAAAGCAGCATCAGGAGCAAGCCAAAGCAGAGGATGAAGCCCCTGATGAAAAAGCCGAAGCCGAAGACAAGCAGCCCGCAGCAGCGCCGTGGCAGCACTCAGGAGCCGCCTGGTATTGGAAAAGCTCCAAACCCGGAACTGCGTTGATCCTGCGCAACACCATACCTAGGAAATCCACCCTACGTTTTGACATCGCCTGGAAGAACCAACTGAATTTGGCGATTGCCCTGCATGCCGACTTTTGCGTGAAGCAGTCACCCAAACAAGAGGATGACGACGGCAAACCCGAAGATAAGCAGCGGCAACGTGATCCCTTTGTCGCTCACGATTCCAGCTGCCTTCCCTCCATCTTTGGCAACGCATTCATCCTGCAGATTCACAGCAACTACATGGTGATCTACCGCACCATGGTCGATGCCGAGGGCAATGAATCGGTCAAACGTGTGCAAACCGCATCCAACCGCCTGAACATTGGCGAGAACACGACCTCAACCTTTGAGCTGCGAAGCGATCTCGACAACTCCAGCTACTCGCTATTTCTCAACGATAAGTTCATCATCCAATGGACGGATCCAGCACTCAGAAACGAGAACACCAAAACCATATCTGGAAATTCATTGGCCTTCCTGCCCCAGATTGCCGACGCGCAGATCAAGATCAGTGATGTCATTATTGCCGAATGGAATGGCATGCCTGACTCCGCACGTAGCCTCCAAGTCGATGATCAGGACATCATCCTGATGACCAACGGCCTGGACCGGCTTGCTGGCCAGGCGATATCGCTGGAGGAGAACAACACGCTGCGCTTCAGGGGCAAACATGGTGAGTTTCTGCTTCCTCTTGACGAAATTTCCGAATTGCACATGGCCAATGGCAAGCGGTTGGATTTTGAGCCCCCGTCCGGCCTGCAACTCAAACTGCGCTTCAGTCCAATGGGAATGATTTCAGGCGCACCCCTTTCCGGCGACCGCAAGACCCTGGTGCTTGACCATCCGCTGGCCGGCGACATGACCATTCACAACGAGTCTGTGGTGATGTACGAATTCAATGACTCAACTGATATCTTCACAGACTGGGATGAGAATTTCTGAATCCATGAAGCTCACGGCATCCCTGTGTGTGTTGCTGGCACCGTCTCTGATGGCGGATACCGCGACCTTTGCCGCCACCGATGGCAGCCTGACTGGTGTCCTGCAATCCTTGAACAAGAACGGCATCATCGAATGGCAAAGCCCCTACTCAAGGGAGCCTCTCAAGCTGCTAGCCGATAAGCTTGATCAGGTCGAATTCTCGAACTCACCTGAGAGCTCTCAACCGGCTCCCATCCAGTTCACCCTGAGCAATGGCGACCTGTTGCCAGCAACACAAGTCACCGGAATGCAGGAAGCCGGACTGATCGCCGACACCACCATTGCCGGCGAAATCACCATCCCTCGCGCCGCAATCGCATCCACCCAATTCGGAGTCACCACCCAGAAAGTCATTTACAGCGGCATCGACAACATCAGGGAATGGACCACAGGCATAGGCGAACCTGACAACTGGAAACGCAGTGGCAATTCCATGATCGCAAGTGGTAAGGCGATTGCCGCCCGCGACTGTCAGTTGCCTGAAAACTTCGTGCTTGGTTTTGGTCTCAGCTGGGACAGCAGCTCACCCAATTACTCCATCGGATTCGCCGACCCACTCAAAGGCTCGAGCAAGCAGAACCTCTACACCTTCAATTTTGATGGCTCTGGAATCCGCATCATGAGGCAAACTCCCGAGCAAAGCCGGTCACAAATCCTGGCCCAATGGCAACGACGCCCATCGCAATTCTCCAACAAGAGTTTTCTCGTCGAGTTGCGGGTGGAGCGCAGCAAGGGCCGCATGGAAATCATCATCGATGGCGAGTCCGAGGGCATGATCGTCGACCCCTTCGACAACATTCCCAGCGGAAGCGGAGTCAGCATCAGATGCAGCGGACACTCAGGCAGCCAGACCATCAGTGGGTTGACCATCACCGAACTCAATGACATCCGCACCCGCCACTTGGCAGAGAAACGCGGCGACCCAAGCCTCGACTGCTTGATCACCAACGAAGACGATCGTTGGAGCGGCCAGCTGCTCTCCATAAGGGGAACTCCCGAACCATCCATGGTGATTTTCAAGACCAGCTTTTCCGAGGAGACTTGGGAAATCCCCGAGACCGAAATCTCCACCCTATTCTTCGCCAACAAACCCTTTCAGGGCAATGCAGATGGCGAGCCCGCTTTCATGATTGAGTTTCACGGCAAAGGCAAACTGAGCGCAAAAGAATGCATCATCACCGGTGATCAGGTCGAGGCTATCCATCCACTACTTGGCAGCCTGCACATCGAGCGCAGCTCCATCAAGCTGATCCGCCGTATCCAAAAATGATGACTCACCCCTGATTTTTCACATGATCAACCCAACTTCGATTAAATCCCTTGGAGTAATCCTACTGCTTGTCGTCAATGTTGCGACCGCTGAGCAAGAACATCAGGCGGTGATGCGTTTTCACAATGATGACCTGATCTCGGGAAAACTGAAGGCTCTCGGGGAGAACTCCCTGCTATGGGAGTCAGACATTCTCGCCGAGCCCGCCACCTTTGACCTCGATCATGTCCTCGATCTCACTCTCAACGCAGAAAACAAGGCGCCCGAATCGTCCCACGTGGCCATGCTAACTCTCAAGAATGGAGACCAGGTTCACGGCCAACTCGGAGGCATTGACGAGGATCACATCGACCTCAATACCTGGTTTGCGGGCCCCATGCAATTTGGTCGCAGCATGGTCTCGAGTATCGACATCCAAGGTGGCGGCTCCCTGCACTACCGCGGACCGAAAAACATCGATGGCTGGATCCAGCAGCCCGAGCAGTCATGGGAATACAAGCGCCAGTCCTTCATCTCACGCAAGGCCGGCAGCATTGCGCGCGACAAGCTACTGCCCGAACAATTCAGCATCTCATTCACCGTGGAGCGCAAGTCCGATCAACTGGATCTCAAGCTGATGCTCTTTTCCACTGACGTCGACAATTCTTATCCTCGCTCCGGCTACGAACTCTCTTTCCAGCGCAGCAGCATCTATCTGCGAAGCGGGAAAACCCGCAACTTTCTGGGCAGTGACCACTCCCGGGAGCTCTCGCAAAACGACAAGGCGCTTATCGAGGTAAGGGCTAGCAGCAAGACTGGAAAGGTGGTTTTGCTCATCAACGGCAAGGTGGCTGAAGTCTGGAGCGATCCCGGCGTCGAGAGCAATGACTTCGGAACCGGCTTGCACTTCATCGCCGGCAGCAACCAAGTCATACGCATCTCCAATATCAAAATCGCCCCATGGGACGGCCGCATCGAACACCTACCTCAACCACGAGGCATGCGAATCCAACGTGGCAATGCCGAGCCGCAGCCCAAGCCCGATGACAAGGCCGAAGAGGAGACCGGGCGCATGAAGCTGGCCAACGGCGACAGCCTCGAGGGAGAGGTTAGCTCCGTGGATGAGGGCTTGATCACCCTCAAGACCCCGCTGGGCGAGATCAAACTGCCCATTGAACGTCTACGCAGCCTGAATCTTGAGGGCCTCGGCACCTCGGAAGCAAAAAGAGAGAGCAGGGACATCCGCGCCTACTTCGCGGACGGTTCCATCCTGGTCTTCCGCCTCGACCAAGTAGATGGCAACCGGATCGTGGGCTCCAGCCAACACTTCAGCACCCAATCCAGATTTGGCAGCGCAGACTTCAAGCTCTCGGCCATCAACCGCATCGAGTTCGACATCTACAACGAGAAGCTTGATGCCCTGCGCTCCAGCCGGGACTGGTAGGAGAACCTGAAAAATCCACCGGCCCCGCAGGCGATGAATCTGTCATGCTTAAATGTCTGACCGAACACAGCAATCTGGTCTTTACCATGCCCCGGCGCCGCATCGACCTGCCGAATACCACAGCGCACTAACATGTCGGCATTGGACTCCAAATTTCGGGATCTTACCATGTCACCATCGACCCCGACATGATGCGGATCGCGCCGCCTCGCCCAAATCGCAGTTGAGTCAAGAGCAAGTGGATCGCTGCAGCATAGCAATGAAAAATCGCAACGACTGTTCCAGATCCAGGAAAACCATGCAATCTCAATGCCTTGAGCACCATGCTTGGAGTAGTCTCAAAACAGATGCCCTAGAAAGTCATTTCAAAGCCACCGAATATCGAGCGCGGTGCTCCGGCACGCGGGCCCAGAGGCATGCGGCTGGTGATGTATTCTTCGTCGGTGAGGTTCTGGATACCGCCCAACAACTTCAGGTTCTCGGTCATTTCGTAGTGGGCCGAGAGGTCGAAAAGTAAAACGGACTCCAACTTACCCTGTTTCTGGTCAGTGACCGGACTGTTGAAATTGCTGGCGGTTCCATACATCGAGGAGGCATAGGTCATGTCGAGGTTGGCACCCCATTTCTCGAAGACCACACCCACACCGGCAGCCAATTTCCACTCGGGGACATAGGGAATATCGGAGCCGTCTCCACCACCTTCGTATATATCATCACCGCCGCCACTGCTCAAGCTCGGACCCTTGAGTTCCGCCGAGGTCCAGGTGGCAGAGAGATACATGGGCAGACCGTAACCAAAACCACTCTCCTCACCCAGATCGTAGCTGACGAGGGCTTCGAGGCCGAAGACTTCGGCAGCACCGACGTTCTCGTTGCCGGCAAGACCCAGTCCGGCAGAGGTGGAAATGAGATTGTCGTAGTCGGTGAGGAAACCAACCAGTTCAGCCGTCACACCTTTACCGCGGTGGCGGGCACCCAGCTCGTAACCGAGACTTTCCTCCTTCTGGACCCCGCTATTGAGAATCGAGCGAGGACCGGCTATGGAGTAACCCTTGAACACACCACCGAATAGCTTGTTGTCGTCGTTGATGTCATAGGTGAAGCCCATACCGGGAGCAAAATAGGTTTCGTGACCACGACGGTCGGCCGCCTGGGTAAAGCTGGCGTCACTGAAGTAGTCGGTGTTGTCGAGATCCATGTACTCGTAGCGGAAGCCGGGGCTGATCGACCACTTGCCGAAGTCGATCTGGTCAGTCACCCACAGGGAAAGCGACTTGGAGGATTCAAAGCGGTTTCCACCGGAGCCCGGAGCACCGGGAGTAACACTGAACCCGCCGGGACCCGTTCCCAGAGAGAGCAGATCGTCGTCACGCTGAAAGCGCTGGATGTCGTCATAGTGCAGGCGGGCACCAAACTCGAAATCGTGTTCCAGCGCACCGGTCTCGAATTCATAGAGCGCTGAGAACTGTATGCCGCAGGCCTCGTAATCGCGGGCATTGGCGCGGAGGCCGTCGGTCAACGTAGCGGCGGCACTGCCATTGAGGAAGGCCACATCGGCCGGAACGGTAACATCGATACCACGCACCTTGTACCAGTTGCGGCTGAAATTGTTGTAGTAGAGAGCCGTCTCAAAGCTGAAGTCATCGCTCGGTTCGACCATCCACTTGAGGTAACTGCGATTGGCATGGGTGTCCATGTTGTCGAATTGGGTACCGGCGTAGCGACGGTAAGGACTGGCGGCAAAGTCTACCTCACTGAGGCCGACGTAGGTTTCATCAGCATCGATTTCGGTATAGCCATACTTGAACTCGATGCGCTGCTTAAGCACAGTGTCTGGTTCCCAGAAGAACTTCACCATCGGCTCGTAGGTGGTGAAACCGGTGTCGCCACCGCCATCCAGCTTACGGAAGCCTTCACTGGTTTCGTGATAGAGCTCGAAGAGGAAACCGAACTTGCCGTTTTTGGTCTGCACGGTGTCACCGTAGTAGGCGTGGTTGAAGAAAGTGTTGTGGCTGCCGTAGGTACTACGCCAATAAAAGTTGGGGGCACCTAGCTCTTCGGGGATGGGAGTAGAGAGATAATTGATGACACCCGCAGTCGTTTGGGGCCCGTACTTGATCTGGCTGGAGCCCTTGAGAATTTCGAGACCAGCCATGCGCGAGGCACGCGGAGAGTAGTAAGCCGAAGGTGCAGCATACGGTGCAGGAGCGGCGAGGATACCATCTTCCATGACAGTGATTTTCTCGGCACGAGTTCCATCCGCGCCGCGCATGGAGATGTTGGGGAAGTTGCCGAAGCCATCCTCTTCGCGAAGGTAGACACCAGGCACTGCACCGAGAATGCGATTGACGTTGGTGTAGCCACGGAGACGAAATTCATCGGCATCGATGTAGGCGGCAGAACCGGGAAGCTCCCAAGCGCCTTCGCGGCTGCCGACCACCTTGCTGCCCGAGAGCGTCAGGGCTTCGAGTTGTCCGAGGTCCACCATGGCGTCTTGGGCAGCTACGCTACTAAACCCGAAGGCGAGTGCGGCGCCCATGAGGGAGGTGTTCGTGAGTGGCAGGAAGGATACTGGTTTCATGTGGCAGACCGTCTTTTATTGAGACTGCGTCTCAGTAGCGGAAAATACTTGGCTGACTTAGCTGGCGGGTCAAGTGATGAAATCAAAAAAGTGCTGCTATCAATCCCCATCATCCAGACAGCACTTTCGTGACCGATCAGCACGTCACCGCAGCATCACCACGCCCATTCGACTCCCACAACTCCTCCAATGCCAGGCTCGTTCTGACCCGATCCATGGATGCGGTAATCTTCATCCAACAGGTTCTCGATGCTGGCAGTAATCTTGAGATCTTCGCTCGCTTGGTAGCCGGCGTTGAGCGAAACCACCACATAGCCGGGTGTGCCTTTGGTGGGAATGCGCTGATTGTCGGCGGCTTGCTGAGCGGCAGAGAGGCGATCCTCGGTCATGGCACCCAGCAGACGACCTTGGATCCAAAACTTATGATCGGGGGAAGTCCAGCGTAGGGCGACCGAGCCGGAGAGCGGAAGCAGACGGGACATATTCTCGGTAATGATCGGACCACCAAGATAGGCCGGCTCATCGCCCTCACCTTGCTGCCATGCCGCGAAACCGTGAAGACTCCAGCGGGGAGTGAAATTCCAGACCCCCTCGACTTCAACACCATAGATGTAGCCTTCTGCCGAGTTGACCAAGCGGTTGGTGCTCGAACCCATGGCGTCGGGAATGGAAACAATCTGATCGGTGATATCTGTGTAGAAAACCGCGGCCGATAACGATAGATCCTCAGTACTATGGCGCGCTCCAAGCTCATAGGTGAGGTAATGCTCGGGCTCCACATCCAGAGAACCCAGTGAGGTAATCCCCGCCAAACTGGTGGTCTCACCGGTGAGATCGTTCAAATTGGGCGCCCTGAACGCCTGTGAGATGCCACCAAACACCGACCACTCGTCGTTGACCCGGTAGAGCGCGCGCAATGAGCCTACCAGAGCATCCCAGTTGGGCGATTGGTTGATGCCATTGCCCAAGGAGGCTCGAGCATAGGTGTAGCGACTGCCCGCTGTGATTTCCCAGCTCTTATTGGGGCGCCAGATGTATTGGCCGAAACCACCGAGCAGGTCGTAAGTGGAATCGTCGGCCAGAGGCAGACGCGTGGGATCGAGGGCCGTGCCCGCAGCATTGTCGCGGTAGCCCTGCGCATCCACATCATCCCGGTAGTAATCGAAGCCGTAAACCCAAGTGCCTTTCCGGGTGTCACTTTCCAAAGCCAGATCGAAGCCAAAGGTCTTGGTGTCGATGTTGGCGAAACGAATGCTGTCGCTACTTGGGTTTCGATCCTGAAACTCGGAGTCCGTCGTTTGCTGACAGGAAAAAGTGGCACTCCAACGATCAATGATAGAGCTCTGATCGGGGTTGCTACCCTGAAAGCGCAGATAGCTCAGAAATCGCTCCTGATCATAGATCCGTTGGGAAAAAGTTCCTGGCGAAATGACGTGGTCACCATCAATCCAGCCGTGATTGTTGATTGTGGAATGCCATCGGCTCACATCGTCTTGGTCCACGTATTGGGTGACAAAGGTTAGTGTCGAGTCGGGACCCAAAGCATAATCAAAGCGGAGATCAAAAGCATCCTCTCTGTATCCGGTGCCGGTCATTCGACCAATGGCGTCACTGTGGATGTCACCGAAGGATTTGACGGAGAGACCCAGATGAAGACCATACTTAGCACCGACACCCACTTGGCTCTCGATGCGCCCAATATGACTACCCTCGCCATTGGTGCGGTATTCGTAACTGCTCAAGCCATTCACGAAACGCAGACCCTCTGGATGATCCCGAAAGTTGGAGGACTTTGTAAAGGCATTGAGCGTGCCGCCTACGGCATCGGATCCGTAGAGCACCGAACCTTGGCTCTTCACCAACTCCATGCGATCCACAGACAGCACATCTACTGTGTTCCAATACTGGATGGGGCCACCCCGATAGGTGGAGTTGTTGATGCGAACACCATCAACCATCAAGAGGTTGCGCCGGCCGGTAAAACCGCGAATGAAGGGTGAACCGTGACCATGAGTCGTCTGCTGCACAAGCACCCCGGGCGTGTAGAGGAGCGCTTTGGGCAGGGTGCGGCGCACGTTGTCATTAATAAAATTCGAATCGATAAAATTGGCACTGTAGGGCACATCCTTGAGCATCTGCTCAGAGCGCGATGCTGTCACATAAAGTGGATCGAGAAGATCTTGAGCGAAGGCAGCCGGGACCAGCACCATGCAAAAAACACTGAAATGTCGCGTCATGCCCGCAATGGAACAAAATTTCTCAACACGCATCAATGGATGATGGTGAACAGATAATGGCCGGGACCTGAACCCGAATGGCCAAAAAGCGACCTCTATCCCTCATCACTGCAAACCGCAGCGCTGTAGTTTCTGGCGCAGTGTCCCCCGGTGCAGATTCATCGCGGCCGCAAGTCGGGTGGGCTTACGCTCAAAGCGCTCCATCAGATACTGGAGCATTTGCGCTTCGAGTTTCTGCAACAGCTCGTCATAGGAAACCTCTTCACTCGCCGAGAGCTCCTGAACGAGCCAGCGCTCGAGGGCCAATTCCAGCTCACTTCCGACCTCACAACCCACTGCAGCATCGGCCGACATCTCGCGCATGGCTTCTGGCAGGTGTGTCAGAAAAAGGGCACCTCCCCCACTCATTGACAAAGCGTAGTCGAGCACGTGCTTGAGTTCGCGCACATTGCCCGGCCAATCGTGGGATTGAAGTGCTGCCATGACCGCCGGCGTGATTTCGGCAGCCTTGCCGTCTCCGAGCTTCATTGCGGCGAAGTAGTGGCATAATGCCGGAATATCTCCGCTGCGCTCGCAAAGCGGTGGCATCGAAATACTACCCGGCTTCAGGGCGAAATAGAGATCTTCACGCAGGCGTCCTTGCTCGACCCCCTCTACCGGATTCATGGACAAAGTCGCCAAGAACCTCAATGGACTCTCATTGGCGGCCTGCAGCCACTCGTATAAAACGCCTTGGGCAGCCGCATTGAGCTGATCGAGATTCTCGAGAATCACACTACCCCCATGCCACTCGGGATTCGGATTCCAGCCTTCAAGTCTTGCCCCGTCCAACTCATGCACGGCACTGGATGATTGCCTGCCGTGACGGTGAATGAGACGCGCGGCAAGCGTTTTCCCGGAGCCACCCGGCCCCGAGATCAGCACGGGAAAGTCCCCGGATGCTGCACGCGCAATACCGGTGAACACGTCGCGCAAGCAGGAGGCTGCACCAATCAGGCTAACCGGATCGCTTTCTGCCTGGGATGGCCCCTTTTGCTTCATCACCAACGCGGGCTCGAGCAAGGCCTGAAGCTGGCGTTGGAACTCCTCCATGTTGAGAGGCTTGTTCATGTAGGCAGTCGCACCCTGCTTCTGCGAATCCAAGGCGTGCTGCAGAGTGGCATGGGCCGTAATCACCAGCACTGGCATGGTTGATCCGCTGCCACGAAGGGACTTCAAGACTTTCAGGCCACTCTCATCAGGCAGGCCGATATCGATCACCGCTGCGTGAAAGTCACCACACTTGAGCGCCTCTCGACCTGCCGCAGCCGACGCGACCAACTCTGGGCGATGCCCCATACGGGTCACCAGCAACGATAGGGCCGAGCCCAGAGCATGCTCGTCCTCGATGATCAGGATGGACTTGGCTTTCATGTGGAAGATCCATGGTGGGCCGGCGCCTTTCTTAATTCAACCCTGATGCACGCGCCGCCCGATTCAAGGTTTCCGAACTCAAGAGAGCCACCGTGCGCCTGACAGATTTCAGTCGCCACTGCCAGACCAAGCCCAAGACCTCCCTCACGTTCCGAGAAGAAGGGCTTGCCCGCGCCCTCGAGTGCTTGCGCGCTGAACCCCCCTCCCTCATCACGCACCTTCACTTCGATCTTCTCTGGCTGCTGTTTGACTTCGAGCTCAACCCGCCCCCCGGAAGGCATGGCCTGAATGGCGTTGAGAACCAAATTGGTAAAGACCTGATGGAGCCGATGGTGGTCTGCCTGCAGAAGCACCTTTCCGCTCTCGGGAACCACCATATCCAATTGCACATGCATGTGGGCGGCTTGGGGCTCCATCACTTCAAGCACTTCGCGCAGCAAGGCCACCAGATCCATCTCGGAAGTTTTCGGGGGCTCGGGCCGGCACAAAAGCATCCATTGGCTGACGAGGTTTTCCAGACGCGCTGCCTCCCTGAGAATGAGTTCACGCGATTTGGACATGGCCGCCACGTCGGCCGCATCGAGCAGTTCGGCATGAAGCCGGATGGCTGCAGCCGGATTGCGGATCTCGTGGGCAATGCCCGCCGCCATGCGTCCCAACAAAGCCAGGCGCTCCGCTTGACGCCGCCGCTCCCGTTCATCTCCCAGACTCTGATGGGTGTCCTCCAGCACACGTGCCAAAGAGCCGATTTCATCGCGGCGATGGGTGGGCAAGGCCGGCAATGCCTTTTGGGTTCCGACAATGGGAAGCGCTTTCACCAGTTCTTGCAATGGCAGGCTGATCCAACGTGAGAGAACAAAGCCCAAGGCGATGGAAAGCGCCCAGAAAAAGCCGACTGCGTACCAAGCCTCTCCACCAAGACTTTTAAGCCCTTGGAATCGCTGCTCGCGCAGAAAGATCATCTGCATACCAGCGGCATCCGCAAAGCCGACCGCAAGGCGACCGTCGGCAAGTTGGATGACCCGGCCATCCAGTGGCATGTCCAGAGCGGCAGCTGGCAGCGTTTCGAGCGGAGGTCCCAGCAAAAAATCCCTGGCGGGATCCCGGAAATACACCTCGGCTCCCAGCACTTCACTCAGGCGGCTCGCGATTTGCTGGTTCTTGGAGAGGCGCGCACGCTCCATGAACTCAGCATTCACCCGCGCCAATTCCGCGAAGGCATCCTGCTCTTCGGCACGCTGACGGCTCTCAAAAACCAATAGCAACCCGACGCTGCCCAGCACGACAAAAAGAGCGAAGGCCAGAGGGACCCAGACCCCCAAGCTCCTGGAGGGACGCTCGTCGCTGCTCTTCATCACTCATGCACATCCCATGAATCGGGAAATTCATCAAGCAAAGGCTTGGAGCCCTGCTGCGGGGCTCAGTTCTAGCGACTGGCCTCCAACGTGCGGCGCAGGGCGTTGCGATACGCCTCGAGATCCGCATCAGACTGGATTTGCAAAGCCTTGTCCAGAGACTCCAAGGCGGCTTCATATCGACCCTGCTTGGCGCGCAAGTTGGTCAGTGCGCGGTAGGCCTCAAAAGTCCACTCGGCATCCGCTGCCGCGCGCTCGATGAGCAATTCGGCCGCCGCCTGCTGGCCACTGGCAGCTAGCAGGCGGGCGTAGACCAGAAGAGCCTCTCCGTCAGTGGGATCCTCGGTGGTAAGGGTTTTGAGCAACTGGATACCAGCCTCGGGGTCTTGCTTGGACTCGATCAGATACCTGGCCTTGGCCAAACGCAGCGCACGGCTTTGCTGCTTGGCGGGCACCCGGTCGAGCAGCCCCTTGGCCAGCAACCATTGCTGCTGCACCACGGCAATCTGGAACAGGCGCAGCATGGCATTCTCACCCGGCTTCTCTTGCCTCTCGAAGGCTGACTCCATCACCTTCACGGACTCCTCCACTCGGCCACCCCCCAGATGCAATTCGGCAAGCAAGAGAATGGGGTCCGCGCCCAGCGTTCCAAGACGATGCGCCATCTCGAGCGCCTTGGCGGCCTGGTCCTGTTGTTCGAGCTGCAAGTGGATATTCGCTTTGAGCACTGCATAAGAAGCCTCGAGCGGGCGCTTGCGAATCACCTCGTCGAGCAGCGCTGCCGCCTCCTCGCGCTGATCCAACTGCTGCATGCATTGAGCAATGCCCGCCGACCATTCGGTGACATTCGGCTCGGTGAGTTGCGCCAGGCGGTAGGCCTGCATGGCACTCGCAAACTCTCCGCGACTCAGTCGGCAGTATCCCAGAAGCCCATAGGTTAGACCTTCAGAGTCACCCAGACGCACCGCCTCTCCCAGATGCTCCAGCGCCTTGTCCCAGTCCTCCTTGCGCACCCGGGCCAGACCCAGATTGCGATGGGCTCGGCGAAAGGAAGGGTATGCCTTAATCGCCGCCTCGAAGGAGGCAACGGCCTTGTCCAGCTGCCCCTCTTCGAGCTGAAGGTTGGCAAGGTTGAAGGTCAGTGCCGCTGAGTTCTTGGTCAATGAACTCTCCGCCAAAAGCTTGATGGCTTGCTCGCGTTTTTCATCCGCCATCAGTTGCTGCAACTCCACCAGCAGCGCACGCTCTTCACTGGTGATGGATGGCTCGATGCGCGCCTCAATGCGGTAGGAGCCATTGAAGGCCTTAAGAAAGGCGGGATCCTTCCAATAGCTGGCGGAAATCGGCAAGGGCTCCACCGCCATGGCCAGCGCAGCGAGGCCCTGCAGCAAAGCGAGGCCGTGCAGCAAGACAGTGGTGTTGGAAGAGCGGGACATCATCTCTCAATGGTAATGGGCCAGCGCATGAGGGCCTTGACGGCCTTACCACGGCGTTGGGGCGGGGTGAAACGGGCAGGACCCGCCACCCGGCGTGCGGCAGCGACGAGTTCCTGATGGGTGGAGGACACCACGCGGCGCACGAGCACCCCACCCTTGGTGTCGATTTCGACTTCCAGCACCACCGTGCCGCGAGTCACGCCGCGGCGGGCCAGTGAGCTGGGAAAGACAGCCGAGCCATGCGACAGCAGGCGCGGGATGCCGTCCAAGTCGCGGGTTTGGTAATACGAGGGCGGCGAAGGCGGGCGCACGGGCTGGCGCACCGGACTCGGCGCGGGCTCTTGCACTGTCGGCAGGGGTGGCGGGGCCAGATCGGCAAAGAAGTTCTCCACCGGGGCCTTGATGTCCATCGGTAAGTCCGCCTTGGGCAGGGGCACGCGCGCCAGATCCGGCAAAGCGCTGATCTGGGTCAGGGCTGGGGGTGGTGGCGGCGGAATCACCTCGGGCGGGGGCTCCTCCTCCGGGGATGGTGCGGGCAGGGTAATGGTGGCGAGCTCCACCTCGCGAACAGTCAGGTCAGCCACCTCGAAAGTCGTATTGAAAAGCCGCGAGAAGCCAAGGATCGCGAGCATGGCAAGCGAACCGGCGATGCCGAGCATGATGGCGCGGGTGTTGAGCATTATCTTTCGGTGGCGAGGGAAACAAATTCAGCACCGGCCAGCTTGGCGGCGTCGATGACCTTGACGGTGGACTCGGTAGGGGCAGCCGCATCGGCGCGAATCACCACCGGACTATCGGGGTTCTCCTCCAGCAAGGCGGCAACCACGGCGCGCACGCCGTCGAAACCAATTTCGCGACCCCCATGCCAGACGCGCGACTCGTCGGTGACGGCGATCAGGATGGCTTGGCGATCCAGCTCATCGGCGGAGGCCGCCCGCGGCTTGGAGACTTCCACTCCGGTCTCCTTCACAAAGACCGTGGTCACGATGAAAAAAATGAGCAGCAGAAACACCACATCAATCAGTGGCGAGATATCGATCCCGCTGCTGTTCTCCGTCAAGATGCTATGGCGGAACCTTCTCATGACTGGGGATCTGCTGCAACCTCGGCGAGTTTGGCATGCAGTTGCTGTTGAAGTTCGAGATGCACGCTCTGGGTGCGACGCTTGAGAAGTCCGAGCAGGAAGGCGGCGGGAATCGCAATGACCAAACCGGCCTGGGTGGTCACCAGCGCCTTGGAAATACCCGTGGAAACCGTGTCGATGGGCGCGGCATTGCCGATGGCCATGCCCGAGAAAGTGATCAGCATGCCGAGCACGGTTCCCATCAAGCCGATGAGAGGTGCGGTGGAAACCAGCACCGCCACAAAAGGCAGGCGGCGTTCAATGCGCGCCATCTGGTCGAGCTCCATGGCGGCGTAGGAACGCTGGATTTCACGGCGGTCAGGAGCGGTCTGCTGCCAGGGAAGTGCCTTATCGACCCGCTTCGAGTGTATCCAGGTTTGAGCGGCCACTTCTCTTTGGGTCTCAGCCAACATCATCCACAGCTTGTAGAGGATGGCGTAAATCGCCACCGCCAACATCAACAAGGCCCACAGGGTGGCGCCGCCCTCGTGCAGGGTCTGTTCAATGGCATTGATCATGACGGATCGGTGGGTTTCGAACGTAAGCCGTTGACGAAGGACAGGCCCAAACGCTCGGTGTTTTGCACGATACCCTGCGCACGTCGTGACAGGAATGCGTGGATGATCAGTGCGGGAATGGCCACCACCAGACCAAAGAGTGTGGTGATGAGTGCCTCGGAAATGCCACCGGCCAGGGGCTTGGGATCTCCGGAGCCGAAGAGCGTGATCAGATTGAAAGTCGAGATCATGCCTGAAACCGTACCGAGGAGCCCCAGCAGGGGCGCGGTGGCCGCAGTGATGGCAATCACCGGCAGCAGGGTCGAGACCTTGGACTGCACGCCCATGAGTTGTTCATAAAGGGTTTCCTCCACCAGGTCGGGCGAATGCTGGGAGGTATTGACCAACTTGACCATGACCTCGCCCGCCGGGTGATGGCGCTCGCCGGCAATCTGCAGGGCCTTCTCGGAGTCCTTGGTGCGAAGAGTCGCAAGGATGGCGGTGACCCAGGCGTCTGTGGGCTCACGGAAGCGGGCAAACTGCAGCAACTTGATGACCCCGAAGATGGTCGAGACGAGGGCCAGAAGAAGTATCGGCCAGATCCACAACCCACCCTTTCGAATGAGCTCCATCGGCCCTCCGCGCAATTTCTCCAGCGCCCGCGCATTGCCACCACTGGGATCAATCTCAATGTCCACGCTCTGGCCCTTGAGCAGGCTGGCGATGGTCTTGGCATCACCCGAAACAAAAAGTGGGACTTGTCCTGAATGGGAATCGATTACCTCGCCCCCCTTGCTGCCATCCTTGCTCAGGAAGTAGGAGACCGGGCCAAAGGAAGCGAGTGTGCCGCGGGTGATCTTGCCCTCTTCATCCACCGCTTCTCCTTCCAATGAGGAACCACCGAGCAGGGCCTCCATGCGTGCCATGGAGGCGTCGAGGACGGCGAGCCGGGCTTCGAGGGTTTCGGCCTCGCCACCGCTCGCGCTGAGCAAGCTTTCATCGTTGACGCCCAGTGGCGTCGAACCCGGCTTGGCCAGGGTCTCGACCTTGAGGGCATGATCCTTGAGCAGACCCGCAAGGTAATTGGCGTGCTGTTTGCGAGTCGATAGATCGCGTTGCAGGATGCGCAGTTCGCGCTGGCGGTCCTCCTCGCCCATGCGCGCGATGCGCAGTAGGCGACGTTTCTCGCTGAGCTCCTGCTCCACCACGTGGAACTCAGCGGAGAGCTTGGGCTTCTCGGCAGCAATTTGCGTGCGGGTCTTGTCGATTTTGGCAATGGCTGCCTTGAGGTCAGCCTGGGTGCGACTCAGCGCCTGGTTCACCTCATCCTGCGCATGCAGACCACCCACACTGATCATCAGCGCGAGCAGGCAAGGCAGTTGGAAGCGTCGTTTCATCAAAGGCATCAATCGAGTTTGAGCGGCAGGGTGACCGTGGCGGGCGGGCGCTTTTTGTCCATGGTGTCAAAAGCATCGACCAGCTCGTCGCGGATTGCGGCTTGGCTCTCCCAGATCCAGCCCTCGGCACTGGGACGACCGACACCCGCCTTGCTGCCCTGGTCCATGTAGTAGGCCTGGGCCAAGCCGAGATAGAGCACTTGCACCTCACTGCCCTCGTGCACCTCGATGCTACGGGTCATGCGGCGGTTGAATTGCTCGGCCTTGGAGAGCAATGCCAACATGGCTTGCAGGGCGTCGCTCGGCTCATTTTGCTTGAACCCCTCGCGTGGCTCGGCGTTGGCCCCCCATTGTTTGAGTAGGGTCAGTTCAGCCTCCACTTCAACGAGCAGCGGCTTGGGAAAGGCGGCACTGAGTTTGATCAAGCGTGGCAGGTTGCGAGCGATGGCTTCCGCGCTCAGTCGGCGCGCCTGCTTGAGCGCTTCGATTTGCTCTTCCATGTCCTCGGTCTGGCTTTCATGAGCTGGAGCCGTCTTGCCGGCCTTGGCCAGTTCCTCATCGAGCAGTTGAATTTCGCGCCGGTGGAGTTCGAGCAGATTGGCGAAGGAGGCTTTCTTCGCCTCCCAGTCCGCACGTTCCTTGGACTCCAGGGTCTGGACGTCAACCAGCTTGGAAATGGCCTCCCGAAACTCCGCAAATTTTGCTTCATCGGCAGTCTTTTGAGCCCCACTGCTGGGCAGTGAGGAGACGAAAATTCCCATAATATATGGTAAAAAACGCATGGAAAGCTTAAGGATCACTTGTTGAGAAGCTGTCTCAAAAGGAAGGAAGGTGTCCTCCACATGCCCAAAATAGTCAAACCCAAAGTCCCTCTGGACGAAGTCTGTCCACGCGATGGAAGCTGATGGACGAATGCTGTTCATGGCTGACAGAATTGCACGCCTCATGGGAGGGCTCAGTCCTGCTCAAATCACTGAGTTGGTCGGAAACTCGATACCCAAGCCATATTTTTGCGTCCTGCTCCCAAACTCAAACAGTTACATGCGCGATAGATCCTGTGGTCATGAACCGCCGCTGCAATCAGGCGACGCGTAGCGCCGTGTCTTGATCCACACCGACCAGTCGCATGGCAATCGTGTGCTCATGCGATATGCCCAGCATTTGGCGGATGCTCCAAGCCTACTGACAACTTGAAAAGATGAAGCCAATTATTTTTGTAATCTCATGCTGTGCACTCGCCCTACCGAATTGCAGTTACCTGATGGAAAGTCAGCTTAAGCAAGAGAATCGAAAAATGCTTCAATCCGGCGAAATCGACTATTACGAATACACCCAAAGAGAAAAATATTTGGATCAACTTGGCGATCGGTATGCCGAACTGAATTGATCTAAAAAATGAGGCGGCGCAGCGCGCCACGCCGCCGTTGTCCGGAACTGACTGATCAGACCCACCGATGACTGAGGACCAAGCACGCAAAAAAGGAGCAACGAAGACAAGCCGCTTGGCGGCTCAACGCCGATTCGTAATCCACACCGACTGATAGGGCTCCAGATTGATGGTGCCTTGGTAGTCTTTGATTTCCGTACCCCCGAGCAGCTCATGCCAGCTCTCAGAGTCGATGAGATTGAGTTGACGCAGGTTGAATTCCTGCGACTCGTTGCTGATGTTGCTGACCGCAAAGATGCTTTGGTCGCGCTGACTGTTTTGGCGCCACACACCGAACAAGTGATCCTCCAACTGAAGGGTGTATTGCGTGGCATTGGGATGAAACGCGGGCTGGCGCTGGCGAATGAGTATTTGCTCGCGCATGCCGGTGAGCACCCGGGACCTGATGGAAGAGGGATCGGCAAGCTGGTCTTCAAGTTCTTGCTCGGTCCATTGATGGCGGTTGATGGAGCGTGCGCGGCCAGTCTTCTCGCGCAGTTCGTGATCGTTGGCGGTAGCCAGAAAGCTGTGAATGTAGAAAGCGGGGATGCCCTCCATGGCAAGCACCATGGTATGGGCGCAGAGGAAGCGCGCGATGTGGAAGTCGTCAGCCTCACCCGAGAGGGTTCCCTGCAGGGCATTGAAGAGCGAGATGTTGATCTCGTAGGGCTTCTCGCTGCCGTCCTCTCCATTGCGCATGGAAATCTCACCACCAAATTTGCGCATGGTTTCCATGAGTTGATCGCGCTCCTGCTCACTGAGCAGGCCCTCGGTGGGACGCAGTCCGATGCCATCATGTGAGGCAATGAAGTTAAAATAGGCGCGGCCAAACTGGGCCGGCGGCATGGTAGTTAGCCAGTTGCGCAGGTGCTGGCTGGAACCGGAAATCAGAGTATTGAGCAGCAGTGGCGGCAATGAGAAGTTATAGATGAGGTGCGCTTCGTTGCCGTTGCCGAAGTAGGAGATATTCTCGTGGTTGGGAACATTGGTCTCGGTGATGACCACCGTATCGTGGCTCGCATGTTCAATGAGCAAGCGCAGCAAACGAATGATCTCGTGGGTCTGGGGCAGGTGCATGCACGAGGTGCCCTCCTCCTTCCATAAGAAGCCCACCGCATCCAAACGGAACCACTTCACGCCTTGGTCCAGGTAGTAGCGGATGATGCGCAGGCACTCCATGAGCACTTTGGGATTGGCGAAGTTGAGATCCACCTGATCCGCGCTGAAGGTGCACCACACGTGTTTTTCACCATCAACAGTCTTGAACTTGGTGAGCAGTGGCGAGGAGCGCGGCCGGACCACATTGGACCAGTCGCCATCGGGGTCTGCGCTGATGAAGTAGTCCTTGCCGGGCTCCTTGCCCTCGAGGAACTGCTGGAACCATTCGCTTTCGGCCGAGCAGTGGTTGAGCACCACATCTCCCATCACCTTGTAGTCCTGGGCCAGGCGCTGCAGATCCCCCCATTCGCCGAGCTCCTTGCGAAGCGCATGGTAATCGATGACCGAAAAGCCATCATCCGAGCTGTAGGGCGAGAAAGGCAGCACGTGCACACTGCTGAGCGCGCCGCCAAGGTGGCTTTGCAGGAAGCGGCGGAGTGTCAGCAGGCTCGGCTCGCCGGACTTGATGATGCTATCGCCATAGGTAATGCAGGTGATGTCGCGCTGGTCCCAACGGCTGGCGGGAGTGACCAACTGCAGGTCGGCGCGTTTGAGGCGCATGATCTCCATCGCCTCCTTGCCCAGGGCCTCGATGTCGGCATCCGGGTAGATTTGGGCGAGGTGGCCGCAGGTGCGCTGGCGAACCACGGTGGAGGGCGAAAGCTCGATGGCCTGTGCGCCGTACTCGCGCATGTCCTCATCCACGGCGACAAGCAAGCGGTCAAGAATATCGGGAATGGCACTGCGCACCCGCTCCCAACTCGGCATGAAAGGCTTATCCATTGGGGCCTCCATGAAAGTCTTGCCCGCCGTCATGATATTTTGGGCGAAAGCCTCGACCGCGGCCTCCTCGGCGTGGCGGTCGTATTTGAGGCCGTTCATTACCGCGTCGTTGTGGTAGCTCTCAATGAGATCGAGCGCGGCGCGATAGTAGGCGGCCTTGAGGGTGCGGAAAAAGGACTTGCCGAGCACTTCGCCCTGGGTCGCCAATTTGCGGTAGAGCGACTTGGTGATGTCCACGCTCATCTTGGACAGGCCCTTCGAGGCATCCTCGGGCGACAGGTCCTGATGCTTGTGGTCGTAGACGTCGGCGATATCGACTTGGCAGATGCGCTGACTCGAAAAATTGCGCCAGATCTCGGAGATGACACCCATCTCCAGACCCCAATCCGAAGGGATGCGGATATCGTTGAGCACATCAGCCGAGAGCGAAAACTCGCCGGCCAGGGGATAGCGAAAGCTGTCGAGGTATTCGAGGAACTCGCTGGGACCACAAACCTTTTGCAAGGAGCGAATAAGTGGAGAGACCAGGAGGCGGCAGACGCGGCCATTGAGCTTATTGTCGGCAATGCGCGCGTAGTAGCCTTTGCAGAAACGGTAGCTGAAGCGCGGATTGGCGACCGGATATATCAGGCGAGCCAGCATGTCGCGACTGTAGGTGGTGATGTCACAGTCATGCAGGGCCACTGCCTTGGCACGGTTGGAGGCAAGGGTATAGCCAAAGCAATACCAAACATTGCGACCCTTGCCCGGCTCCATGGGAGCGAGGTCTTGCTCCTGAAGCATGGCATCGATGGCACGCAGTCTGGGGCCATCGTTCCACAACACACGATGGCGCTGGGGCAGGCGGCCGAAGTAATCGAGTGCGTGGCGGTATTGGTCCTCATCCGCACGATCAAGACCGATGACGATTTCATCGAGGTAATCGACGTGGGTCAACTCCTCAACGATGTGATTGAGCGCGGGACCCTCCAGTTCGGAGAACAGAGAGGGTAGCACCAGCCCCATGGGTCGCTGCTTGCGAAATTCGTGAAGTTCGTACTCAAGTCCATCCAAGGGGCGGTTGCCGAGGTTGTGAAAGGTGGTCACTCGACCATTTTGGAAGAAATCTGCCATGGGATGAATCGTATCTAGGAGGGGTTGGGGGTAGACGAAGCGGGCTTTCCCTCCGCCTTCCACCATTGGTCGAAGGCCTCGGCCCAACCGTAGGGCCCTGGTTGGGTAGGTTGCAAGAGAAGCGGGGCTTGGACCTTCATGTCAGTGGATTTGCGGGAGCGGATCCGAACGGCAACATCCGCCGCTGAGAGCATCTCCGCATCGTTGGGGCTATCGCCAAATGCCAAAATCTTCAGCCGTGTAGCACGGCCCACGCCAAGTGCCTCGACCACCGCCATGAGACCGTCGACCTTGTCAAATTGGCCCATCACGTGGATGTAGCGACCACCACGAACAGCACGCAGCTGCGCCGCTTCAATCTCTTTAACAAATTGATCATAAGCCTCTTCTGAATCCTGCCATACCAGGGGCTCGGTGCCGTGGCGATCCAAGGCCAGGGCCGCCTGCTCCAGATCCAGGCCGCAGTCCTCTGCCACATCCGAGGCCGACCAGTCGGCAAAACCGCTGAATCGCCAGCCATTGTCGGCGCGCAACTGCTCAATGACCTCAATCAGCTCCGCGCGGGGTCGTCCCATGGTTTGCGAGGAATAATCCTCACCCTCGGGCCAGGCTAGAGCAGCGCCATTTTCAACAATCATGGGCTGGTGGATCTCCAACTCCTTGGCCAGCAAACGCAGCTCAGCGAGAGTCTTGGAGGAAGCGAGCACCAGTGGCACTCCGTGATGCTTGAGAGTCGCCAAGGCTCCGGCAGCGGGCTCCCAGGAGTAATCATCATGATCAAGAAGAGTTCCATCGAGGTCACTCACTACCATCCAGTCTTTGTACCAGGTCACGGCTCAGCCTCCCTCCAGCTTATCCTGGTAATGCTGTGGTCCACAGCCAGATCAAGTACCGCATCCGCAGTTTTCGGCAGTTGCTGCCATTGATGTTGAGTGAGTCGCTGATAATGGGCAATGAAGCGATCAATAGCCGCATCGTCCATCAACTGACCCATGTCTTCCGCGCTAGCTTCCAATTTGGCGCGCAGCTTGGCCTCCTGCTCACCACGCCATTCACGAATGCATTCCATGCCCGGGGCCTTGAGAACAATCAATGCGTCGATGCACTCGAAGAGTGGACGATAAGGGCCGGCGAGTTGTTCGTTGACGTATCGCCGCCAAGCACCATCGGCATCCTCATCGCCTTCTAGTGCATTGACGGGTTGCGTGAGTTCGGCTTCTGGCTGTGGCGTCGCACCCACACACCAACCTTCAAGGATCACCACATCGGCCTTACCCTCGAAGAGCGGCCATTGGTTTTCCGGCACGCGATCGTCCACCGCCTTGTTGAAGCGCGGCAGCGGTATCTTCTGGGTGGGCGTGGCGCTCATCAATTGCTCGATGACCTTCAGACCAAGTTTGGGATCATGCGTGCCGGGAACCCCGCGCGTGACCAAAAGCGGATGAACCGTCTCAGCGAGTTCGATGCGTGCTGCCCGCGTGAGGTAAAGATCGTCGATCGAGAGAACTGCCACCTTGAGTTTGCGTTCACTCTCAAGCAAGTGGCACAGAAACAGTGCCATGGTCGACTTTCCGGTTCCCTGCCCGCCATTGATACCCAGCACAATGGGCCGCCTGGCACATTTGGAAGCCACATGATCCGCGACCGGCCGGTAGTAGCGATCCACCGTTTCTGTGAAATCAGCTGGCAGCCGCTCCTGTTGAATCAACTGGGCGAGAGTCATGGGTTACGAACTTTGATGGGTGATGCACTCCAAGCAAGAGCCATGCCATCGCGACTAGCCTAAGAACTTTGGAGATTCTGCCAAGGATTGCTTGGAGGACTGAGGCCCCGATCCACTTGCTTTTCAGATCATCTGGGATCCCTCATCCATGGTCTCATGATTGAGGCTTTGTGGATGCGCTTCACTTTGGAACCTTCGGTCGTTCAAACCGGAGATCCGCGAGAGAAATCAGACCGATTTCCAACGGATTTCCAACAAATTGACCGTCAACGCTGCGCATCCATGCGAGACACCCGGAAACCAGAGACGCACAGAGTCCCATGCGTGAGCAAGAAGCAGCAAAACCTGTCCGAAATGGACAGATGGTCGGGCTGGCCGGATTCGAACCGACGACCCCTTCACCCCCAGTGAAGTGCGCTACCAGACTGCGCTACAGCCCGTTTCCGTGAACGGACGGGAAAAAAAGCAGGCGATCTCGGTTATGGCAAGCACGGAAAAACAGGCATTGGCCTTCAAAGGCTTCTATCATGGGACTTATGATGCCGATGACTTCAGGCCGACCTATCTTCGCAAAGCCTTTGGCCTTGCGGAAATACCCACCTAGCCTGAAATACCCAAAAAACACCCATGAAGTCCATTCTTCCCCTCCTGCTGCTAACCGCTTTGAGCACGCCATCCCATGCCACCCCCAAGGCCGACTTTTCAGACCCCACCGCGATCGATACCATTGCCTTCGGCTCCTGCTTCAACCCCAAACACAAAAAGTTCCAAATCTTCGATGGCATCCTCAAACACCAACCCGATGCCTTTCTCTTCCTCGGCGACAACATCTATGGCGACACCGAGGACATGGAAGTCTTGAGGGCCAAATACGCCGAACTCGATGCCATACCCGGTTTCGCCAAGCTTCGTGAAACCTCGCGCGTACTCGCCACCTGGGATGATCACGACTACGGCATCAACGACGGTGGCAACACCTACAAGAAGCGCGAGGAATCCGCCGCAATCTTTCTCGATTTTTTCAAGGACCCCGCAGATTCACCCCGCCGCCAACGCGAGGGCATTTACGGCTCCTACACCTTCGGCCCGGAAGGCCGGGTCTGCCAGATCATCATGCTCGATACCCGCTACTTCCGCGACGTATTGCCCCGAACCAAGGAAAAGAGGAAGCCCGACGCGGTCGGCTGGTATGACGCCACCGATGATACCTCGATGACCCAACTCGGTGAGCAACAATGGAACTGGCTCGAGACCCAGCTCCAGGTTCCAGCCAACCTGCGCATCATTGCAAGCAGTGTGCAGGTTCTGGCCAGCGAAAAGGGCATGGAGAACTGGGGCCACGTTCCCCACGAGCGCAAACGCCTCTTTGATCTCCTGAAAAAACACAAAGCCCATCAAAGCTTCTTCATCTCGGGTGACGTCCATTTTGGTGAGCTCTCCAAAATGGATGTCGACGGCTATCCAATCTACGACATGACAAGCAGCGGCATGTCTCACCCCAGTCCCGGCTGGGCGAGGGCAACCAACAGCTTCCGCGTCGGCAAGGCCCACCCGGTTCTCAATGCCGGATTAATCGGAATCAATTGGGAGGCCAGGGAGGTTTCGCTATCCTTCATCAATCCCAAAGGCGAGAAGCTGGCCACTCACAAGCTACCCTTCGCCGAGTTGGAGTTCTAGTGGAGCCAGCGCATGGACAGGGCCTCCGCCGTCGAATCCAAAACTCTCAGCACCATCGCCCTGAGCGAGGCTGTTTGATCACTCTCGTCAGGTTGGTCCTGCTGATTCTGCCCATTCTTGCCATTGGTATCCTGACTTTACGGGACTTCGGAAATATCCGATGCCGCCCGGGATGAGCTACCTCCGGAGCAGGCAATCTGGCCAAATCACGGGTTCATTTTACCCAAGACCGCCCACGCTCCACTCGATCCAATCGGTCCGCATGGCACGCCGGCCATGATTCAATGATAGCGGCTGCAAGCGTTCCCTCGGGATTTCATGAGCCATGACTGCTCCAATATCGTTGTCGCTCAACTGCCTAGAACTTTACTTTCCTCCTCTACCGTGCCATTGCCTACCCCATGACCCGCATCAAGACCGCTATCGTTGGAGCCAGTGGCTACACCGGCATGGAGTTGCTGCGCCTCCTGCTCACCCACCCCGGAGTCGAGTTGGTGGCCGCAACTTCGCGTCAGCAAGCCGGCGAGACCATCGCTTCGGTTTTCCCACGCTTCAAGGGCGACGCCCAGGCCGAATTGCAGTTCATTGCACCCGATCCGAACGAGATCGCTGCCAGCGGTGCCCAAGTCGCCTTTCTCGCCCTGCCCCACGGTGTGGCGGCCGAAATCGCACGCGCACTGCTCGAGCAAGGGCTGCGCGTCATCGACTTGAGTGCGGACTTCCGGCTCAATGATGCTGCAGTCTACGAGGAATTCTACGGCCATCCCCATCCGGCCACCGACCTGCTCGAAGAAGCCGTCTACGGCCTGCCCGAGGTGCACGGCGAAGCCGTCAGCCAGGCCAATCTTGTGGCATCCCCCGGCTGCTACCCGACCAGCATTCTGCTACCGCTCATTCCCCTGCTGAAAGCCGGGCTGATCGAAGCGGACACCATTGTTACCAATTCGATGAGTGGCGTGAGTGGTGCTGGCCGCAAGGCCGACATCAGCCTGCTGTTTGTAGAATGCAACGAGAGTGCGCGGGCCTACGGCATTCCCAAGCATCGCCACCTCTACGAGATCGAGCAAGAGCTCAGCCTTGCGGCTGGCGACCAGGTGACCATCACCTTCATTCCCCATCTGATTCCGGTGAACTCCGGCATCGCGACCACCACCATTGCCAAACTCAAGCAAGGTGTGGATGCGGTCGCCATTGGTGATGCGCTGAGCGCTGCTTACGCCGATGCCAACTTTGTTAGACTGCTCGGTGAAGGCGGCTGCGCGGACACCAAGAACGTGACACGCACGAACTTCATCGACATCGGCTGGCATCACGATGCCCGCACCGGTCGTATCATTCTCACCAGCGCAGAAGACAATCTCGGCAAGGGCGCGGGTGGTCAGGCCATCCAGAGCTTCAACCTGATGTTTGATCTCGGCCCAACAGATGGTTTGCAAAATCTCTGAGGCCTGCTCAGGATCACGGCCCTTCTTCATTCCATGGATCTCCCTTTCGTACGCATCAAAGGAGGTGTCGGTGCCCCACGTGGCTTCCGCACCAGCGCGGTGGGTTGCGGCATCAAGGATCCTGAGAAAAAACGTCTGGATCTCGGCCTGATCTACTCCAAAGAGCCCTGCTCCTCGGCGGGCACCTTCACCACCAACAGGGTCAAAGCCGCCCCGGTCAAAGTCAGCCAAAATGCGCTGCGTCGCGGTGAAATCCGCGCAATCATCGCCAATTCCGGCAATGCCAATGCCTGCACTGGCGTGCAGGGCCTGCACGACGCCCAATCCATGTGCGCCGCAGTGGCCAAGCCTCTCGGCCTGCGCCGCAACCAAGTCGGCGTGTGCTCCACCGGCGTGATCGGCCTGCCCATGCCAATGATGCGCATTGAGCCCATGTATGGGGCGTTGATTGAGGGCCTCAACAAGAAAAATGGCAGCGCTTTCGCCAAGTCCATCATCACCAGCGACACTCACGAGAAGGAACTCGCTATTTCCTTCGATTTGGACGGCACGCGTGTTCGCCTTGGGGGCTGCGTCAAAGGCGCGGGCATGATTTGCCCGAGCATGGCGACCATGCTCTGCTTCATTACCACGGACGCCAACATTCCCAGCGCCACCCTGCGCAAGGCCGTGCTCGAATGCGTCGAGGAAAGTTTCAACCGCATCACTATTGATGGTGACATGTCCACCAACGACACCGTGCTGGCGCTCGCCAACGGAGCTTCGGGCATGACCCCTATGCGCCGCAACGGCAAGCGTTGTCGTCAGTTTCGCAAGGCACTCATGTGGCTGATGACCGAACTCGCCAAATCCATTGTGCGCGATGGCGAGCGCGTCACCAAGTTTGTGTCTGTCAAGGTGAAGGGCGCACGCACCTACCTCGATGCCAAGAAGGTGGCCGAAGCTGTATGCAAATCACAGTTGGTCAAATCTTCCTGGAACGGTGGCGACCCAAACTGGGGCCGCATCATCCACGCCATCGGTTACTCGCGCGCGAGCATCCGCGAAGAGCTCATCGACATCCACATCGGAGGCAAAGCGGCCTGCATCGGCGGCCTTCAGGCCGAAACACCGATGGATGACCTGCGTGCTATCGTTGCCCACCCTGAATTCGACATCACCATCGACCTCAATCAGGGACGCGCCGACTACATCATGTATTCCAGCGATCTCTCACCCGAGTATGTCGACTTCAACCGCTCGGAATACGCTTACTGGAAACAAGCGCGCAGGGATGGGCTGATCTGAATCGCCGGAGGCGATTCAGGTTCCGGGTTCCTGGTTCTCGGTGAATAGTTGGTGGCTGCGCCGTCCCCATGGATCCTCACCATACACCCTGCTCGGTGAGCTGCTTGGTGGCGGCTTCGGCCCAGCCGCGGTTGGCCGCAGGCGAAGCAGGAGAGGGATGGAGCACCCGGCCAACGAAGGCCTCGGAGTCCGTCTCCTCTGCAACTTGCTGCAGGCGCTTTTCGGCAAAGCCCCCCACCCCGATCAGGAATTCCGGATCCAGCAAGGCGATGACTTCCCTGAGGTGGGTCGTGCAGCTGTCTTCAACCGGCGCCATCTCGGAGGCGGGAAGTTTATCGGGCGTGATGTTGGCACCTGTCTCCTTCATCCACACCAGGGGGCAGAAGTTGAGGACGTAGTGCTCGGTAAAAAAGTCATCCACCTTGGGGTAGCGTTCGGCAAAAAGCCCCCAGAGGCGGCGACCGCTCACCTCGGAGCGCTGGCAATCGAAACCATCGATGGGCCGCTTGGGATGCTCGGGATCGGGCTTGCCAACCGGCTCCACTATTCCCATCCAATCCCTCACCGCCGAAATCTCGCCAAAGGGAATGCCGGTTTGCGACATGCCGAAGGGCCCCGGGTTCATGCCCAGCATGAGCACCCGCTTGCTGCTGTTGCCAAAGCGGCGGATGTAGGTCTCATGCGGCGCCCAAGCGTATTCGAGCGGTCGGTAGGTCCAGGGGGCGCTGAACTCGAGCGGCCGCAGGGCCTCATTGAGGCGCTGGGTGCTTTCAATCAGCGAATCAGCGACATGGGAACTCATAACAAATCACACAAACTAACAGCCAGAAACAGCCCCGACCTGTCGGGGCTACTTCCAACTCAACACAAGCAACAAAAGGGCGATTGGCAAATAAAGCAGGGTGAATAAAAACAGACGCCGCGCCGAAGAGCGCTCACCGTCTCCAGCAAACTTGATTGCCAGAGCCATCATGAACAGGGCCAGCAATGGCCCACCCACGCTCCAGCTGATTCTGGTAAAACCAACCAAGGGCGGGATCAGGGAGATGGCCGCCAGACACAGACTGTAAAACGCCGAGAGTAACCCGCTCTTGCGACCAGTCACATCCCCGTTGGACCACATCTTGTAGCCGACACTTTCATACTCCTCGCGGCAGAGCCAGTTGATGGCAATAAAGTGAGGCAACTGCCAGAAGAAGAGCAGCGCAAACAGAAACAAGGCCTCCAAGCCCATGCCGCCACCGGCAGCCACCCAACCGATGACCGGCGGCACCGCGCCAGGAATGGCGCCGACAAAGGTGTTGAGCGAACTCACTCTTTTGAGTGGTGTGTAAACGAATACGTAAATGGCGATCGTGAAGGCCGTGAGGTAGGCGGCCATGTTGCCGACTTTGACCGCGATATGGATGATACCAACAGCCGAAAGCAACCAACCGACCCCGAAAGCGACCAGAGGATCCATGCGCCGTGCTGGCAGTGGGCGGTCCATGGTGCGCTTCATGCGCGCGTCGAGATCAATTTCCATCAACTGGTTGAAAGCCGCCGAGCCGAAGGCCGCTGCGGCCACCCCGATAACCATATGCACGAGGCCCATCCAATGCATGGATTCACCCATCGAAGCGAGGATGTAGCCGAAGACAGCGGTCACCAGCACGAAGATATTAAGCTTCACCTTCATCAAGATCGCCAGGTCCTGGCGCAGGCCTGGCGTCACTGAAGCCTCATCAACCGAGGTCTCTGTCCCGGCCACAGGTGCTGCCAAATCACTCTCGCCGGGAGTGTTTGGAGCATCTTTGGAGTTGTCCTTTTGTTCTGGCATATGGCTGCTGCCAATTCACGCCCGAGCGGCCCTGAATGCCAGTTTATTCATCCCAATGACTCATGACCGCCCCGACTTATCAGGGCTATAGCCCCTCCACTCCGTCGTATTCCTTGTAGGTGCCGGAAGGCACCACCACCGGGCGCCACTCGCGATTCAAGCGGCGATGCTTGTTGATGAAGTCGGTGGGCACCATCCAGTGATCCAAGGTAGGCGGCACACTGTTGCGGTGCATGCCAATAGCGATATTGTGGCGCATCTCGAAGTGAAGGTGGGCGGGATACATGCCGCGGTTGCTGCCAATAGTGCCGATCTTCTCACCGCGTTTGATCTTGTCGCCCTGCTTGACGAGTATCTTGGCGAGATGGCCATTCAGGACATCCACGTATTTGACCTTGCCGGTCTTGGGATCGCGGTAGGCGTGACGGGTCAGCACCACGTTGCCCCAGCCCCGTCGGAAGTCGTGAGCAATGGTCACGATGCCGTCGGCCACCGCATAGACAGGGTCTCCGTAGTCGGTGTTGCCACCACCCCGGCCGTTCCAGTCCTCACCGTAGTGGCGGGGTGAGCGCAGGCGCAAACCACGGGCCTTGTAGTAACCATCGGCATTGGGCTTGCCCACAGGAAAATCAAAACCGTCGGCCAAATTCACCGTCACCTTGAGACGCGGTGAGGAACCCGTCGTGAACACGACGAGTAGCACGGCCAAAAGGCATTTGAGGATGACAAGCCTACCCACGGCTCCAAGTGCAACCAAGGCCAAGCAACACGGCAAGCAAAACCGAACCCGACTGGGCTTGCAGACTTTCCGTCAAACGTTGCTCCAAAGCCCCAATGCTTACCCCATGAAATTCTTGATTTACCCAATGATTCTCGGCCAACTGACCCTCTGTAGCGGTGCCCGCAAGCAGTGGCGCTTTACGGCTACCGATGCGCTCGCCCCCAGAGCCTGCCCGATGCCGGAGATTGTCTTGGAGTGATTTTTCAACCAGGAATCACAAATCCGCACCTTTCTGCACGCCTCGTATCGGCTTGCCCGAGTAGATGATGCAGTGATCGAGGTCGGCATCGGCTTCCACCCGGACATTGGGCCAGAGCACGGAGTCGCGGACCAACGCGCCAGCCTTCACCACCGCACCGGAACCGATCACCGAATTGATCACTTTGGCGCCATGCTCGACTTGTGCATCGGGATGAATATGCGGGCCGATTTCGAGTTCACAGTGGGCCTGCACGTAGGCTTCGCGATCGCCCAGATCGAGCCATTCGCCTTCGTCGATGACCACGCCACCGAGGCGGCCATTTTCAGCCAGCTCCAGCAGAGCTGGGATCACCGAGACTTTCTCATTGGCCGGAATCATCGCCAACAAACTGCGCTCGATAATATAGATGCCGCTGAAAACGTGAGTCCCCTTGGCGCGGCCACATTTGAAATGGATATCGCACACCCGGGTGCCGCTGTCATCTAGGGCAATGTGCTTGGCCTTGCCCTCGGAGCGCAGGGCCATTGTCACCGTGTTGTTGGAGTTCGCATGGGCCTCGGCCAACTTCCACAAGGGCATGCTGGAGTAGATGTCACCATTGTGAATGAGCAGTGGGCCATCCTCAACCCATGCTTCGATGTTCTTGATGCCGCCTCCGGTCTCGAGAAGGTCGGGCTCGTGGAAGAAACCAACCTCCTTGCCCTCACCAAAACCCTCCCACGCCTCGGGTAGGTGGTGGGTGTTCACTGCAAAGCGGGAGCATCCAACCCCCTCGCAGGCATCCAGCGCCCATTCAGCCAAAGGCTTGTGGAACAGCGGCACCAAGGGCTTGGGAAGCACGTGCGTCAGCGGCTGCAGGCGCGTGCCCAGTCCGGCACCGAGGATGAAGGCTTGGTTCACACTCACTTGTCGCTCGGAAACGATTGATTTTCAAGCGATGAAGCGTGAACTTCGGGCATGGTCCATATCGACGTTGATTACGAAGGGCAGCTCCACTGCAACGCCACCCACGGCCCCTCGGGCTGCACCCTCACCACTGACGCCCCCGTCGACAACAAGGGCCGCGGCGAGAGTTTCTCACCCACCGACCTGCTCGCCACCGCACTCGCCAGCTGCATGGCCACCATCATGGGCATTCAGGCCGACACGCTGGGCATCGACATCACGGGCATGAAAATCCACGTCGAGAAGATCATGGCCGCCGACTCTCCGCGCCGAATCGCCAAGTTGCCGGTGACCATCACCATGCCCATCCCCCGCGACGACAAGACGGCCGTGGTGATGGAACGCGCCGCCGGCCACTGCCCGGTGCACCAAAGCATCCACCCCGATATTGAAGTGCCGGTGGAGTGGATGTGGAGCGCGTAGCGCTCTATCAAGGCTCTCGGTTACTGATTCTTGGTTATGTTTATGCGCATGCTCACAGGGTTGGTGAGGCCGCCAACTGGGAGCCTTCCGGTAAAGCTCCGCTCTGCCGGAAAACCGCCAATCGCCGATCCACCGACTTGCCGGGCGCGTCCTTGAGCGGGCGTGAATGCGGGTGCTGAAGGTCGGCGAGACGCTCAGCCCCGATGGTCTGCAGGTAGGCGCAGGCGAGTTCGTGTTCCTTGTCAAAGTAGGAGGTGATGACGAGTACGCCCGTCTCCTTGAGTGCGGCGAGGGCATGCGTGTAGAGCAACTTCCAATCCCCTACCGTGCTCCAGAAGTTCTGGTGGCGGATGAAGATGAAGTCGAAGGGCGGCAGGCTCTGCATCTTGTCAATCTGAGCAGCGTCTCCGGAACGGAATTCCAGTTCCTGGCCGGGGGCACATGTGCAACCCCAACGTTCGCGTGCTTCATCAATTTCAGCACCGCGCAAATCGAGCCCCAGCATGAAGATGGGTGCGGTCGTACCCACCAGCACCTCGAAGAGCACGCCCGTCTCATCGGCTCGGCCACATGCCAGGTTGAGACAAGTCGGATGATGTGGTGGCTTCCAATCTGCGGCCCGCAAACCCACCGCCAGCAGCGAACGCAGGCGCACCACATCTTCAGCCACTCCGTGGTAACTGTAAGGCTTGGCGGGCTGCATGTAGACCATGGAGAAGGTGCAGCGGACGAAGTGCAAGCTTCCTCGTCAGGGCCAATCCAAAGGACGGGGCGTCGCCATCCAGACCCAGACGCAATTGCACCCTCTTGAACTTGCGGCCATCCACCTCCAGATTCACAGACAACTGATCCGATTTCGGAGCTACGCCACCAACTCCACGCCATCCAAGGTCTCGAAATTGACATCCTCCTCCGGTTGGTAGAGGCGGCGCAGGAAATCCTGGTAACCGACCAACTCCATACGGCCGTCGTAGTGCTCGATGATGGCAGAGAGGCTTTCCACCCAATCACCCGAGTTGAGGTAATGGATACCACCGACCAGTTTATCCTCGGGGGTGTGGATGTGACCGCAGATGATACCATCACAATTTTTTTCGCGTGCGAGGTTCTGAAGCAACTGCTCGTAGCGGTCCAGGAAGCTGACCGCGGACTTAACCTTGGCCTTCACTTGCTTGCTAATCGAGTAGTAATCCTTGCCGCGCCAACGACGCCACTTGTTGTAGAAGCGGTTGATCAACAGCAGGGTATCGTAGCCGACGGCTCCGAGGAAGGCCAGCCAGCGATGATTGGTCGATACACTGTCAAAGCCGTCGCCGTGGACAACCAGGTAGCGCTTGCCGTTGAGGCCCTCGTGAATGTGCTCCTTGACCAACTGGATGCGACCAAATGAGAGCGGCAGGAAACGGTCGAGAACTTCGTCGTGGTTGCCACGCACGTATTGCACCTCAACTTTGTGGCTCTCGGAGAGCTTGATGAACTTGCGCACCGCACGGCTGTGACGGGAGGTCCACTTGCCGCCGCGCTTAAGGGCCCATCCGTCGATAATATCCCCATTGAGTATGAGTTTCTCGCATTCGACGTGCTTGAGGAAATGGACCACCTCATCGGCCTTGCTGTCGGGGGAGCCAAGATGAATGTCGGAAAGAATCACCGTGCGGCAGTTCAACTTGGGTCGCTTGAGGCTGCATAGTCGGCGCGGATTGAGGTGAGCTGACTTTTTGGCCAAGCCAGAGAGGGTGGCCTCAAATTTGTCGACCACCTTTGCCCAAGACTGGCTTTCGGCGGTGCGGCGGGCCTGCATTCGCAAATCGTGAGCGCGCGGGTAAGCAAGAGCCCGCACCGCTTGCTTGAGAAAGGCTTTGGCATCCCCGAAGGGGGCTATCAGGCCGCTGCGCTCGTGCTCGACATGCATGGCTGCGGCGGCATAGTCATAACTGACTGTTACCAGACCGCTGGCCATGCCCTCTAGCAGCACGTTACCGAAAGTCTCTGTTTCGCTGGGAAAGAGCAGGATATCCGAGGAGGCGTAGTGCCGGGCCAGGTCCGTTCCGGTGCGCATTCCAGCAAACTTCACCCATGGACAGCTGTGCTCAAGAGTCTTGCGCACAGGGCCATCACCCACAACAACGCAGACCATGTTGGGAAACACCTCACGCATGCGTTCGAAAGCCATCATGCCCAGCTCCAGATTCTTTTCCGCGGCCACCCGACCCACGATGACAGCCACCGGGGTCTCCGCATCCACACCCCACTGCGCACGCAACTGGTCACAACGGCGGGCAGGTGAAAACAAATCGGTGTCCACACCACGGCCCAGCAATTCCACATTCTCAATGCCGATCTCTTTGAGTTCCTTAACCATGCCGGGTGAGGGAGTCATGGTGCACAGCGCGCGGTTGTGGAACTTGCGCAGATAGGACTTGGCCAGCGACTGCATGCCGGGCATGCCATAGCGCTCCATGTAATGGTGGAAATTGGTATGAAATCCGCTGACCGCGGGAATGCCCAGCGCCTGAGCTGCCTTGAGGGCCGACTTGCCCAGCGGACTCTCTGTGGCAACGTAGATGACGTCGGGGCGCTTGCGCTCCCAGCGCTGGCGAAGCTCAAAGGGCTTGGGCAAGCCAACGCGCACATCGCGGTAACCCGGTAGCGCGAGCGAGCGGGCAGCGGATTCCCCCTGCCCGACTTGGGCTCCGGTGTGAACCACATGAATCCGACACCCTCTGGCTTTCAGACCGTCAGTGAGACGACCCAGAGTCATGGCCACGCCATTGACATCCGGACGGAAAGTATCGGTGATGATTTCGATATTCATGGCATGACTTTAAGCCGCATGGAGCCGCCAAGAGCACATGGGCACTCAAAATGGCTATCATCACTCCGTTGGCTGGCGGAACTTCCCGATGGTGACGTTTCTGTCACAAAATAAGGAATCCTTGATAGTCGAGGTTTAAAAGGGACTGGAAACCTCTCCCGACCTCACTGCCCGACATCAACCAGATACTTGCAAATCAACGGAATGCGCTCGCCCACAGATTCGATTTCGAGCAGTTCCTGACGCAGGTCGGGATCCTGGACAAACTGCTGGCAAATGATATCGGTCAGCAAACCCGGCTCGTCTGCTTGGTCGAGCAGCGAGAAGATGCCCTGCTGCACCTCCTCCGGCAAGTCATGCACCGCATCCTCCACCGCGGCGCGCAGGGTCTTCATCGCGGCCTCGGCTTGGTTCTCAGGCTCGAACTCGCCGGTCAGCGGCTCGATGGTGGCCTGCGGATATTCGCGTTCAACGTGCCACCCAACAAAGCGCACCCGCAAGACTCCATGGAGGAGCAGTTGCGAAGTGCCGTCCTCAGACTCGCGGCTGGCACGAATCAGACCTACCGTGCCGATTGGCGCGACACAATCCTTGATATTTTCGGTCTCCTCGGAGAGCAGGCGGGCCACGGCAAAGACGCAGTCGCCCTCCAGCGCATCCGCCAGCATTCCGCGGTAGCGCGGCTCGAAGATGCGCAAAGGCAAGCCTCCATGGGGAAAGAGCGTGCAGTCCGGCAGCAGCATGACGCCACATTTGGTGGGAATTTCGATCGCGGACACCACAGCACCATGCACGAGGCTCGCCCTTAGGCAAGGTTCTTGGCTTTCAGCCCGGGGGGCGATTCTGTGACCTAGACTGCGAATTTTTTCCAAACAAATTCACAAAACTGCATCGCTTGACGCGCGAGAGTCCATGAGAAAGATTTCCCAAGAAGCGTGAAAGCCCATGATTGAAGTCGAACAACTCACCAAACATTTCGGATCCAAGATGGCGGTCGACGACCTGAGTTTCACCGTCAAGAAGGGTGAAGTCCTCGGTTTCCTCGGCCCCAACGGCGCTGGCAAGTCCACCACCATGCGCATGATCACCGGCTTCATTGCGCCGAGTTCGGGCGAGGCCAAGGTCTGCGGCATTTCGGTCATCGATGATCCGACCCAAGCCAAGACCAAAATCGGCTACCTGCCCGAATCCGCCCCACTCTATGCGGACATGACGGTCACCGGCTTTCTCAAGTTCTGCGCAGATGTGCGCGGCCTGCGCGGCACGGAGCGCAAGGATGCCATTGAGAGGGCCATCGATACCTGTTTTCTGAGCAGCGTCGCCCACCAAAGCATCGACACTCTCTCCAAGGGCTACCGCCACCGCACCTGCCTTGCCCAGGCCCTGCTGCACGACCCCGAGGTTCTGATTCTTGACGAGCCCACCGACGGCCTCGACCCCAACCAGAAACACGAGGTGCGCCAACTCATCAAAAACCTCGGCGAGAAGAAAGCCATCCTCTTTTCCACCCATATTCTCGAAGAGGTCGATGCCTCATGCAGTCGTGCGGTCATCGTAGACCGCGGCCGGATCGTCGCCGACGGCACGCCCCAGGAACTCAAGGAGCGGGCGCCCGAGGGCAGCTTGACCGAACTCTTCCGCAAACTCACCACCCGCGACACGGACGAAGCCGCCTGAAACTCCAGCTTTCATTCCACACCCAAGCCATGTCGACTCTCACGATCTACAAACGCGAACTGAAGAGCTACTTCAGCCAGCCCACGGCCTACGCCATCATTGTGGTTTTCCTGCTCTCCACGATGGCCTTCACCTTCACCTTCGGTAACTTTATTCGCGCCGGAGATGCCTCCTTGGAATGGAGTTTCTTCTTCTGGCATCCCTGGATTTTCATGCTGCTGGCTCCCGCTGTCGGTATGCGCCTGTGGTCCGATGAACAACGCAATGGCACCATTGAGTTACTCGGGACCTTCCCGCTAACCACCTGGAATGCCATTCTTGGCAAGTATTTGGCCGCCCTGAGTGTTTGGCTGGTCGCCCTCACGCTCACTTTCCCCATTGTTGTCACCGTCAACTACCTGGGAGATCCCGACAACGGCGCCATTCTCGCAGGCTACTTAGGCAGCTTGCTGGTCTGCGGCACTTTCCTCGCCCTCACCATGCTGGTGAGTGCCTTCACCCGCGATCAGGTCGTCTGCCTGATTGTCTCCACCATCGCTTGTGCCTTGATGGTCTTCTGCGGCTACGATGACTTCACCCGTGAAATCAGCAAGGCCACCAGCCCGGCTCTGGTTGAGGCCATGACCGCACTGAGTGTATGGGATCACTCCCGCTCGCTGGATCGCGGTCTCCTGCGGCTGCAGGACCTGGTCTGGTTCGGCTCCATCATTTTCGCCTGTCTCCTTGGCACCAGCGCCATCCTTTCCGCCAAACGATCCTAGAGACAAAGACTCCCGTTTTGCCATGAAGATCACCCACCCCATCACCCGCGGTGCCCTTGGCGTTGTCGCCCTGGTCACCATTGCGCTGCTCGCCAACTGGCTGGTTCTGCTGAGCCCTTCCGCCAGCCGCGGTATCGACTTCACCCAGAAGAATATCCACACCCTGTCGGATGGCACCAAATCCATCCTCAAGGAACTCGAGGCCCCCGTGGTCGTGCGCTACTACGCCACCCGCAACACCGATTTCATGCCCGAGGAGATGAAGCTGCACATGCGCCGCGTGGACGATCTGCTCAAGGAATACGCAAACATCTCGGGCGGCAAGCTGCGCGTCGAACACCTCGACCCCGAGCCCGACACCGAGGCAGAGGACGCCGCCAACTTGGATGGCATCAGCGGCCAGCGCTTCAACGACCAGAACCTCTACTTCGGTCTCGCCATCTCATGTCTGGACAAGACTCGGATCATCCCCTTCCTCGATCCACGCATGGAAACCATGCTCGAGTACGAACTCTCAAGCCGCATTGCAGAAGTGAGTGCCACCCAGAAACCCCGGGTCGGCATCATGACCGGCCTCGCTCTGAAGGGCGGCAGCGGCAACCCCATGATGGGTCAGCAGGCCAGCGCTCCATGGGTCATCTACCAACAGATGCAGCAGAACTTCGAGTTGGTCGATATCCCCATGACCGAGCCCGACATCAATCCCCAGGATATCAAAGTACTGGTGGTCTTCCACCCTGCCGGCATCAGCCCCGCCGCGGAATACGCCATCGATCAGTATGTGCTTCAAGGCGGCACGGTCATTGCCTGCCTCGATGCCTACTCGGTGGCGTCCCAGATGATGGGCGGGGGCAACCCGATGATGGGCGCTGGCTCTCCTAGCTCCTCCACACTGCCCAAACTGCTCAACGCTTGGGGCGTGGAGTTCGAGTCCGGCCTCACCCTCGCCGACCCGGCCTACTCCACCCAGTTTTCTGATAACCGTACCGGCCTGGCCGTGCTGAGCCTGCCCAATGAGGCCATGCCCCAGAAAGACAGCGTGGTCACCCGCGACCTGGACTCCATCATCCTATTTCTTCCGGGCGCCTTCTCCAGGAACGAGGACTGCCAACTCGGCTTCGAGTCCCTTGTGCGCTCTTCCAAGCGCGCCGGCTTTGTCAATGCGATGAAGGCGTCACGCTTGGAGACCACCGCCGCTGAGGTCAAGCCCGCTGGCAAGCACTACCACCTGATGGTGCGCCTTCACGGCAGGTTCCCGACCGCCTTTCCCGAGGGTGACCCATCCACCCCACCCGAGGGTGACCCATCCACCCCACCCGAGGGCGATCCGAACACCCCTACCTCCAATCAAGGCGAAGAGCCCGAAAAAGCGGCGCCCTCCCTCAAGCAGGCCACCGCCGATGGCAATGTCTTTCTGATCGCCGACATCGATGCCTTCTACAACGACTTTGCCTACCGCATCCAGAACATCGGCGGCATGAGCATGGCCGCGCCCAGCAACGGCAACTCCTCGCTGCTATTCAACCTGCTCGATCAGACCGTTGGCTCCAAGCACCTCATCGGCTCGCGTTCGCGTGCTGCGGTGCGCCGCCCCTTCACTGTTATCCAGAAGATGGAAGACAACTTCAACAAGGAGGTCGGAGCCCGCATTGAGGAGTTGCGCAAAGAAGAGCAGGAAGCAACCCGCCGCCTTAACGAATTACAGACTCAAAAGACGCGCGGCAACCAGCTCTTCCTCTCGCCCGAGCAAGAGGCCGAGATCGCCAACTTGCGCAAGGAACAAGTCAAGTATGCCAAGCAAATCCGCGAGATGCAAAAGGACCTGCGCCGCCAGAAGAATGAACTCAGTGGACGCATCACACTGCTAAACGTCGCCATCATGCCGGCGTTGGTCATCCTCATCGGGCTCGGCTTATTCTTCCAGCGCCGTGCTTCCACCCGCGCCCGCTAACTCTGCCACTTCCAACCAACCCTTCGAACCCATCCCATGAGCAAACGTCAGGTCATCATCCTATGGTCCATTGCCGCCGTGCTCGCCCTCGTGGTGCTCGCGGTAAAGCTTGGTCAGGGCGATCCCGCGCAGGTCGCCACCAAGCGCGAACCCGGTCAAACCCTCTTCGAATTCTTCCCCGCCAAGGACATAACCCAGGTGGTGATTGAAGGCGCCAAGGAATCAGTTACCCTTCAGAAAGACGGTGAGACCTGGCTGGTCAAGGAGCGCGACAATTACCCCGGGGACACCATAGCCGTGTTGGATCTCATTCGTAGCATCAACGATCTGGAAATCATTCGTGCCATCGAAGCCGGCCCCAGTCTGGCACCGCGCTTCGGCATGGATACCGAGACTGACTCACCCGAAGAGCGCGGACTGGAAATCGGATTCTTCGGCAAGGAGGGCGAACTCGCCCGCGTCAGTCTGGGCAAGAGTATTGAACTCTCCTCCAGCGGCAACATCCCGGGTGCCACCATGATGGTTGGTCGCTATTTGCGCAACCACGCCGACGAGACTGGTTTCTATGCCGGCACCGAGATGTTCTCTTCGGTCAATGCCGACGCCAAGAACTGGCTACGCGACACGTTCATCAGCCCAGAGAAAATCGAATCCATCGAGGTCACCAAGCCCGACAGCCCCGAGATCGAGTGGCACCTCAAGCGCGAGAGCGAAGAGGCCTCCTTTCAGGTTGTCGGTGGCAAGCCCAACGAAGTCGCCAACAGCAATCTCTCCAATCGTCTGGGCGGCCTATTCTCATACGCCCGATTCGAAGACGTCATCCCCAAGGATAAGGTAGAGAAGCTCGGCAGCGAAAAAGGCCGCATCAAGGCCACTATCAAAACTTTCGAAGGCTTCACCTACGGCCTGCAACTTGTTCCAAGCGCGGACAACGGGCAACAATACCTGCTGCAGGTAAAAGTCGAGGCCAGTCTGCCAGATCAACGCAAGAAGGCGGAGGGCGAGAGTGCCGAGAACTCCGCCAAACTGGACAAAGCCTTCGCCGAGCGCCGTCAAATATTGCAGGAAAAACTTGGCGAAGCCAAATTCTTCGAAGGCCGCACCTATCTGATGGGCAAGTCCAACGTCGACCTGCTGCTGCACAATCGCGGGGAGATGGTGGTGAGTGTGGAGCCTCCCAAGCCTGCTGAGGGCGAAGCCCAGCCACCCGAAATGCTGACGGTGCCACAAGAGCCCTGATTTGCAGTGTTGGCCCCAATAAAGGATTCGAATTCCTTGACATGACTCCAGATTGCGGGCTTTCTTCCCGCCCCCGCGCCATGGGCGCAACACACTACCCAATGCACCCTTAGCTCAGCTGGATAGAGCGTCTGACTACGAATCAGAAGGTCGGGAGTTCGAATCTCTCAGGGTGTACCACTTTCAAAAACCCTGCAGCTCAATGAGCCGCAGGGTTTTTTGTGCCCAAATCCGAAATCTTCTCAATCCGGCCCGATACAGAAAGTTGCGGGTTTTGCACACCTATTGCAGGAAGTATTGCAGGAAAGCAGATACAGCGAAATAAGTTTGGGATTTCACCTAAATTAGGCCTCAGGGCCCTGCACAATGAGTTCTAGCGA
>JAURCU010000060.1 GCA_030828305.1 Luteolibacter sp.
TCCTCGGCACCGGCAAGGAATTCGGATCGTGACTGTTGCAGAGACTTGTCGATGGAGAATAGCTCATCCATGGCAAGCTCAAGACGTTTGATAATGATGGCATCCTCGCCATCGAGTGACAGTTTTTGGAGATTCGCATAAGCCACACTCCATTTTGTTTCGCTATTGGAGATTCGCTCGAGGATACGTGCCAGGTTCTCTGCTTCAGGCCAGCCGGAAAGGGATTTGAGTGCTTGATCCTTGCGCTTGATCCATTCCTCAAGTCTTTTATTCCGGCCATGCGCTAGATGATGAATCATACGGAATTCGGCGGAAAGCAGCTTGCGTTGGTCGGACTCCAAGATGAAATCCCAGTAGGTTTCGGTCATGGATTCCGGGTGCGCGCTTCCCTCGAGGTCGGCGCAATAGAGAAACTGTATGACGGCTTCCCTGATTTTGCGGCGACTTGGCATGATCAGCTATTTGAAGACTGGCGATTGGCCACCCGCCTGATTTCGTTGGTAATATCAATCATGCTAACAGCTGCCTTGGCAGCCTCCCTGCCACGATTGATTTGATCTCCAATACAGCGTGCCTGTGCCTGTTGTTCATCATTGACCAGGAGGACTTCGTGGATGATTGGGCACAAGGAACGCACAGCGATCTGCTGTAGGCTAGTTGTTACGGATTGCCCAATCAGATCGGCATGATCGGTGGCACCCCGGATGATCAAGCCGAGGGCTATCACACAGGATGGGGGGTCTTTGACTAGCAGGTTGGCAACGGTCACTGGTATCTCATAGGCACCGGGCACACGGATCAGGTCGATGCGTGCATAGGGTAGAATTACCTCGATTTCCTTTACGGCATTATCGACGAGGGCATCTGTGAACTGTTCGTTGTATTTTGAAGCAACAATACAGACACGCACTTTTGGCCCGACCAGGCGTGGCTTTGGTGGCAATGCATTCGACATGATCGGGATATGGTGGAGCTAGAAAGGATTGTCAATGGAGCACGGCGCAGTGGAGAGAGCGGATCCAGATGCCTTACTTGGATTTCGCCGCTTTCTTGGCTGCCTTCTTCGCCGCCTTGTTTGCAGCAGGCATGTCTGCGGCTTGCTGTTCTTCGTCCTCGTCAATACTATGACTGAGGATGAATTGGAGATCGTCGATACCGAGGTTGGAAGCAAAACCTTCATCACCTAGCACATTGGTAACCAGTTGTGTTTTTTGATGCTGGAGGATCCGGATTTTTTCCTCAACCGTGTCCCGAGTGAGCAATCGGTAGGCAATAACCTTGTTTTTCTGACCGATACGGTGTGTGCGGTCGATAGCCTGGTTTTCAACGGCAGGGTTCCACCAAGGATCGTAGAGGACCACATAGGAGGCCGATGTCAGGTTCAGCCCCGAACCGCCTGCCTTGAGTGAGAGCATAAAGACCGAGGGATCTTTTGTAGTCTGGAATTTCTCAATTTCGCCTTTCCGATCCTTGGTCTGACCAGTGAGGTAGTTGTAAGGTCGGCTTTCCAACTCGAGGCGCGCCTTGATCAAATCAAGCATGGAGACGAATTGGGAGAAAACGAGAACCTTGTGGCCTTCGTCATGGAGTTGATCGAGCAGGTAGAAAAGCGACTCCATCTTGGCAGATTCCTCCTTCAGATACTTTGGATCGATCAAGCCGGGGTGACAGCAGATCTGGCGCAGCCGCATCAGACCCTGCAAGATGGCAAAGGAGTTTTTCTTCACCGCCTCGTCTGAATCGAGGCCTAACAAAGCCTTCTGAATACGCTTGAGTTCGGCCTTGTAGAGGTCGAGTTGAATGCCTTCCATTTTGGAGTAAACCTCCTCCTCGGTCCGGGGCGGCAGATCTTGTGCGACCTGAATCTTGGTGCGGCGCAACAGGAAAGGCCGAAGGCGCGAGGCTAGGCGGCTCTGGCTGAGGGGATCCTTGCGCTTGTCAAAGCGCTTCTTGAAGTAGGCTCGGGTACCAAGCACGCCTGGCATGGCAAAGGCCATTAGCGACCACATGTCCAGGAGTCGGTTTTCGATGGGCGTGCCGGTCAATACAAGGCGGTTCTGGCTCTGGAGTTCACGGGCGCACTTTGCTGCCTTGGAGTCAGGGTTCTTGATCTGCTGACCCTCATCAAGAATGACGGTCAGCCACTTGATCTGGTTGAGCTCCTCGCCGCAAACACGCAGTTGGGCATAATTGAGAACCAGGATATCGAGATCGTTCTGAATCTGGGCGAGATCGATGTCGTCACGGTTCTTGAGGATCTTGACCTTGAGTTCCGGTGTGAACTTTCCAGCTTCGCTAAACCAGACGTCAAGAACGGATTTAGGGCAGACCACCAAAGCAGGCATGTGGGGCCGCTTGGTCTTCTTGTGCTCATCAAACAACCACAGGAGATAGGTCAGGGACTGGACTGTTTTACCTAGACCCATGTCGTCGGCGAGAATGCCGCCGAAGTTGTTGGTGGCCAGGTAGGTAAGAAACTTGAACCCCTCAACCTGATAAGGGCGCAAAGTGGCATTTAGTTTTTTGGGCAGATCGGGGTTCACCTCAACCGTGATGTCACTGGCGCGGTTCTTGATGCGCTCCCACGCCTTAGGGTCGAAAACCTCTGCGGCTTTTGGGTCAGCCAACTGCAGGGCATGCATGCGGTGAGTTTCTCCTGATAGGTCGAAAGGGTCGAGTCCGAGACGAGTGACTGCCTCGCGCTGGTCGGCGTCGAGCTTGATTTCCAGACGCATCCAAGATCCGTCTTCCATGCGGACATAACCGCCACGAGCAGCGACGAGTTGGCGAATCTGGGCCTTGGAGAGATTGACACCCTGCACATCAATGACAATGCGCAGATCAAACCAGTCGATGTCCTGGCCGACCACCTCGAAGCGCACGGATGCGGTGACGGGATCCGAGAGGATGGACTTGAGCCGCAGATCGATATCGAGGTCGATGTCCTTGGGCATGGCTCCTACCCATTCGGCAAACTTCTCAGGGAACTGCTTGGTGATACGCCCCTTGAAGGCCTCCAACTTCTCATCGTAGCTAAGCCCCATCTCCTCAAGGATGCCGGGAACGGGATAGAGTGCTTCGCGTGCGAAGCGAAGCAATTGGCGACCCTTGACAGGTTGCTGCTCAATCATTTCCCAACCTTCTTTGGTCAGTTTCTCGGTGCGTCGTTGCTTGGTTTCGATGGCCTGGACATCGATAACCAAGTGCTCGGTTTCAGCCGCGGTTAATCCAGCGACGAGCTTCATTTCAAATTTTGGCTTCAGCTCGAGGTCGACCACCCGCTTCTTGAGCGACTCAGGCAGAGTGGCCCCGATCTTGCGAAGGAATTCCACGCCTTCCAGGGAATCGATGACCTGCTTTGGAATCAGATAGCGCGGCATGACCTCGGTATCGTCCAGCCAGCGAGGCGGGCCGGGGAACACAGTTTCGTCCGATTGATAGAGTTCCTTGCGGCCGGGCAGCAGGCGCACGGAGTGCGAGACATTCTCACCGGTCGCTGTTACCAATTGCAGGGCAAAGCTATTGGAATCGTATGGGTCGTCTTCACATATCCATTGCAGGGCATCTTCGACCACCTTGAAGTGGCGCTCGTCCAGGTTGACAATATAGCCGTTGAGTGCGGGTTGACGGAAGACCCGGTTCATGAAGCGACAGGATTCCTCCTGATCGAAGTCTAAGGTGGTGTCACTGCTGTCGCGGTAGTGGGCGAGGAAATGTTCCCATAGGGTCTGGCTGGGAGCATCCATGAGCAGAGCGCCCTCATGATGGAGACTGACGAGCCTCTCGATGTCGTTCTTCTCACGCAGTTGCATCCAGCTCTCGGACTTCGATTCATGGGCTTCGAGTCGGGCCTCGTTGATAGTAGCAACCAAACGGAAGTTGACCGTGACCGGCTCATCCTGTGGAGGACGCTCGTTAACTTGTTCAATGCGGTCATACCAGGCGGCGACTTCACGCTCCTGCTCCCAGTCCGCCATTTTCTTTTGCACATGACCGAGATCGGTCACCACGTTCATGAATTCAGGATAAGGCAGCTTCTTCTTGTAGAAGGCGTAAGCGATGTAGTTCCAAAACTCGAGGATGTCACCCGGAGGCATGGGCCAAATTTCAAGGGCATCGTAAGTGGTGATTTCCCAGCGTGGGTTGATGCGCACCATGTCGTGATCATGCAGTTCGCCCTCGATCACGTAGCGACGGTAGCGTTTTTCGATCTTGGTGACGTAGTCGGCCTCATTATCGTCAAGCTCGCGTTCGATTTTGTCCTCGATAATGTCAATGATGGGGGTGTCATCGAATTCGTTGGGGGATTCGGGCAAATCCTCGCCGCGATGCATGCGCTCCATCATGGTGGCATATTGGCAGGCACCGTTAACAGTGTCGTCATCGGCATTGCAGGAGCCGAACCACCGATTACCCTGTAAGCGCAAACTGGTACGGAATGTTCCGGTCTCGTCCTCGACGCGGCCCTGAATAAAGAGATGGTTGCCAAAAATTTGGGTTACCGCACCATCTTTTTGAAGCATTTCGCCTCGCTTGCGCGCCTCTTCTGGAAAGCTGTTGAGGAAGTTTAGAGTCGCTCGATCTGGATTCATTAGAATGTAGGGAGTGGGCTGATATGCGCCTGGGGTTAGGACGGCAAAAGGTGCCTGCCGTGTGCGGTTAAGTCGGGACGGGCATTATAAGGCCCTGATTCGGACAGAATCAACTAAAACATCCCATGATGCTTGTGCTATTCAGCTGAGCTCATCGTGCTGTTTTGCGAGGCCTGATAGCCGTGATCAAGATGCCCAGACCGCCAATGACGAACAGGCTCGGAAACCAGATGGAGTAAAGTGGAGCAAGCGAGTCCAATTCGAGCACGGCGACGAGGGGGTCGTCGGGGTTCACATGGCAACGCTGAATGCTGCCCACAGGGTAGCTGGCACGGCTCCGATCCACGCCATGACCCTTGCTCGACCATTTGACGCCGCGAAGGCTGATGCGTTTGCCCGTATAGGAATGACCCTCCCAATCGTAGCCGTAGAGAACCTGATGGCTGAATTCCTGCGGGGAATAGGGATCGTGTTGCCGCTGCTCGATTGAGGATTCCAGGATGATGCATTCCACCACCGGCCAATCTCTCATGGCGTTGGCGCGTAAGTAGCTACGCCCCATCAGATAGATGAAAAGGCTGCCGATGAGTATCAAGCAGACAGCCACGAGCAACATCATGATCTTGCCTGAATGTGTTGAGCCAGCGCTATCTCCGGTTGCTCTCATGAGCTTGTGCAGAAATCCGTAGCTGCGAGGCGCGCCTCCCTGTCGGCCTTCAGAATAGTGTCCAGTGAAGATGAGGGAAGATTTATATGGGTATCCATCACCCGCTTCACACAATGCCAGATATCGGGAAAGGAAATGAGCCCATTGCGGAAAGCTTGCACGGCAACTTCATTGGCTGCGTTGTAGACCGCGGGAAGGGTGCCTCCACTCAGACCCGCATCACGAGCCAGATGAAGAGCGGGAAAGTCCTCGAAGCGTGGAGGTTCGAATTCCAGTTTTGCCAATTTGGCCAAGTCAAGGGCCTTCAAATCTCCCTTGATGCGCCGTGGCCAGGTAAGAGCATACTGGATTGGAAAACACATGTCGGTGTTGCTCAGTTGCGCGAGCACCGAGCCGTCGCAGAATTCGACCATGGAGTGGACAACGCTCTGTGGATGCACCACCACATCGATACGCTCCATGCCGATACCAAAAAGCCAGCGGGCTTCGATCATTTCGAGGCCCTTGTTGAAGAGTGTGGCGGAGTCGATGGTAATTTTAGGACCCATATCCCATGTTGGGTGCTGTAGGGCTTGTTCTGGAGTAACGTTCACGAGTTCAGCTGCAGGCGTCTGACGAAAAGGACCTCCAGATGCGGTGAGAATCAGTTTGGAGACCTCGCCGGGATTGCCGTGACCATCCAGGCATTGAAAGATGGCGTTGTGTTCGCTGTCCACAGGTAGGAGTTTCACCCCGTGCTGGGTGGCGGCTTGGGTGACCACCTCACCTGCCATGACCAGGATTTCCTTGGAGGCGATGGCAAGATCCTTGCCGGTTTCGATAGCGGCGAGTGCAGGATGCAGTCCAGCGGTGCCAACAATTGAGATCAGAGCAATATCCGCGCCCTCCATGCGAGCCAGCTCGATGAGACCCTCCGGGCCTGAGTGGATGGATACATCCTGAGGTATCAGACGACGTAGTGCGTTCTCTTGGGTCGTATCGTGAATCGCCACCTGCTTGACACCAGTTTCATGCACTTGTTCTGCCAATAACTCCACGCTACGATTGGCGGCCAAACCAACGATTTCTATCTCATCGGGCATGCTGCGGGCAACCTTCAGGGTCGACTGACCAATAGAACCTGTGGAGCCAAGCAGGAGGACACGGCGTTTGCTCGGGGAACTCATATCAGAATGTGGGCAAAAGTACCCACTTTATGTAGAAGTAAAGAGCGGGCGCGGTGAAGCAAATGCTATCAATCAAATCCAACGAGCCGCCGATACCAGGCAGTATCTGCCCCGAATCCTTGGCGTGAAGCGAACGTTTGACGACACTCTCCGCCAAGTCGCCGACAACCGCGAGGACCGCGAGCAGTCCTCCAAGGATCGCCACATGCATGGGGCCGCCAAGGATGGACAAGTGGTCAGGGAAACATAGGTATAGGCCAAAGCCGGCCAATTGCGAGAAGAGTAGACCGCCGGCAAAGCCTTCCCAGGTTTTGGCGGGGCTGATGTGGGGAATCATCTTGTGTTTGCCGATCAGCGAACCGGTTATGTAAGCGCCCATGTCGGTGAATTTGGTAACCGCGATCAGCCAAAGCAGAAGGAATGCGGAAGATGGCGGGAGCTGGCCAGGCGTCTCCATGCTACCGGGCGCCAGGAACAGCAACTTTGCCGCAAAACCAAACATGACAGGGATGTAGACAAATCCGAGCAAGTTGCTGGCGACGGAAAGCAGCGAGTTGATGCCCTCAATCCTGTAGCGCAGCTGAAGGGTGAAAGCACCGATGGTCACTGCTGAGAGTGCTAGAATCTCAAGTTCGGGGTAGGGCGTCTTGCCCATAATCATCGGCCAGTATTCAACAGCGAGATACGTCAGGGCGCAGACCAGACCGAAACGTGGAAAGCAGGGAAGCTTATCGGCCCGGATCATCCGAAAATACTCAAGGGTGGCGATTATCACCAAGGTGCCCATCAAGGCGAGAAAAGCCCATGTCCAGCCGCTGATGAAAACCCCTGTCACCAAGACCCACAGAAACAGGGTGCTACTGGATCGGCGGACAAAGGTTTGGACCTTGGTGATACTGGCAGATGGGGAGAAATCGGACATCAGACGAATCCATCCAAGCTCGCAAAGGCAGTCGTGGCAACTGTTTAAGGCATCTTGATCAAAGCTGATGCTTGCCTCCACGCCTCTTGCCCTTTAAGCATCCGCACCAATGAGTCACGAACCGGATCACCACGCCTCCCTCGGCGAGATGTATTCTGACTATTTTTTGGACTACGCGAGCTACGTTATCCTTGAGCGCGCGGTCCCTCATTTGGCCGACGGACTAAAACCGGTGCAGCGCCGCATTCTCCACGCGATGGATGAGATCGACGACGGCCGCTACAACAAGGTCGCTGGCATTGTCGGCAATACCATGAACTACCACCCTCACGGGGACTCATCAATTGCAGCGGCCATTGTCGCACTGGGCCAAAAAGATCTGCTTATCGACACCCAAGGCAACTGGGGTAACACCCTGACGGGTGATGGCGCCGCAGCAGCCCGATACATTGAGGCGCGCCTGACCCCGCTGGCCAAGGACATCCTTTTCAATCCAAAGACAACCAGTTGGCTGCCCAGCTATGACGGTCGTCGCAAGGAGCCCGAAACCCTCCCGGTCAAATTTCCGCTATTACTGGCACAGGGCGTGGAGGGAATTGCCGTGGGCTTAGCCTGCAAGATTCTGCCCCATAACTTCCTGGAGTTGATCGACGCCTCGATTGCCGCCCTACGCAAAGAGAAATTTGAACTTGTTCCGGACTTCCCGACCGGGGGGGTGATGGATGCCAGCGACTACAAGGACGGTCTGCGCGGTGGCAAGATCCGCGTCCGTGCACAGATCAAAATCGAGAAGAGGAACCTGCTGCGCATCACCGAAGTTCCATTCGGCACCACGACCACTGCACTGATGGATTCCATTGTCGCCGCCCAGGAAAAGGGCAAGATTAAGGTCTCCAAGATCGAGGATAATACCGCGGCCGATGCTGACATTTTAGTGCACCTGCCAGCGGGTGCTGACGCAGATACGGCTCGTGACGCGCTTTTCGCGTTCACTGACTGCGAACTTAGCATTTCACCGAATGCCTGCGTCATTTCTGAGGGCAAACCCCAATTCATGGGAGTCGCTGAGATTCTCAAGCGTAACGCCGAGCAGACCAGGGAGCTGCTCAAACTTGAACTCGAAATCCTCCTCTCAGAACTCGCCGAGAAGTGGCACTTCGGCTCGTTGGAGAAAATCTTCATCGAGAAGCGCATCTACCGCGACATCGAGGAGTGCGAAACTTGGGAAGCCGTAATCGCTGCCATTGAAAAAGGCCTCAAGCCTTACAAGAAGATCTTCAAGCGTGACATTACCGAGGAAGATATCGTTCGTCTCACCGAAATTAAGATCAAGCGTATCTCCAAGTATGATTCCTTCAAGGCCGACGAACAGATCAAGGCTCTCGAGGATAAGATCTCCGAGGCCGAGAAAAACCTCAAGAATCTGACCCGCTTCACCATCAACTGGTTCAAGGATCTGGCCAAGAAATACGGCAAGGGTCGTGAGCGCAATACCACCATCGAGGCCTTCGACAAGGTGGACCGTACACAGGTGGTAGCCGCCACGGAAACCCTTTACGTTGACACCAAGAATGGTTTCGCCGGATACGGCCTCAAGAGAGATGGCGAGCCGATTGAAAAGTGTTCGACCATTGATGACATCATTGCCTTTACCCAAGACGGCAAGATGCGGGTTGCCAAGGTCGCCGATAAGATCTTTGTCGGCCAGAAGCCGATGCGCGTGGCCGTTTTCCGCAAGGAGGAAGATCTGATCTACTCCATGGTTTTCCGCGATGGACGCCAGGGCACAGTTTATGCCAAGCGTTTCAGGGTGGGTGGCGTAACCCGCGACAAGGAATACGAACTCGGTCGCGGCAGTGCCGGAAGCCGCGTCCTCTACTTTGCGGTCCATAAATCGGAGGAGGAAAGCAATGCTCAGATGCTACTAGTCCACCTGAAGAGCGGGCTGCGCATCCGCAATCTCGTGCGCCCTCTGCTTTTTGCAGAGATCGGTATCAAGGCCCGTGCCAGCAAGGGCAACATCGTGACCAAACACGGCGTTGAAAAGATTGTCCGCGCGCCAAAAGACTACGACTCCGATGCCGGGGCCTGATTTGTCGGCTTTTCAAATGCTCTATGAGCCTTCAAACTTCCTGGATGGAAAGCCATGAAGTCCTTAAAGAGGCCCTCAAGAAGACATCGCCCAAGGCAGTTGCTGCTGATTTGGGAGTCTCACTGTCTCTCGTCTACAAGTGGGCAGAGAAACCGACGGATAATGGTTCAGGGAGCCGAAACCCCCTTGATCGCCTGCAGCAAATCATCGAACTCAGTCAGGATACAGGAATCATCGAATGGCTGTGTCGCCAACAGGGTGGAAGCTTCGTGCGCGACCCGGAAGTCAATCCCCAAGAGGAATCTCATGTTTTCCAGCGCACCCAGCAAATCATAGGTCAGTTTTCCAGTTTGCTGCAGGGGATTTCCTCTGCTGTTGAAGACCACAGCGTGTGTGAGAAGGAAGCCGACGGAATTCGTCAGTGCTGGGACAAGCTCAAGAGCGAGGCAGAAACCTTCGTGCGCGCCTGCGAAGCTGGTCATTTTCGCGATATTACCAAGCCCGGCGGCAGCTAATAGAGCACAGATGTCGCATGATCGACTGCATCCGCATTCGCCAGAATTTAATCTTTCTGGGTTGAAGCTACGTGTCGCGCTCGTCACATTCATCACAACTGCATGAGTTCGCTTCCCCTCAGTTCTGGACCAAGCCCCACAAAATCCACACCCTCCGACGAGCTGGAGGTCAAGGACGCCCAAATCATTTTCAATCGGGTTTGGAAGGATCTCGAGGAGCAATACGGTCATGAGGAACTCCACTTCCCTAAGGAGTGGATTCTGCTGGGTGGCGCGCCCGGTGCAGGCAAGGGAACCAATACCGACTTCATCCGCAAAGTCCGCGGAATTTCCCCGGAGCCTGTCGTCATCAGCTCACTACTCAATTCACCGGAAGCTGAAAAAATCAAGGCAGCAGGCGGCATGGTGGGTGACGAGGAAGTCTTGCGTCTGTTGCTGCGCGAACTGCTCAAAGAGCAATACCGTGACAGCGTTGTTCTCGATGGTTTTCCTCGTACCAAAGTGCAGGTCGAGTGCCTGAAAATGCTTTATGACAAGATGATGCAATTGCGCACAGAATTCTCGAATACGGCGCAAGCACATCATTTTCGTCAGCCCACTTTCCACATCATGGTGCTCTTCATCGACGAGGCTGAGAGCATTGCTCGGCAACTCAAGCGCGGGCAGGAAACCCTTGCCCACAATTCTGAAGTCCGTGAATCTGGAATTGGAGAGCTATGGGAGGAACGCAAGACCGACTTTGATGAAGAATTGGCACGTGGTCGATATCGCACCTTCAAGGAAAAGACCTACCACGCTCTGGTCTCACTTCGCCAAATATTTCACTACCACTTCATCAATGCTCAGGCACCAGTCGATGTGGTTCAGCAAAACATTATTCGTGAGCTCGACTACCAAAGCTCTCTCGAACTCGATCCCCGCACTTACGACACGCTTCGCCATCTTCCACTTGCCGATGAAGTCGTGCAGAGTGGTCGCCAGAAGCTCATCAATCGCCTCGATAGTTACCAGGTCGAGCATCCCGACCTGCTGATCTGGGTGGTGAATTTTATCCAGAACAAGGTCATGCCCGTCGTCGAGCGCTACGCCGTGACTGGACGCGCCATGTTCAACACCGAGGACGAACTCTTCGACGATCCCGTCGCCATCGCCATGCTCATCGATATTTTCTCTGAGAGGGGATTTCGTGCCGTGGTCGACATCAACCAGCAACTGATTGCCGAGCGCGTGGATTTGCAAACCGGGGTGATCATCAACAGCCGCAAAAAGGTTTATCGCATCTGGATCTTTTTCAACGGTTGTGAGATAAGGCGCGGTTGATCTGCCTTTGTTGCAATTCACTTGCACAAGATGAAGTTTCAGGGCAACTCACGCCCCCCGATTAGCCTCGAAATTGCTCCGAAGCGCTCACCATTTCTCAAGCTTTTGGATAGCATTGCGTTGGACGGCATTGGCTCCTTCAAGATGGTGCGCGCAAGCGTGCTGTCCTACATCATCGGTCTGCTGCCGAATTCAATACAAATTGGCAATCTCCGCCCCAGTTCCTGCAGTCCCGAGTGCCACCAACGTTCTTTTCCCCTTGGATGGGAACGGGGGATACGCTGAGATCCGCACATGGCTTACCCCGACCAGGATTTCCTCCTTCATTCGCCGAGCGCCAAGCGTCTCTTTCACGAGGTCGCGGCCGAGCAGCCCGTCATCGACTACCATTGCCACCTGAGTCCCGAGGAAGTCGCCACCAACAAGTGTTGGGACAATCTCAGTGAAATCTGGCTTGGTGGCGACCACTACAAATGGCGTCTGATGCGTGCCAATGGCATTGCTGAAGAGCGCATTACCGGTGACGCAAGCCCGCGAGACAAGTTTGAGGCCTGGGCCGAAACCGTGCCCTACACCTTGCGCAATCCCATCCATCATTGGACCCACCTTGAGCTCCAGCGTTACTTCGATATCGATCTTCTTCTCAGCCCCAGTACTTCGGACCTAATCTGGGAGCGTGCCAACGCCAAGCTCAAGGAAGACAGCTTCTGCGCCCACGGCATCCTCGATAAGTTCGATGTGCGCATGGTTGGCACCACCGACGATCCCGCCGATCCGCTCGATCACCACCATGCCTGCAAGGAACTCGGCATCAAGACCCTGGTGGCGCCAACCTTCCGCCCTGACAAAGCCTTTGCCGTTGAGCAGCCCGACAATTGGCTGCCTTGGGTGAAGAAGCTTGCTGCGACCAGCGGGGTGAGAATTGGCAGCCTCAGCGACCTGCTGAGCGCTCTCAAGAAGCGCCACGACGAATTTCATGCCGCAGGCTCCCGCCTTTCCGATCATGGCTTTGACCGCCTGCCCATGATCCCCTGCACGGATGAAGAAGCTTCCTCCATCTTCGATAAGGCCTTCAATGGCGATCCAGTGTCCTCCAATGAACAGGAGAAGTTCGCCTTCTACCTGATGCTGCAATCGGGTCGCTGGGATGCCGAGAAGGGCTGGACCAAACAGCTCCACCTGGGCGTGGTCCGCAACGTAAACCGCAAGATGTTGGCAAAGGTCGGACCCGATGCCGGTTTCGATACCATCAACGACACCCAGCAAGGCCCTGCCGTGTTGCACTATTTGGATACCCTTGCCAGTGAGGACAGCCTTCCCAACATCATCCTCTACAACCTGAATCCCCGTGACAACTACCTCTTCGCCGCTCTCACCGGCGCCTTTCAGGACGGAAAAGTGGCTGGCAAGATCCAGTTCGGCTCCGGCTGGTGGTTCCTCGACCAGAAGGACGGCATGGAGCTCCAAATGAACGCGCTTTCGTCCACCGGCCTGATATCCCGATTTGTGGGTATGCTGACCGATTCGCGCTCTTTCCTCTCCTATCCTCGCCACGAGTATTTCCGCCGCATTCTCTGCAATCTGATCGGTTCAGAGGTCGATAGGGGAGAGTTGCCTGATGATTTTGAAAGCCTCTCGCAACTGATCGAGGATATTTGCTTCGGCAACGCCAAGCGTATGTTTGGGATTCAATGATAATCCTCGGTTGAATGGCTGCGACTTTCAACGCCAGGTGCGTTGACACAGAGCGCATCATCATTAAATTCCCGGCCATATACCAAATTTCACCAATACCATGAGCGACGCTACCCTCGAAAAACACGCCTTCCAAGCCGAGATCCAGCAACTGCTCGATCTCGTGGTCCACTCCCTCTACACCGACAAGGAGATCTTCCTGCGTGAGCTGATTTCCAATGCCTCGGACGCAATGGAAAAACTTCGCCATGTTGAGGCCACCGAGAAGGACATCCAAGATCCCAAACTCGATCTTCAGATCAGCATAGCGGTCGACGAGGAGGCCAAGACCATCACCATCACCGACCGCGGCATCGGCATGTCCCACGACGAAATGGTCGAGAACCTCGGCACCATCGCCCATTCCGGCACCAAGTCCTTCCTCAAGGCGCTCAAGGAGAGCGGGGAGTCACCCCAGAACCTCATCGGCCAGTTCGGTGTCGGTTTCTACTCCGCCTTCATGGTGGCCGACGAAGTGAAGGTTTACTCGCGCTCGTGGCGCCCCGACGACAAGGGCCACGTTTGGACCAGCGACGGCAAGACCGGCTACGAGATCGAAGCCGTCGAGGCTTTGGAGCGGGGCACCAAGATCGAGATCAAGCTTAGCGAGGACGCTGCCGACTTCGCCAAGCAAGACCGGGTGAAACATTTGGTCGAAACCTACAGCAACTTCGTGGGCTTTCCCATCATGTTGGGTGACAAGCGCATCAACGAAGTCGAAGCGCTCTGGCTCAAGAGCAAGTCCGAAGTCAATGACGAGCAATACAAGGCCTTCTACCAGTTCGCCTGTAAGGCCTTTGACGAACCCAGCTACCGCCTGCACTTCAGTGCGGACGCACCCATCGTCATCAACTCGCTGCTGTTTGTTCCCAGTGAGAACCCCGAGGCCATGGGGTTTCAGAAGACCGAGCCCGCCGTGGCCCTCTACAGCCGCAAGGTGCTCATCGACCCCAAGCCCGAGGGCCTGCTTCCCGACTGGATGCGCTTCTTGAAGGGTGTTGTCGATAGCGCGGATATCCCCCTCAACATCTCGCGCGAGACCATGCAGGACAGCGCCCTCATCCAGAAGTTGGGCCAGGTCATTAGCAAGCGGGTCATCAAGATGTTCGAGAAGGAAGCCAAGGCCGATCCGGACAAATTCCGCGCCTTCTACAAGAAGTTCGATCGCTTCTTCAAGGAGGGTGTCGCCACCGACTTCGCCAACAAGGACACGCTGGCCAAGCTGCTGCGCTTCGAGACCACCAAGTCCGACGGCGCCCTCATCTCCCTGCAGGAGTACGTGGACAACATGCCCGAGGCGCAGAGCAACATCTTCTACATCACCGGCGAGAGCAAGGAGCTGG